>CAZDGB010000136.1:230-17824 GCA_964504645.1 uncultured Planctomycetaceae bacterium | reverse complement strand
GCTTGATACGCGCCGATGTTGATCAAGTCTTCCGACTGCTGATACGCGGCCATCAATTGTTTCAGCGTGTTCGCCGCCGTGATGTGTTCCGGCGTGGCGAGGTCGGTCATCAACCGCGAGATGCTGGCGAGCACATCGATCGCGGGGAAGTGGGCCTGATGCGCCAGTTTGCGGGAGAGAACGATGTGGCCGTCGAGGATGCCGCGGACGGTGTCGGAGATCGGTTCGTTGGTGTCGTCGCCTTCGACGAGGACGGTGTAGAAGCCGGTGATACTGCCGCGGCCCGTGCGTCCGCTCCGTTCCAGCAGGCGAGGAAGCAACGCGAAGACGCTGGGGGGAAAGCCGCGCGTCGCCGGGGGTTCGCCCGCTGCAAGACCGATCTCGCGCTGGGCGAGGGCGAAGCGCGTAACACTGTCCATCATGAGCAGCACGTCTTTGCCTGCGTCGCGAAAATATTCGGCGACCACCGTGCCGAGATACGCGGCCCGCAATCGCAATAATGCTGGTTCGTCCCCGGTGGCGACGACGACGACGCTCCGGGCGAGCCCTTCCGGCCCGAGGTCCTTTTCTAGGAATTCGCGGACTTCGCGGCCGCGTTCGCCGATGAGCACGACGACGTTGACATCCGCCGAACTCGTGCGGGCGATTTGACCCATGAGCGTGCTTTTGCCGACGCCGCTGCCGGCGAAGATGCCCAGCCGCTGTCCTTTACCGCACGTGAGCATCCCGTCGATGGCCCGGATGCCGGTCGCCAGGGGCGATTCGATCCGCGGGCGATGGAGCGGCGAAATCGGCGGCGCATGCAACGCGCGGCGATGCGGCAACACGGCGGGGGGATGTTCATCCAGGAACCGTCCCTGCGAATTGATCACACGGCCCAAAAGTCCGTCGCCGACGCGAACACCGGGGAGCGATTGCTTCAGCCGCACTCGCGTGCCGCGGCGGATGCCCTGCAACTCGCCGTGCGGTAACAGCAGCGTTTCCTCGCCGGAAAAACCGATGACTTCCGCGGAGACGACTTCGCCATGCTCGCGTTCGAGATGGACGAGTGCCCCAAGCGGCGCGGGAAAATCGGAGACGGCGGCCGTCAAGCCGACCAAGCGCGTGATGCGCCCCGTCAGCCCGACCGGGAGGATTTGAGCGATTTGTTCCGCGGCGATGGTCATGGTTTGATCTGTTGACGCCCGGCTTCGGTGTTCAGGACAGCAGCTCCTCCACGATGCGGTCGAGCATCGTATCCAGACGGGCGTCGATTTCGCCGTGGCGGGTTTCAACGCGGCAGCCGCCGCGGCCAATCTGGGGATCGGGAACGAGGACGGCCTCCGCGCAGGTCGATGCCGCGCGGACGACATCCTCGGCGCGATCGCCGAGCGAGGCGATGTCGTCGGGATGGAGATGAACGCGCAATTGCGGATGCCCGGCGGCCAGTTGCAGCGCCGCGGTAATCATCCCCGCCGCGATTTCCGGTTTTGTTTCCAACTGTTGCCGGACGATCTTCTCGGCGATGGCGACTGACGTGCGGACTGCGATCTCTTCCCAGCGGACGAGCCAGTGATCAAGTTCCTGCCGCATCGCTTGCGCCACGGCGGCGACCGCCGGCAACGTGGTCGCCACGCGCGCCGTCAGTTGCTGATCGACGTTCCGCCGCGTCTGGTCGTCGATGATCCGGGCCGATTCCTTCAAACCTTCGCGGCGGCCTTGCTCGCGCGCTTCTTGCTGTGCCTTTTGTTGTATTGCGACGGCTTCCTGCTGAGCCGCGGCGACTAAACCGCGTGCCTGTTCGCGCACCTCCGCGAGATAGGCCTCGCCCTGTTGCTGCAAATCCGCGAAGTCATACGCCACCCGCGTGCCGAGCTCGCGCACGGCGTTGGCTTTGAGCAATCGCTGAGGTTCGGGGAGGAGCATGGTTGGCGTTCACCTGAGAATCTTCCGAGCGGGGGCGTAAGACCCTGATTCCGGGTCCACATGGGGCTCACACCCCCCGCTCGGTAGGTATCGTTCCTTACGTCACAAACTGGTCGCCTTCGCCGTTGCCGCTGGCGACCTGGATCTGGCCGGAGTCTTCCAAACGGCGGACGGTGTCGACGATCTGCTGCTGCATCGTCTCGACGTCGCTGACGCGCACCGGGCCGAGGTATTCCATTTCTTCCTTGAGGGTCTCCGCGGCGCGCTGCGACAGATTCGAGAAAATCTTGTTGCGGATTTCGTCCGACGCCCCTTTCAAGGCCACCGACCACTGGTTGTTGTCGACCTCTTTCAACAGAATTTGAATCGACTTGTTGTCCAGCTTGAGCAGGTCGTCGAACACGAACATCAGCCGGCGGATTTCGTCGGCGAGTTCGGCGTCTTGCTGCTCGAGACTTTCCAGAATTCCCTTGTTCGTCATCCGGTCGGTCACGTTGAGAATCTGCGCGACGGTCGGGACGCCACCCAGCGATTCCGTCTGCTGATTGAACAGGTTCGTCATGCGGCTCTGCAGCGTCCGCTCGATGTCGCTGACGACTTCCGGATTGGTCTGCTCCATCGTCGCGATGCGGCGGATGACTTCCAATTGCTTGTTGGAGGGCAACCCGCTGAGGACTTCCGCGCTGAGATTCGACGGCAGATGCGACATGATCAGCGCGATCGTCTGCGGATGCTCCTCCGAGATGAACGTCAGCAGGCTCTCGGCCCCGGCCTTGTGCAGGAACGCGAACGGCACGGCGTTCATCGACTGCTTGACGGTCTCCAAAATCTGGCCGGCGCCGTCTTTGCCGAGCGACTGCTCCAAGAGCTCGTTGGCAAAGTTCAGCCCGCCCCGTTCGATGGGTGTCAGTTGGCGGAGCTGATCGGAGAACTCGTTGAGGACGGCCTCCTGCTGATCCTTCGAGACGTCGTTGATCTTGGCGATTTCCATTGTCACCTGGACCAACTGGTCGCGCGGAATCTGGCTGAGAACTTCCGCGGCGAGCGGCTTCTCCAGGCTCAGGAGCAGAATCGCAGCTTTCCGAACGCCGTCCATGAGAAATCAGACTTGAGACTTGAGGGATGAGGCTTGAGGATTATTTTGCCGCTTGCAGCCATTTGCCGATGACGGACGCCGTCATTTCGGGGTTGTCTTTCACGATCGTTTGAATCAGATCTCGCCGTGTCGGTTCGCGAGGTGTCGCATCCGCCGCGTCCTGCTGGGCCGCCGCGGCGAGTTTCATTCGCTGGCTTTCGAAATCGGGCTCTGTCGTGTCCGCTGTCGCCGGAACCGCGGGCGACATTTTGCGCAGCGTTAACAGCACCCAACCGGCGAACATCGCCAGGCCGATTGTGCCGGCCCATTGACGCAGCCATTCAGAGACCAGTTCCAACACGGGAACTTTCGGCTCGGCGGCAGTCTTCTCCACCAAGTCGACCGTCTTCACGACGACGGCGTCCTTCGAGCCGCCCGGGACGAGCTTCTCCACCGATTTCTGCACGTCGGCGATGACGACTTTTTCAATTTCCACCACGTCGGTCTTGGCGCCGTCTTGCTCGCCGGCCGCCTTGCGCTGATCGGCGACGCTGCGGAAGTAGTCCCGCGGAACCGATACGCTGACCTGCACGGCCCTGGGCATGGCGGCAATCAAGGCTTTTTCCGTCTGCTCGTACGACACGCCGAAGACGGTGTTCGTCTCCGATTCTGTCTGTTGCCGCGTGCGGTCCGGCCCGGCCGTCTGGTCGTCCTGCAGCTTGGAAGGCCGCATGGCGCGGACGCCCGCCTCGCCGCGCGGCATCCGCTGTTGCAGATTGTCGGTATTCGTTTTTTCGAGCGTCGCCAGCGGCGTCGTCTTCTTCGGGTCGACCGTCTGCGACTTGATGACCGACGACTTCACGTTTTCGACGTCGACCTGCACCGTGACGCCGACGTCGGGGATGTAATGCAAGTCGTTGCGAATTTTCTGCTCGTAGTGCTGCGTGAATTCCTGGATGCGGCGCATCAGTTTGCCGTCGAGCGGATCGTTGGCGTCGTCGCCGGTGTGGCTTTTCGAGTTGACCCGGTCGAGCACCGTGACGTCGGTGGGCTGCAGATCGGGGACCATGCTGGCGACGGCGGAGCGGATGGCGTGCACCAGTTTCGGCGACAGTTCCCGGCCGCCGCGCGGTTTGACGGAGACGGTCGCCGTCACTTTGGTTTTCTGCGACCACGTCGGCCGGCGCTGCGAACTGGCGACGACGACGCTGGCGTCCTCGATGTCGGGGACGGCCCGCAGCATCCGCCGCATTTCCTTCAGCAGCATCGCCTCTTTCATGTCTTGCCGCTGCTTGTCGGTGGAGAACGGCCCCATCGAATCGAGCTTGCTCAGCATCTGCGAGCCGAGATCGGTCGGAATCGCGTCGAATTCCAGCAGCGCGGCGTTGTAGCGGTCGACTTCATGGGCCGGCACCATGATCCGCCCGCCAACGCGGCGAAACTCCGTCAGCTTGGCGTTGATCAAAGCCTGCTCAGCGGCGATCACTTCTTCCGTCGAAAATACCTTGCCGAACGACAACGCCGTCTCGTGGCTCTTCCGTTCGGAATACATCAGGAACGCGAACCCGCCGAGGATCATCAGCGGGACCGCGACCAATGTTCCGCGCTGGCTCGGCGTCATCGAGCGATACAGCTCGAAGAATTGCTTCATCAGGCGTTGGAGGATGTCCATGAGAACGTTCGACGAAAAAGGAAGTCAGTCGGGATTTGATGGGGTGGTGGGTTGGGGGTTGGAGAGGCATGAAAATTCACGCCCAACCGACAACCTACATTCTCAACTGCTGGATCTCCTGATACGCATCCAGCAGCTTGTTCCGAATCTGGATCATCATGCGGAGCGCGAGGTCGGCTTCGCGGACAGCGGTGAATGATTCGATCATCGTCAGATCGTTGCCGGCGAGGCCTTGTTCGACGGACCGCTGAGACTGGCTGCTCAAGGCCTGAGTCTGGCGGAGGGCGTCCCGCAGCGCATCCTGGAATCCCGTCTCGTCGGTCTTCGCTGGTTCCATGCCGAACAACGGCCCCGCCATCGGCGGCGGCGTCAGTCCCATCGGTTGGATTGGCTGCATGGGATTGGCTTCCTTTGTTCTGCGAACCCGCAAGCGTTGAGGAAAAGTTCGTTTGGGACGTTCCAGGCCGGCGTTCAATCCTCAACCATCAACCCAAAATCCGAAATGTGTTCTCGGCCATGTCCTTGGTGACGTCCATCGCTGTGAGATTCGCCTCGTACGCGCGGCTGGCTTCCAGGGCGTTGACAAATTCCGTGATGACGTTGATGTTCGGGAAGCTCACGTAGCCGTTGGCGTCGGCGTGTGGATGGCCGGGCTGGTAGACCTTCCGCGGCGGCGAGGCGGTGTCGATGTCGATCGACGCCTGCACGGCTTGCCCGCCGTCCGGTTTTGCCGCGGTTTCCTGCTGTGCGGCGAGGACGACGATCCGCCGTTGGAACGGCTCCGTCTTGCCATCCTCGTTGAGCGTCGTCTGCGCATGGGCGATGTTGCCGGCGATGACGTCCATTCGTGTTCGCTGCGCCTGCAATCCGCTGGCGCTGATGTCGAGTGTGCGAAACATCCGGTTCGTTGAGGGTTGAGGGTTGAAGGTTGAGGGTTGAAAACCAAAGCATTCAGACGCCGCGTGCTTGGCTTTCCAACCCTCAATCCTCAACTCTCAAATCTCAACCCTTTCATGCTTGTCCTGTAATCGCCGCTTGTAACTGGCCGTATTGGGCGTTCATCACCTGCAGGGCGAAGTTTTGCAGGAGCGAGTTCTTCGTCATTTCCAGAAACTGGTATTCGAGGCTGCGATTGTTGGCGTCCTGAAACGTGATTCCCGGCTGCTTCTCCACGGTCTGCGCGCGGAACAGCGACTCCGGGAAAAGTTCTTCCATCGGCAACTCGGTGGCGCCCATCGATTGTGGCTGACCGAGTGACCACGGAATTCCCGGCGACGGCTGGATCGGACCGGACGGCGCCGGCTGCAGCGCCTGACGCAGTGCGGCCTGAAACTGCTGCACCGGCAAGTCCCGCATCCGATAGCCGGGCGTGTCGATGTTCGCGATGTTCCCGGCGAGAACGTCCTGCCGGCGTTCCGTGAACCGCGCCACCTGCTTCAGCAGCGACAACGGCGACTGGGCCAACAAAGGTTGCAACATGGGAGGCTCCGGCTCCTCGTAGGGTGGGCTGTGCCCACCACCACGAGGGACTCGCTTCATAACTGGTGGGCACAGCCCACCCTACAAATCCATGATCACGCGGCGCGGCGGAGGGAATCGGTGGTTTCCGGTTCGATCTCCGCGGCCCGCGGCCACGGCTGCATGTTCGACCCCGGGCCTCCGCGCGGCGGGTAGCCGTACTCGCGGAGCTTGCCCGACAGAGTGCGGATACCGATCTGCAGCGCCTTGGCCGTTTTCTCGCGATTGCCGTTGAACCGGACGAACGTTGCTTCGATCAGCTTGCGTTCCATCTCAGAGAGCGTCAGTCCGGCGGGGACTTCGCAATCGTTGTCAGATTCGGTCTGGGCCAGCCACGGTTCGAGCATGGCGGCGGTGAGCTTCGCGCCCCAATCGAGCGAGCAGGCCCGTTCCAAAACGTTTTCCAGCTCGCGGACGTTGCCGGGCCAGTCGTGCTTCTGCAACAGGTTGAGCGCCTCGACCGTGATCGAACGGACCGGGCGGCCTTCGCGGGCGGCGATCCGCCGCAGGAAGTGTTCCGCCAACAGGCCGATGTCATCGACCCGCGACCGGAGCGACGGCAGGTGAATGAGCGCCTGGCAGCCTTCGGCGAGCAGTTCCTGGCGGAACAGGCCCCGCTCGGAGAGCTCCGACAGATCGCTCGGCGTGCTGAAGATGATCCGTACGTCGAAGCGAATCCGTTCGCCCGTCGCCGGGTGCTGATACCGCTGCTCGCGGAGCATGGTGACCAGCTTGCGCTGAATCGGCAGCGCGAGGCATTGCACCTGGTCGAACATCAGGGTGCCGCCGTCCGCCGCCGAGAGCCGCCCGGTGGTGACGCCGGTCGCCGTGACGGACCCGACAAGTTCCTGCTCCAGCGATTCGGCCGAGAGCACGCTGCAATCGAGCTTGATGAACGGCCGGTGGGCTCGGCGGCTGGCGTCGTGAATGGCCTGAGCCACCAGATCGGCGCCGGTGCCGGGTTCGCCCCGCAGCAGAACGCCGCCGCTCTGGTCGGCGGCCTGCTGAATCTGCGAGCGGAGCGTCTGCATTGCGCTGCTCTGGCCGACGAGATCGCGGAGATTGCGATTGGCCAGTTGCTTTCGCAGCCGGCGGTTCTCGCCTGCGGTGCGGCTCTGTTGAGTGAGCGCCGCGACCATCAGGTTGAGATAGTCGCGGGAATAGTCGGTCGGCAGGGTCTCCAGCGTCTGCGGGCCGTTGAACTGGGCCGCCGCTTCCGCGGCCGACAGCGAGCCCACGACCGCGCACTGCGTCGACCAGCCGCGCTGATTGATCTGCCCCGCCAACTGTCCCGACGTGTGTCCCGGCGGCAGCGGCCCGATCAGGCAGACCTCGGAGAGATGCTGCTGCAGCGACTGCACGGCGGTGTCCACGGTGCTGACGACGCGGCACGCGAGCCCCAGCGCTTGCAGGTCGTTGGCGAGCCGGCCGGCCAGCGCGGAATTGTTCGTGACGACCAGCACCGGCTGCAAAATCGCAACGGTGTCCGCGGGCTCCGGGGGCGCGGTTGGTCTTCCGGGAAACGGAATGACATCGGGATGTGACACAGACATGGGGGAGATCCGATGCTAGAGAAAGGGAGAGAGACGGGGGGAGAGATCAATCACGTATTCAAGTCAAAACGAGATACCGCCGCGGGAAGACCGGGTTGATACGCCTGCCGCGTTTGGCGGCCGGCGGACAAACCTTGAAGCTCGCGCTGCGTGGCGTCGCGACGCGACGTCAGCAGTGCGGTGCTCGTTTGCTCCACGGACAGTAGCGTCGCCAGCAGACGCTCGGTTTCGGACAGGACGGCGTCGCAACGCTGGCGGTCGGCGACGGGCAAGATCGTCCGTTGGTTGGACCAGGCATTCCGCAACGACGCCTGTTCCACGGACAATTTGCCAAGATGCTCCAGTAAACTTTGCTTCGAATGCAGCACCTGCGAGAGCTCCGCATAGTCATCGCCGGAGATCAACTCGGACTGTCGTTGCGACAGTTCGAGCAGCGCCCGGCAACAGGCGGCACGCAGATGAAAGGCCGCGAAAAAATCCGCAGCAGCGATGTCCGACATGAATTGGCCCTGAATTGTCTCGACTACTCCACTTGCCGCGCCCGTTCCAGCCAGTGCTGCCATTCGGCGGGGCTGAAGTTCGAGGACGGCAATTGGAAATTCTCGTGGGGAATCTGCTTGTGGCTCAGCAGCAGTTTGGCCTGCTGCAGCATGTTGCGGGCTTCGACCTTGCGCGGCGGCTCCTGTTGGAGATGGCATTGGCTCATCTGCACGTAGGCCACCAGCGTTTGCACATCCTGCGGATACTTGTTGATCGCCGCGTTGTACGCCGAGATCGCCCGGTCATATTCGCGGAGCTCGAACCACAGGTGAGGAACTTCGAAGAAGCAGTTGCGGAGCATCCGCTGCTGCAGTTCGTCGATCTGGTCGCTGTTTTGTCCGGCGAGCAATTCGTCGCGCAGAATCTCGAAATGCCGCAGTGATTTCTGCAGCGCGGCGTCGCGCTGCGTTTCCAGTTGCTGGCGGGCGTTGTCGGTCTCCGCGATCTGCAATTGGCGTGCGAGCCACTCGGCATCGCGCTGCAGGGCTTTGGCCAGGAAGTACCGTGCTTCGATCACGCCGGCGCCGGACTGGTTCCGATCGAGATACCGGCTGAGCAGCCGCGACGCCTCCTGCCAACTGCGGGACGCCTCGCGATACGTTTTGATCAGGTCGGCCGGTTCGGGCGGGGACGATCGCCGGAGAATATCCCGGCGCTTCAAGTCCCCTTTTTCGAAGAGCAATTGTCCGAGCGACAACTGCGCGTCGCGCCATTCCACGGCGCTGGGGGAGAGCTGTTCCGACGTCAGAATGCCGCGCCACGCGGCTTCGGCTTCGGCCAGTTGATCGAGTTCGAAATGGCACACGCCGATCAGATACAGGGCGGAGAACGCTGCCGGGTCGGTCGGATAGGTCCGCACCACTTGCTGCAAGTCGGCGAGCGCCTCGGGAATCCGGTCGAGATCGAGCTCGATGCGGCTGCGCTGCACCAGGGCTGCCGCCATCAGCCGGTCGGGTTCCGTCGCGAGAAACTGGTTGATCAAGTCGAGCGCCCGTTCGAAATCGTAACCGCGGCGGAACTGGTCGGCGGCGTTCCACAAGGCTTCCGGATATTTCGACGAGCTGACGCGGACGCCGGCCAGCCGCACGAAGGCCTCGGCGCTCTGTCGCCAGCGGCGGCGCAGGTTTTCCGTGCCGGTCTGGCGATCGGAGAATTTCTTGTCGGCGAGTTCCTCTTCGATCGCTTCGGCCCAGCGCTGATGCACCCGCGCCGCGAATTCGTAGGCTTCCTCGCGGGGAAACAGCGGCGTCATCATTTCCGCCAGTGCGATCGATTCCGAATACTGCTGGCTCTGCACCCAGGCGTTCCACGCTTCGAGAATCGCCTGCCGGAACTGCTCGAGGCTGACCCACCGGTTGCGGAAGCTTTCGGGATTCGGCAGCGGGCGAAACGCCATCAGGGCCGAGCCATACGCCTGCAGCGCCTTCTGCTCGACTTTCGACAGCCGCCACAGCCGTCCCAGATGCAGATTCGCCGCGGTTGCTTCCGGCGTCCGGTCGAAACGGTCCGCCGTCTGCTTGAAGAACGAGATCGCTTCGCTAGTGTAACGCCGGCTCACCGCTTCGGGGTTGTCGAGCGAATCGCCGCGGGTCAGGCTGAGTTCCGCCAGATGTTCGGCCGTCAAGCCGAGGAGGAAGCAGGCTTCGGCGGCATGCGACTGTCCCAGGCGATCGTTCATCGCGATCGGCCGCAGCCGCTCGAGCGCTTCTTCGTACCGTTCTTCCGCCAGCAGGATCCGCGCCTGCAAGAGTTGCGAGACTTGCGAATTCGCCGCCGACTTCGAGAGCTTCGCGAGCACGTCGCGAGCCAGCTGAAAATCCTGTGTGGACAGAAAGATCTCGGCCCGTTGGAGCAGGGCGATGTCGGTCTTCCGCCGATCCTGCGGTTCGGCCTGAAGCACGTCGTCATTCAATTCGAGCGCGCGGTTGAGCAGTTCAGGAGTCCGCACGCCCGGATAGAGATAGAGGTCGACCAGCATTTCCGAGGCATCGATGCGGCCGGGCGGAAAGCCGGGGAAGCCCTCGACCAGTCCCAAGACTTCTTCCAACAGCGGACGGGCGGCGGTGCCGTCTTGCACCATGTAGTAACTCTTGCCCAGCGCGTAGCTCCAGCGGGGGCGATACTCTCTTTCGAGAGCCAGATCGTCCGCTTTCCGCAGAAACGCCGCTGCAACGGAGTACTGTGACCGATCGCCGAGTTCGCCGGCGGCTTCCACCAGTTCGAACGTCGCGACGCCTTGAATGTAATCGAGAACGCCGGCGCAGCCCGGATGACGATACCCCTGTTCGGTCAATCGCTTGGCGATCTCGCGGGCAGGAGCGTGCTTGCCGGATTCCAGCAACTTCAGCGCCTGCTCCACTTGCTTGGCAGGGCTATGCAGCGTCGGCCGCGTCAACCACCAGGCGGCCAGGCCGCCCAAGAGCACCAGCCCCGTCAGGCCGAGGCCGAGACGAATCCGCGCCGGCGACAAGGAACTGCGCGCCGGCGTCGGAGACGCGGCTTTCGCAGCCCGAGGGTCGTTGGTGGCGGGAGTGGCAGCCATACGGAGACAGCGCGATCCTGGACCGGAGCCAAACGGCCGGCCAAACGAAGGAGATGAAAAACGGATGTGAACCGACGGGAGATGACGGGAACCGAAAGCCGACGGCCGGACCTCGTCTACAGTGGATGCTGCCGAAGCGACGGAAGTTTTCCGGACGCAACGGCGACTTCACCGCAGGCACGAGAGCGGTTGTCGACCGATAGGAAATTGTGGGAGTTGGAACGGCGGGATTGATACTTCCAAACCCGCCGGTGTGTCAATCCGAATCGCAGAAAATGCCGAACATCATCCCGCGACCGACATTTATGGCCGATTCGCGCAGAAGTTTCTCGTAGA
The DNA here is from genome assembly GCA_964504645.1 of uncultured Planctomycetaceae bacterium. Lineage (GTDB taxonomy): Bacteria > Planctomycetota > Planctomycetia > Planctomycetales > Planctomycetaceae > CAZDGB01. Next base: position 6,683 of record CAZDGB010000136.1, on the reverse strand, counting down.
GCAGGCGGCTCACCTGCATCATCGCATTGAGAAGAGAACGTCGCATCAGAGCAGCGCAGGCAAGCCGCCTGCTCGACATCATCGCGTTTCGCCGACATCCGGGTTGCCCAGATTCGGTTGTTCTGCGATGATCCGCCGCCGCGCACGAACGTGTTGGCAGCGTGGCATTTGGAACGGGAAGCTACTCCGATAAGGATCTCGCTCATGGGCCGGATCATGCTGTTCTTCATCGGCGCCGCCTGTGGTACGGCGGTCACGGCGACGGCGTATCAAACGCACATCGTGCAGACCAGCGAACAATGGCTCATCGTGCCGCGGACAGGCGTCACGCTCAAGGACGTCTATGCCGACGTTCGCCGCTGGAACCGCACCGAATGGCGGGCACACCCGGAACTGGTGCGCGACCTGGTGAAATCGGGCCACGCGGAACTTATCAAGTCCGACACGGCGGAGAACGAGCACGAAGAGCTCGAGGAACGCTTGTCGAGCCGCGATTCGATCGAAGAAAACGACGATACCCCTTCCGAAGTGCCGGAACGACTGCCGCCGCGCTCCGCCCGCCGCATCGACGACTTCGAACCGGCGTCGGTCCCCGAATAGCGTGCGTCCAGAGTCGAGAGACAAGAGTCCAGCGCCAGCGGGGATCCTCCAGAGTGAAGTCTTTTCTGGCTCTCGACTCTCGACTCTCGACTCTCGACTTGGTGCCGCTCGCGGTCCTCTTGTTGCTCGCCGGTTGCCGCACCACACAGGGAGTCGTCAGCTTGCCGACGCGGTATGCGCTGGAGGGGGAGCAACTCCTCATTCACAGCGACGTCCGCTTGCCGAAAAATCATCCGCTGATCGCCGACCTGGGCCGCTTGCGGCAGCAAATCGCCGAGACGCTCGAGTTGCCGATGCAGCAGCAACCGGTGACGGTGTACCTGTTCGCGGATGAACTGCACTACGCGCAATATATGAAGACGATGTACCCCAATCTGCCGCCGCGGCGGGCGTATTTCGTCGGCAGCGCCAAGGAACTCGCCGTTTTCACCTTCTGGGGCGAACGCCTGCAGGAAGACCTGCGGCACGAATACACGCACGGCGTGCTGCATGCCACACTCAAGGAAGTTCCGCTCTGGCTCGACGAGGGCCTCGCGGAGTACTTCGAGGTCGCCGAGGAACCGCTCGGCATGAACCGCGATTACACGCTGCGGCTCGTCTCCGCCGTCGAAAACGGTTGGCGTCCCGATCTGGAGCGGCTCGAAGGCTTGAACAGCGTCGCGCAGATGCAAAAGGCCGACTACCAGGAATCGTGGGCCTGGATCCATTTCCTGCTGCACGACAGCCCGGAGACGAAGGCAGCGCTCCTGGACTACCTTCACGACTTACGCGCCTCGGCCCAGGTCACAAACCTTCGCGACCGCTTGCGGAAAAACGTCCCCGCCGCGGAGGAACGATTGCTCGTGCACGCCTCGACGTTGCCAAAAGGCACGATGGCGGCGACGTCTGGCGAGCTGCCGCACTGAGTAAGCTCCAAGTTCCTAAGGGCCGAGTTCCAAATAAATTTCAAATTCCAAAAGACGCAATCGCCTCATTATGTTGGAATTTGAGACTTGGAACTTATTTGGGACTTGGCCTTTGGAACTTGGCACTTAAAAAGAAACGCCGGGACGTTGTTGCCAACGTCCCGGCGTCGTGTGAACTCAGCGAGTCCGTCGAAGATTACTTCTTCTTCGGGACTTCGAAGCCCTTCTTGAAGGCGTCGTCGCTGAAGACCAAGGCGAGCTGATCGTCGCCGGTGGCCTTGTCGACTTTGCCTTTGCAGTTGCCGCAGCAGAAGCCGACCTTGGAGCCGGCGACCGTCGAGTTCTGGGCTTCGTCGACCGGCTGTCCGGAGATCGGACACTTGACCTGCTTGGCCTGGCCGGTGGAGACGAGCTGCGCATTGGCCTTCACGGCGAACGGCTTCGAATCCTTCTCGAACTTCGCCTTGCAGTTGTCGCAGCAGAAGTAGACCTTGCCGCCTTTGTATTCGGCGAACTTGTCTTCCTTGGCGTCGGGCTTGCCGGCGACCACGCACTTGGCGCTGAACTTCTTGGCTTCATCGGCCGCCTTGACGGCAAAACCCGCCGCGAACGCCGCCAGCACCGCTAAACCGAAGAGACGCGTCGACATGGGGAAACCTTTCTGAATCGGAGATTCCGGAAGGACGAAATCGGTGTTCCAGACCATCTGGAACGAAATTTCGTCACCACAAACGAGAAACGGAAAGCAATTGTCCTGAGAAGCAGGGGGCGCGCACGGAATAGCGCACACCCTCCGAGCGAACCGGCGGGTTTTACACCTGCCACCGGCAGAATTGAATGCGCACGGGCGCTGAGGGACCGGCGTGAACAATGCCGTGGTGAAAGTCCGCCTCCTCGGCCGATGTCGCGGTCGCGGCCACGGCGGGAATGTCGAATGCTGCTGCCGGAACGGAATCTTTCAGCAGACTGGCCAAGCGAGGCGAAGTCATCTTGGCGACGGATTGATTCCAGCGGATTTCATCGCAACAGCATTTCGCACGCACGGCAGGCTTCGAAGCGTCACGCTCCGATTGCGCTTGCATCCGTTGGGCACAGCACGGCCGCAGCGGTTGAGAGGCGGCCAGCGTTTTTTGACGAGCGGCTTCGATTCGCGCGGCACAAGCACAGACGTGCGGCGTCCACGCCGGCCAAGCCAGCGCCACCAGCAGCAATCCGACGAGCGTCTTCCGCGCGGACATCATTTGTGGCCACACCTCATCGTCGAAGTATAGAGGAGATGCGAAATTCGAGCAAGAGACGAGTAAGGAAAAACTGATGGGTTTTGCTGTGGCGGCACCTTTTCAACGTGCCGAGAAATTTGTTCGGCGCGGGTCTCCAGCCCCCGCCGCTCTTATGACCGAAAGTCTCCTCTTCGATGCAGAGAAAGGCAGCGGTCGGGAGACCGCAAGAGAAGACCGGCGGGGTCAGGAGACCCGCGCCGAACGAAGTGCTCCCAGGGCTGGAAAAACGCCCAGATCGTGGTATCACATGCGAAACGCCTCACGCACGAAACCCGCCCAACCGAAAGCGTTCGATGTCTTCCGCGGTGGATCGCGATTCACAACTCGCCGAACTGCTCGAACAGTTGCTCGCCGCGGCACAGGCCGGGCGGTCGCCGGATCTCGACGCCGTCATCCGTAACCATCCGGAATTGGCCGGCGAACTCCGCGAGCTGTGGGCGACGATGCAGATCGCCGAGAATCTCGCCGAGTTGTCGCGGCACGATCTCGATGACGAACGAACGATGGTCCCGAACCGGAATGCGCTCGGCCAGACTCTGGCCGGACGCGAGTTCGGCGATTACGAGTTGCTCGAAGAAATCGGCCGCGGCGGGATGGGGGTCGTCTACAAAGCGCGGCAGAAAAGCCTCGACCGCATCGTCGCTCTGAAGATGATTCTGCGCGGCGACCTCGCGTCGCCGGACGACGTTGCCCGGTTTCGCAAGGAGGCCGAGTCGGCGGCGCATCTGAATCATCCGCACATCGTCCCGGTGTACGAAGTCGGCGAACGCGACGGGCGTCCGTACTTCAGCATGCAACTCGTGGAAGGGACGACGCTCGCCCGCCGCTTGGCGGACGGCCCGCTGCCGTCGCGGCAAGCCGCGGAGATTCTCGTGCCGATCTGCCGCGCCGTCGCCGCCGCGCATCGGCAGGGCGTGCTGCATCGCGACTTGAAGCCGTCAAACATCCTGATCGACGCCGAGGGCCGGAGCTACGTCACCGATTTCGGACTGGCGAAACGGTTGAGAGTTGAGGGTTCCGAGTTGAGAGGTAGGCCATCTGACCCTCAACTCGATAGCCTGACGCACAGCGGCGCGATCCTCGGTACGCCCGGTTACATGGCGCCGGAGCAGGCCGCCGGGCAGCGGGGCGAAGTCGGGCCGGCGGCCGACGTGTACAGCCTGGGCGCGGTGCTGTATGCGACGCTCACCGGGCGACCGCCATTTCAGGGGCCGACGCCGGTCGATACGGTACTGATGGTGCTGGAGCAGGACCCGGTTCCGCCGCGGCTGCTCAATCCGAAAGCGGACGCCGACCTGGAAATGATCGCGCTGAAATGCCTGCAGAAGCCGTCCGATCTGCGCTACGTCGATACCGACGCGCTTGCTGACGACTTGGTGGCGTATCTGCACAACGAGCCAATCTCCGCGCGGTCGTCGCATTTCACGCAGGTGATCACGCGGGCGTTCCGGGAGACGCATCACGCCGCGGTGCTGGAGAACTGGGGCTTGTTATGGATGTGGCACAGCCTCGTCGTGTTTCTACTGTGCCTGATTACGAACATCCTGCAATTCCGCGGCGTCGCGGAGCGCTGGCCGTATATCGCCCTGTGGTCGGTCGGCGTCGGTGCGTGGGCGGCGATCTTCTGGGAACTGCGGCGGCGCTCGGGGCCGATCACGTTCATCGAGCGGCAGATCGCCCACGTCTGGGCCGGCTCGACAATCGCCAGCACGCTTCTCTTCTTCGTGGAATGGATGCTCGCGTTGCCGGTGCTGGAACTGTCGCCCGCGCTAGCGCTGATCGCCGGGAACGTCTTCCTGGCGAAGGCCGGCATTCTCTCCGGCAAGTTCTACATTCAAGCCGCCGTGATGTATCTCACCGCGTTCGCGATGGCGGCGCTCGAGCGCACGCCGTGGAACTTCGGGATCACGCTCTTCGGCCTGGTGCTGGGCCTGTGCTTCTTCGTGCCGGGGTGGAAGTATTACCGGCTGGTGCGCGGTGCTCGCCTCATGTGAAGAATTCGCTGGCGTCGCGCAGGAACGCGGGGTCGAGCGTCTTGAGATTACCGACGGCGTCGGCGAGCGCGACATCGATGATGTTCGTCCCCTGCAGCGCGACCATGCGGCCGAACTTCCCTTCGAGGACCAACCGTCCCGCGCCGACGCCCAAGCGCGTTCCCAGTACGCGGTCGTAGGCGCTGGGGGAGCCGCCGCGCTGGAGATGGCCGAGGATGACCGTGCGGGTCTCGAAGCCGGTGTTCTTCTCGATGATCTCGGCGACGAGCTCGCCGACGCCGCCGAGGCTTACGTGGCCGAAGTCGTCGACCTTGGCGTTGCTCGTGATGAAGCCTTCTTCCGGCGTGATCGTCGCCCCTTCGCTGACGACGACGATGCCGTACATCTTGCCCCCGGCACGGCGTTCTTTCAGCACGGAGAGCATCCGCTGGATATCGACCGGCTCTTCGGGCACGAGGATGTAATCGGCCGACGAGGCGATCCCCGATTCGCAGGCGATCCAGCCGGCGTGGCGGCCCATCGTCTCCACGACCATGATGCGGCGATGCGATTCCGCCGTGGTCCGCAGGCGGTCGATGGCCTCCATCACGATGTTGATCGCCGTGTCGAAGCCGAACGTCACGTCGGTGCAACTGAGATCGTTGTCGATCGTCTTCGGCACGCCGACGGTGTTGAGCTTGTGATCGTGGAAGAGACGGTTGGCGACGCCGAGCGTATCGTCGCCGCCGATGGCGACGAGGGCGTTCAAGCCGAGCCGCTCGAACGTTTGCAGCAGTTGCTGGACGTCTTCCGGCTTCTTATAGGGGTTGGTCCGCGACGAGCCGAGGATCGTGCCGCCCTTGGCGAGAATGTCGTCGGTGTTGGCCGTCGTGAGTTCGGTGGTGATGCCCTGGATCGCGCCGCGCCAACCCTGCATCAGACCGACGGTCTGGCCGCCGCCGTTGGCGACGGTCCGCACGACGCCGCGGATGACGGCGTTGAGTCCGGGGCAATCGCCGCCGCCGGTGAGAATGCCGACTTTCATAGCTGCCTACCTGCCCAGCAAGTGCTGTTCGATGAACGTGGTGTCCATGCGGCCTTCGATGAACGCCGCATGGTTCAAGATTTTCTTGAGCAATGGAATCGTGGACTTCACGCCTTCCAGCACGAACTCATCCAGGCAGCGCTTGAGGCAGGCGATCGCTTCTGGCCGCGTGGGCTTGTGGACGATCAGCTTGCCGATCATGGAATCGTAGTACGGAGGAATCTGGTAGCCTTCATGCACATGCGAATCGAACCGGACGCCGTTGCCGCCGGGGACGCGGAGCTTCGTGATGCGTCCCGGCGAGCCGCGGAAATCGTTGTCGGGGTCTTCCGCGTTGATGCGGACTTCAATGGCAGCGCCGTTCTGCGGTACGCCCCGCTGTTTCCAGGGAAGCGGCTCGCCGGCGGCGATGCGAATCTGCTGCTGAATGAGGTCGACTCCCGTCACGAGCTCCGTCACCGGATGCTCCACCTGAATGCGGGCGTTCACTTCAATAAAGTAAAATTGATTGTTGCGGTCAACGATAAACTCGACCGTTCCCGCATTTGTGTATTTTGCCTCCTGCACCAGCCGCACCGCCGCCTTGCAGATGTCTTCCCGCACGGCCTGCGGCAGATTCGGGGCCGGCGACTCTTCGATCAGCTTCTGAT
>CAZDGB010000136.1:0-220 GCA_964504645.1 uncultured Planctomycetaceae bacterium | reverse complement strand
GAGGAGCAATCGCGTTCCCACAAGTGGACCGCTTCGCCGTGCTGATCGGCGAGAATCTGCACTTCAACATGGCGGGGGTTCTCGACGTATTTTTCCAGGTAGACGCCGGCGTTGTTGAACGCTTTTTCAGCTTCGAGCGCGGCCTGCTTCAAACCGGCTTTGAGCGAGATGTCGTTGCGGGCGACGCGCATCCCCTTGCCGCCGCCGCCGGCCGTCGCCT
>CAZDGB010000135.1:0-17892 GCA_964504645.1 uncultured Planctomycetaceae bacterium | reverse complement strand
AGCACGCTGTCGCCGTAGGCCATTTTCACGGCGCTGGCTTCGGGCGTTCCCGATTTCGCCTTGAAGCGGACGTTGCGGCGGAGGACGTGCATCTTGTCGCCGACCTTGCGGAACGACCAGAGGACGTCGTCGCCCCAGGTCATGCCGCCGATCACCATACCGCTGCTGACGCCGCGAGCGATCGACGTGAGGACGATGAAGTCCTGATTGAGCTGGCTGTTCTTCAAGTCCACCAGGACCTGCTGGTCCTTGTAGTAGACGTTCCACATTTTTTCTTGAGAGAAGCCCTCGGCTTTCTTGGCGCCGGAGACGGCAGCATCGAGTTTCGATGGTTTGGCGGGCTCGTCGTCGCCGAACGCCGCGGTCGTCATCAGTCCCAGGACAAGCACCGGACCCAAGCGGAACAGCCGTGACATCGTGAAACCTCCGTAGCGGTCGCGCAAACTTTGCGGGTTAGGCTGGTTTTAGGGGCAAGAAGCTCTTGCAAGGATTATAAAACCATTTTACGTGGCGGCAGAGGGTTTGCACGAAAGAGAAATGCGATTTCTCGATTTTTCCCGGCCCAGGATTAGGGATTGTCTTCGTTGGCGCGTGGACGGCAGGCTGCGCGCTGGTAGTGGGACCACGGGGCGTCACACAGACCGGCGTCCACTGCGGGCATCGTTTGCCCCGTCCTCACACGGCGGAATAACTGATTGACGCCTACCGCGCCGGGCAGGAGACTGAGACGCATGGGCAGCGAGCAAGCTGACGATGGCGTTTGGGTTGTCTGGCGAATGGATGAGTCCGGGAATCAGTTCGTCGTCAAGGACGGGTTAAGCCAGGAAGACGCAGACAGATTAGTTGAAGAATTCACCGCTCGCGGCCACAAGCAGATTTATTGGGCGGAACTCAAGAATTAGATTATGCGGATAGCAATTCCCCTTTCCAGACCGTCACGGCCTGCCCGCCGAGGATCACGCGGTCGCCGTTCAACTTCAGCCGCAGCACGCCGCCGCGGGCCGACGCCTGATACGCCATGAGTTCCGTCTTGCCCAACCGCTCCGCCCAGTACGGCGTGAGGCAGCAGTGGGCCGAACCGCAGACCGGATCTTCGTTGACGCCGCAATTCGGGGCGAAGAACCGCGACTGGAAATCGAAACGCGGATCGTCGGACGGCGCGGTCGCGATCACGCCCCGCACGGGGATCGCGGCCACTCGTTCGTAAGCGGGCTTGAGCGACCGGACAGTGGCTGCCGAATCGAATACCGCCAGCAGATCGAAGCGGCTGCGACCCACGAAGACGGGCTGTGCTCCCAGCGCCGCGGCCAATTCGGATGGCGGCTCAACGCGCTCAGGCGGCGTCGCGGGAAAATCGAGCTGGATGAACTCGCCGTCGAGCGTGCAGGTCAATACGCCGCTCTTTGTGTGGAACCGCAACGGCCGATCGCTGGGCCTCAGCTTGGCGAACCACAAGGCGTGTGCCGTCGCCAGCGTGGCGTGGCCGCACAGGTCGACTTCAATCGTCGGCGTGAACCATCGCAGTTCCAATCCCTCGGACAACGGGCGCACGAACGCCGTCTCCGAGAGATTCATCTCGGCGGCGACGGCTTGCATCCACTCGGGATCGGCGGCCGATTCCAGCCAGCAAACCGCGGCGGGATTGCCCCCGAACGGACGATCGGTAAACGCATCGACTTGCCAACACGGCACGGACGACATGAGGCTCCCTTTCCTGATCAATCCAGCATCTTTCGATAATGCACCAACCGTTCGACTACCACAAATCCGAGCGCGGCGTGCGCGGTCTGACTGAGCCTGTTGTCGATCCGCGCATCGGAAAGGATTTCCTGGCAGCCCTGTTCTTTGATCCAGTCTGCGGCCGCTCGAACCAGGGCCGCGCCGATCCCCTGCTCGCGCACATCCGGATCGACAAGCCAGCCTTCGATGTAGCCGAAGCGTCCGATCGCGCCGTTGACGTTGCACGGTCGAATCGCCGCTTCGAGAAACCCACACAACCCGCCGCCGGATCGCTCGGCCGCGAAGGCCCGGCACTGGTCTTCTTGCAGCCAGACCTGCATGTCATCCACGAGGCTCTGAACGGACTCTTCCGGCCAAAGCGCTTGACGCAATCGCAGCCATTCCTTTTGATCGGCGGCGTTCACGGGACGAATCGTCCGACCGGAGAAATTCAATGCCAGGGATGTCCAGCCGTAGGCCGTCTCCCACAGGCGCGTCTCGCCGATGGCGATTGTTTTTTCTTCGACCACTTTTCCGCCGAGGCGCTCGTAAAACCGCCGAAAGGGATTGTCTTTGAGCACCCAGACTTTCACGGAGTTCAAGCCGTGCTCCTGCAGAAATCCGATACAACTTCGGACCAGCGCCGTACCGATTCCCTGTCGATGATGCTCGGACAACACATAGATCGCATAAATCTCGGCGACGTATCGCGCGTCGCCCGTTCGGTCCGGCCCGCAACTCGCAAAGCCGATGATCTTCTCAGCCGATTCGGCGACGAAGGTGATCTTGTTCGTCGCGGGTTTCTGCAGAATCTCCAGCCACCGTTCGCAGCGAGATTCGGAAGAAAGGCTGGCCAGTTCGTCAGCCGGGAGCAAATCCCCATAAGCTGTTCGCCACCCCTCAATATTGACGCTTGCAATTGCTGCCGCGTCGTCTGGAGTGGCAGGACGAATCCTCATGATTTTGAGATTACCAGATACAATGAAGCCGCTCGCGACTCCCGGTGTCGTTGGCGTGCCGGACACGTTCGTCCGCTGTCAGGTTCATTCTACACGCTGCGAGAATCATGGACGCCGTGCAACTGATTCGCCGTCTGCATCAACATCGGGCCTGGGCGAACGCCAAGCTGCTCGCCGTCGTCGGCGAATTGACCGACGAGCAGCGGCGGCGTACGTTTTCCATCGGCCAGGGCTCGCTCTGGAAATCGCTGCTGCATCTCTACGCCGCGGAGTATGTCTGGCTCGAGGCGCTGCTGGGGCAGGAGTCCGGCGCGGCTCCCGGCGACCGGCCCGACAAGCTTCCCGGAAACCAGGAAGCGACGGGCGGCATCCAGGATTGGAACGATCTGAAGCAGAAATGGTCTGAACTTGACTGCCGTTGGGACGAATACCTTTCTTCGCTGACAGCCGAACGGCTCGACGACATGGTCTACCGTCAGCGGACAATTGCCGGGCAGACAAAGCGGATGGGGACACGCCGCGCCGATGTCTTATTGCACGTCTGCACGCACGCCCATTACACGACGGCGCAGATCGTCAACATGCTGCGGCAAGCGGGCGTGGAGACGTTGCCCGATCCCATGTTGATTTCGCTGGCCCGCCAGGAACTCACCGCGCCGTGATTCATCCGAAAAGGGGATGCAAATCTCTCGGCAGCGCTGTATTTTCAAGAGATGCAACGCGCAACTTCGAGAACGAAAGCGAAGGACGGATCGATGCCGATTGAACGCCACACATCTCGGAAAATCCATCGGCTATGGACGCTATTGAGTCTCGCGGCGATCGGCTGCGGGGTCTCGGCTTCCGCGCCGCCACCGTTGCCGCCAGCCGCGTCTGCGAGTTCCGCCACTGAAAGCGCCGTCCCAGGAGACTCTGACATGCCGCCCGCCGAGAAGGAAACCGCCGCGGAAACGAAATTCAACCGCCTCACGCCCGAAGAGGAATATGTGCTCCTCCGCAAAGGGACCGAGCGGGCCTTTACCGGGGAGTATTTCGACCACAAGGAGGCTGGCACCTACGTTTGCCGCCGCTGCAACGCGCCGCTCTACCGCTCGGCGGACAAGTTCGACAGCCATTGCGGCTGGCCGAGCTTCGACGACGAGATCGAGGGAGCCGTCCGTCGCGAAACCGACCGTGACGGCCAACGCATCGAAATTCTCTGCGAGAACTGCGGCGGGCATTTGGGCCACGTCTTCCTAGGCGAGCAGTTCACCCAGAAAGACACGCGGCACTGCGTGAACTCGCTGTCGATCAAGTTCTACCCGGAAGGGAAAGACTTGCCGGCGGTCGTCACGAAGAAGTGACAAACGCGGTCACGCCAGGATCGGTTTCACCACGTCACCGTGAACGTCGGTCAAACGATAGTAGCGGCCCTGGAACTTGTACGTCAGTCGCGTGTGGTCGATCCCGAGGCAGTGGAGCAGGGTCGCGTTCAGATCGTGGACGTGGACCGGGTCTTTGACGACGCTGTAGCAGTAGTCGTCCGTTTCGCCGTGGACGACGCCCGGTTTGATGCCGCCGCCGGCGAGCCACATCGTGAAGCAGCGGCCGTGATGATCGCGGCCGTGGTTCTTTGGTTCGAGCTTCCCCTGACTGTACGTGGTGCGGCCGAACTCGCCGCCCCAGACGACGAGCGTGTCCTCGAGCAGCCCCCGCTGCTTGAGGTCGGTCAGCAGCGCCATGCACGGCTGGTCGATGTCCTGGCATTGCAACCGTAGATCGCTCGGCAAATTGTAGTGCTGGTCCCAACCGCGGTGATACAACTGGATGAACCGGACGTTGCGTTCCGCCAATCGCCGGGCGAGCAAACAATTCGCGGCGAACGTCCCCGGCACTTTCGCCTGCGGGCCGTACAAATCGAACGTCGAGGCCGGCTCCTTCGAGATTTCGAGCAGATCGGGGACCGACGTCTGCATACGGTACGCCATTTCGTACTGGGCGATGCGAGTTTCGATTTCCGGGTCGAGGATTTTCGCCGATTGCTGCTGATTGAGGGCCGCAAGCGTGTCGAGCATGCGGCGGCGGTCGTCGCCGTCGATGCCCGGCGGGTTCGTGAGATAGAGCACCGGATCGCCGCTCGACCGGAAGTTGACTCCCTGATGGTTCGACGGAATGAAGCCCGAACCCCACAGCCGGGCGTAGAGCGGATCGGCAGGCCGGGCCGCGCTGCCGCGGGAAATGAGCACCACGAACGACGGCAAGTCGGCGTTCTCGCTGCCGAGTCCATAGCTCAGCCAACTGCCGAAGCTCGGTCGGCCGGGTTGCTGGTGCCCCGTTTGCAGGAACGTCACCGCCGGGTCGTGGTTAATGGCTTCGGTGTGCATCGACCGAATGAGGCACAGATCATCGACGACAGTGGCCAGCTTCGGCAGGGCGTCGGTCACCCACGCGCCAGATTGGCCGTGCCGGGCGAACGAAAACATCGACGACACGACGGGGAACGATTTCTGCCCGGATGTCATGCCGGTGAGCCGCTGCCCCTGGCGGACCGATTCCGGCAATTCTTCGCCATGCCGGGCTTTGAGCTCCGGCTTGTGATCGAACGTATCGAGTTGTGACGGCCCACCGTGCATGAAGAGGTAAATCACCCGCTTGGCCCGCGGCGTGAAATGGGTGCCGGCCTGGGCGGCCGGATTCAACAGCGATGCCAACGCCGCTGCACCGATCCCCGTCGCCGAGCGACCGAAGAATTGTCGACGGGTCTGCGATGAGCGAAATAAGTTGTGCATGTTCATGGGAAGCCACTCACGGCTTGTTGATGACTTCATCCAGATTGAGGAGCACGCTGGCGACCGTCGTCCACGCGGCGAGTTCGTTCGCGTCGAGCGACTCCGCGACCGGCGACGCCCCGACGGATAGCAATTCGCGAGCCTTGTCCGGCTGTTGTCGATAGACCTCGAATTGCAGCTGCTGAAGATCCAGCAGCTTCGCGATTTCGTCTTCGGTCGGCACGCGGCCGACGGTCTGGCGAAAGGCGAGCCGCATACGGTCTGCCGGCGACACGGCATCCTGCAATACGCGCTCGGCGAGTTTCCGCGCGGCTTCGAGATACGTCGGATCGTTCAATAGCACCAGCGCTTGCAGCGGCGTGTTCGTCCGCGGGCGCTTCACCGCGCACGTTTCCCGCGTCGGGCTGTCGAAGCTCAGCATCGTCGGCGGCGGGGCCTGTCGCTTCCAGAACGTGTAGACGCTGCGGCGATAGAGCGATTCGCCTTGGTCTTCGACGTAGGTCAACTCGCCGTCGTAGGAGACGGCCTCCCACAGGCCCGGCGGCTGATAGGGTTTGACGCTCGGCCCGCCAATCTTGCGGGACAGCAGCCCGCTGACGGCGAGCGCTTGGTCGCGGAGTAATTCCCCCGACAACCGGAATCGCGGGCCGCGCGCCAGCCAACGATTTTCGGGATCGCGCGCGTGAATCTCCGGGCGGACCACGGCCGATTGCCGGTACGCAGCGCTGAGCACCATCTGTTTCAAGAGCGATTTCAGGTTCCAGCCGCTTTCGCGGAATTCGACGGCAAGCCAGTCGAGCAGTTCGGGATGGCTCGGCAATTCACCTTGCAAGCCGAAATCGTTCGCCGTCTTCACGAGCCCCTCGCCGAAGAGCAGCGTCCAATAGCGGTTGACGATCACCCGGCTCGTCAACGGGTGTTCGGGATGAACCAGCCATTCGGCCAATCCTAATCGGTTCCGTGGCGAATTCTCCGCAAGCAATGGAAAGATCCGCGGCACATTCGCCTCGACTTGGTCGCCGCGCTGATCGTATTGGCCGCGGTTGAGCAGAAACGTCTCGCGCGGCTGCGGCAATTCTTCCATGACAAGCGTCTTGGGCAGCGCGGCGGTCCAATCGGCGTCGGCCTTCTGAGCGGCCAGCATCTCGGTCCACGCCGTGCGAACCTCCGCCGCCGCGTGATGCCGGATAAAGTAATCCTTCAACCGGTCCTGTTGCGCGCCGGTCCGCTTGTCGGCGGCCGTTTCCACGATGCCGGAAATCTCGTCACCCAAGTAAAGAGCCTCGGCGATTTCTGCGGCGTCCAGCGCGCGGCGATAAAACCGTAACTGATCGATGCGGCCCGTGAACCCCAAGCCGTCGTCTTTGCGGCCGATCTTCCACGGTCGCTCGTTGGCGATGCTCGCCGTCAGCGTGTCGCGATCGACGCGGACTTCCTGCCGCACGCCGTCGATGAAGACGTTCAACCCATACGCCTTGCGCGAGCCGTCGTAACTTAGCGCCAGGTGATGCCAGCGGTCAGCGCTCGTCGGCGTGCGCGTCACGAGTTGAATCGCATTCTCGTCGCGGCGATGGATCAGACCGATCTTCAGCCGGCCTTTCAGCCAAGTGATTTCCAGGCCGCGCGGCTCGTCCCCCGGCTCCATCTTCGAGAGAAGGCAGGCCAGCGACGACCCTTCGACGCTTACCCAGGCGGAGATCGTCCACGGCTCATCGCTGTCGAGCCTCAGATGCGGATCGAACTCGGCGAAGAACGGCGTGGCGAACTTCAGCGACGTCCCGCGGATTCCCGGCTGATAGTCGGGCGGATCGGCCGCCGTCGCCGCTTGATCGGCGGCGACGCTGTTCGACAGGTCGTTGTCGAATCGCAATTCCGCCGCGAGCCGGTGGCGGGATGGTTGCCGTAAAGTCGAGAGCGCCGTGGCTTCCCACGCCATCTGATTTTGCTTCACCTGCTCGTCGAACGCTTGATAGGTCTGCTCGCACGTCGCGCGGCGGGATTTCCGCGCGGCTTGTTCCTGTTCGTACTCCGGCGTCGGCAAGCTGAGCACCGGCGGCGGATCGCCCGGCGCCAGCCCGCTCTCCGGCACGCTATTGAAGAACGCGAACAGCTCGTAGAACTCGCGCTGCGAAATCGGATCATACTTGTGGTCGTGGCACCGCGCGCAACCGACCGTCAGACCGAGCCACACGGCCCCGGTCGTCTCCACGCGGTCGGCGACGTATTCGACGCGGTATTCCTCGTCGATGATGCCGGTCTCGTTCGTCACCATGTGATTGCGATGGAACCCTGTCGCGATCTTCTGTTCGACGGTCGCGTTCGGCAGCAAATCGCCGGCGAGTTGCTCGACCGTGAATCGGTCGAACGGCTGGTTCCGATTGAACGCGGCGATCACCCAGTCGCGCCACCGCCAGATCGGTCGCTCGAAATCGGAAAAGAATCCGTTGGTGTCGGCGTAGCGGGCCCCGTCGAGCCAGTCGAGCGCCATCCGCTCACCGAAGTGGGGCGATTGCAGCAGCCGGTCGACGACCGTTTCATACGCTTCGGGCGAATCGTCGGCGAGAAACGCGTCCAACTCGGCGGGCGACGGCGGCAAACCGACGAGATCGAGCGACACCCGCCGCAGCCACGTGGCCCGGTCGGCTTCCGGCGACGGCGACCATCCTTCTCGTTCCAGCCGCGCGAGCACGAAATGATCGATGGCGTTCCGCGGCCACACGCGCTGTTTCACGCTCGGCAACGGTGCTCGCTGCGGAGCGAGAAACGCCCAATGCGGCTGGTATTCGGCGCCATCCGCAATCCAACGTCGAATCAATTCAATTTCCGCCGGCGTCAATTCCGAACCCGAACCAACCGGAGGCATCCGTTCGTCGGCGTTCTCCGCCGTGATTCGGTGCATGACATCGCTGCTGTGCGGTTCGCCTGGCACGATCGCGCGGCGATCCACGGCACCGTCGCGCTGATCCAACCGCAGATCGGCTTCCCGATGTCCCGCATCCGGTCCGTGACAGCGGAAGCATTTATCCGACAGAATCGGCCGGATGTCGCGGTTGTATTGGAGCTTTTCGGGCGTGTCGTCCCCGCACGCCAGACCGATCGACGCGAAGAGGAGAAACAACGCAAGGGCTAGTTCCGCGCAGCGAAACGAGTGAGCGGCGATCATCGAGAATTATCCGAGCGTCGGTTCTCTGTGGTCCGCACGGCGGACCCTACCGAATCAGGATACACGACGGGCCGGGGATTGACACCGGGTCGCCGGTCGCTTTCAGCTTGCCGGTCGCCTGGTCGATCTTGAATACGATCACGTTGTTCTCCGGCATGTTGGCGCACAGCACCCATTGGCCGTCGGCGGTGATGGCGAGATTCTGCGGCCCTTTGCCGAGGCTCGGTTCGATCGCCAGCAGCTTCAACCGCCCGTCGTCGCCGATCTCGTACGCTGCGATGCTGTCGTGGCCGCGGTTTGTGCCGTAGAGGAACTTGCCGTTCGGCGTGATCTTCACGTCGGCGCAGTCGCTGCCGGCGGTGAAATCGGCCGGCAACGTCGACAGCGTCTGCTGTTCGATCAGCGTGCCGTCCTCGGCGTGATAGTCGAACACCGTCACGGAATTTTCGATCTCGTTGATCACGTAGACCAGCGGCTTCTTGGGATGGAACGTGAGATGCCGCGGACCGGCACGGGGGGGCGTCCGCGCGAATTGTTGCCGCGTCGGCGTCAGCGTCGCTTTCGCCGGGTCGATGGCGTAGCCGAACACGCGGTCCAGACCGAGGTCGGCGGCGTAGGCGTATTTATTGTCGGGACTGACGACGAAGCAGTGGGCGTGCGGGCCTGGCTGGCGTTTGGGATCGACCGTCTTGCCGGCGTTCTGGAACACCGACTTCGCCGGGCCGAGCGACCCGTTCGCTTCGACCGAATACGAGAGGACGTTCCCCGTCGTGTAGTTGGCGACAACGACCATTTTGCCGGTGCGGTCGACGTCGACGTAGCACGACGCCGAACCTTGCGTCGATTGCCGGTTGAGTAGCTTAAGCTCGCCTGTGCGGCCCTTCAGTTCGAACGCGGCGACCTGCTCCGGTTCCTTGCTGCCGAAGCTCTCGGCGTGAATCGAATACAGGTACTTGTTGTTCGGCGAGACCGCGATGAAGAACGGATGCTGGACGTCTTTGTTCTTGTGCAGCAGCTTCAGCGCGCCGGTCTTGAGATCGAACCCGTAGGCGTGGATCGCGGCGTCGTCTCCCGCCGCGAACGCCGAAATGAATACCAACGGATCTTCCGCCAGAGCGACTTGGCTTGCGATCAAGGTCAGACTCCCCATGCTGAGCAGCAAGAATCGGGAAACGCGACGAAACAGCGGTTGAATTCTCATTGAGGGATTCCCACGGTGAAGGAGGTTTCTGGTGGAAAAGATACCGCGGAGACCGCCGTTTGCCGAGCGTTCACGGCGGAAACACTGAACCTTTCCTCGCCCATAGTGTCCGGGAGAACGCCTCGACTGCCGGCCGGGAATCCATCCCTCGCTGTTAACGAGAGCCGTAAGGCGCCTTCTCGGCAATCCTTCGTCGAGGCGCTTGATTCGATTCTGAACCATCCAGTTCGACTGCCGGTTGGGAGTCCATCCGCTCATAACGGGGAGGTCGTGGGTTCGAATCCCACCGGCGCAATTCCACACCGCGCCGTAGCTCAGTGGTAGAGCGCCAAAAAGCTCTGGCCATCACTTCGTCGATCTGGGTTTCATTCACTCCGCAGTAAACCAATGGGAATTCGCAATTCGTCTTGTTCTCGCAATTTCGGCGTCGGCAGAGATTCGTGCCGGACGGGGATGACCGCGCCGCCGTATCCTTCGGCCTGCACGGCAACCCAAACCCAATTCGTGTGAGCATGCGGAGTCGGCCGCTGATGACTCGCACCGGTTCGAAACCGGTAGTCGATAACGGCGATGCCACTGTTTGACGTCACTTCTTGATCGGCATCCCGAATGTCGCCGTACAGATCGAGCGACTCTCGATATTGAGTTAGGAACTCCTCGTCAAACCAGGGCGGAGCGCGCTGGATGCCGACACGCGCTCCAGCAATCGGCGTCGCCGATGCGGCATCAAACACCAGCACCCGCACCGGCACCTCGATGTCGCCGCTCGAGGCCCACTGCGCGGCCGGCAACAGGAGGGCGACGAACACCGTCACGATCAAGATGATCGCCAACCACTCGACCAGCGTGAGGCGGCGGATCGAACGTCCGATGTGGCCGATGGCGGTCATGAAGTCGATCCGCAGGAACACTAGAAGAAATAGTGAAGGGCTATCTCATTTTAGCGAACCAGACAGAGGATGTTCGACTCTGAGCTGACGACTTTTGCAACACGTTACTGATCCAACTGCCGGTTGGGACTACCCGTAACTGACGGCCTTAAAGTAGCGATGTCGGGCAACCGACTAGTGAAGCGGAACCGAGTCTCTCCGAGACGAGGCCGCGCGTCCACTGCCGGGCTTGGCGGCTCGGTAAGGAAGGCGTCTCGACAAACACTTCGTTGGATCGCGATTGAGATACGGAACGACTGCCGGTTGGGAGTCCATGCTTTACACGCCGTGGTCGTGGGTTCGAGTCCCACCAGTCTCCCCTCACAACGATGGAGACTGTAGCTCAGTTGGATAGAGCACGAAAAACTCTGGCCATCACTTCGTTGTTCCGGTTTGAAACCTTCCGACTGCCCGATTGGAGTCCCTGAAACTGGTGTTCGCAAGAACTCGTGGGTTCGAATCCCACCGGCGTGGAGACACGCTGTGGCGGAGCGGCCAAACGCGCCTGTCGCCTCGCAAGAGGCGTTCTCTGATCACGACCTCGTCGGAATTTTAACTCTGGAGACACACTCGACTGCCGGTGCGGAATCCATGGACTTGCCGGTTCGAACCCGACCCGGCCCCCTGTCCGAAGAATATGCACGGGGCCGGCCTCGGCGGATGGCTTATCCGTTCGCCGCGGAAAAACCTCTGCCCACACTTCGTCGAGTGCTTTGGAAACACGATTCAACTGCCGCGTTGGAGTCCATGAAGGTTCGATTCCTTTCGCCCGCTTGAAGCGACAATCGCGGGCGTTGCTCCATTGGCGAGCGCCTCTGACCATTCCTCGTTGAATCGTTGACACACATTTCGTCGAGCCGGAATCCGCTCCGCATGGCATGAGAACGATGCGTTCTCGACGGATCGATGCCCACTCGACTGCCCAGGAAGGAGGCCGTCATGGCCAACAAGTCGCTGTTCTCGAGTCTGCTGGCGAAACTGCCGCGTGCCACGATTCGCAATGAGGCGGGCGGAGTCGCGTATCAGTTCACGGCAAAGCATGCGCTGGCACAATTCGCGGCGACGGGCTGCTTCAACGGCACCTACTACGCCGACGCCGAGACGCAACTCGACACGCTGAAGTCGCTGATCGCGCAGGTGAGCGACAACGTGTTCCTGGCGAAGCTGGCGATCTACGCGCGGGAGCGGGCATTCCTGAAGGACATGCCGGCGGCACTGGTGGCGACGCTCGCGACGCGCGACACGGTTCTGTTCCACCAGGTGTTCGATCGAGTGATCGACAACGGCCGCGTGCTGCGGACGCTGTTCCAGATGATCCGCTCGGGCCAGTTCGGCAAGCAGAGCCTGTCGAGTTCGGTGCAGCGCGCGTTCCAGCGGTGGCTGAACTCGGCGTCGGTCGAGAAGCTGCTGTCGGCGTCGATCGGCCGCGATCCGTCGCTGCGGGACATCCTGCGGCTGGCGCGGCCCACCCCGAAGGACAACGCCCGTCGGGCGCTGTTCGGCTGGCTGACGGACAAGGACGTCGAGCACTGGGCGCCGGCGACGATCGCCGACTTGCCGACGGAAGCCGGCCTGCTGCTCGCATTCCGCACGGCGGAAACGGCCGAGCACCAGGTCGCGCTGTTGCAGGGCGCCGGCAGCGCAAGCGACGGCTTTGTTCGTTTGATGGCGCGCTGGGACCTCCTGGCCGATACGGCCCAGGGTACGCCGGTCTGGGCGGCAATCGCGCGGACGATGGGACCGCAGGCGCTGCGGATGAACTTGAACACGCTGCAGCGCCACGGCGTGTTCGACGACGCGGAGATGGTGGCGGCGGTTGCGCAGCGCCTGGCGGACGAACGCGAAGTCCGCCGGTCGCGGCAGTTCCCGTACCAGTACTTCGCGGCATACATGAACGTCTCGGACGACCTGCCGTTCACGATCAAGGCCGCGCTACACCAGGCGGCGGAGATCGCGTGCGGCAATGTGCCGCAATTGCCGGGACCGATCGTGATCGGTCTCGACGTATCGGGTTCGATGCAGACGCCGGTCACGGGACACCGCGGCCGCGGCGGCACGACGAAGATGCGGTGCGTCGACGTCGCGGCGTTGATTGCGGCGGCCCTCGTGCGGCGCAATCCCGACAGCGTCGTCATCCCGTTCGACACGCAGGCGTTCGAGCCGCGGATCGATCCGTCGGATTCAATTTTGAGTCTGGCGGACCGGCTGGCGAAGTACGGCGGAGGCGGCACGGACTGCTCGTTGCCGATCCAGAAGGCGCTGTCGAACTACGCGCAGCGGAAGTTCGCGGGCGTCGTGCTGGTGAGCGACAACGAGAGCTGGGTCTACCGGAACCGGCCGTACGCGTTCGGCGCCAATGGCTCGACGGGCGTGATGACCGAATGGCAGCGGTTCGTGCAGCACCAGGTGCGGTTGCAGGGAAGCGACTTCGAAGGACCGAAACTGATCTGCATCGACCTCGCGCCGAACGTGTCGTCGCAGGCGCCCGAACGGAGCGACGTGTTGAATGTTGGCGGCTTCAGTGACGCCGTGTTCGACGTGATCGCCGCGTTCCTGCACAGCGACGCCAATCGCTTCGTGCAGGAAATCGAGGCGATGAAGCTCTAGAGCCGCAAGGCTCACGTGACGCCCGGCGAATCGGCCCCCACCGTTTCGCCGGGCGTTTTACTTTTCGCTTGTTCGGCTTTGTTCCGGCTTGTTCGGCGCGGTCTCCCGACCGCTGCCTTGCTCTTGATCGAAGAGGAGACCTTCGGTCGGAAGAGCGGCGGGGTCAGCAGATCCGCGCCGAACACAGTAGGGCCTACCGAACACAATCCATGAGTTTTCCTTCAAACTCTTAATCCTCATCCTCAACTATCCTCAACTCGGATCACTTCCTGAATTTCCTCCGGCGTGTATTATAAAACCCAACGCCTATCTGAAGTGACACACATCCGGAGGAGACATTCATGGCTGACCGCTGGGGGATCGCATTGCTGGCCGTCGGACTGCTGGCGGGATCCGCCGTGCATGCGGCCGACAAGCAGGCAGAAGCCTTGCAGAAGACCGTCGTCGAGGCCGGCGAGAAATTCGCGAAAGCGTTCGCCAAGCAGGATGCGAAAGCCATCGCGGCGCTGTTCACGGAGGAAGCCGAATACGTCGACGAAGCCGGGACGGTGTTTCACGGCCGCGGGGCGATTGAAGATGAATTCACCGCCGATTTCGCCACCGCGCCGGCGGGATCGATCGCCCTCGAACTCCTGTCGATCCGCCCCATCGCCGAGGGAGTGGTGGTCGAAGAGGGCGTGACGACGTTCACGCCGAAAGAAGACGGGCAAACGCGCCACACCCGCTACACGGCCACGCACATCCGGCAGAAGAACGGCTCGTGGCTATTGGCCAGCGTGCGGGAACTCGAAGCCGGAGCCATGACGCCGCACGAACGGTTGAAAGCGCTGGGATGGCTGATCGGCACGTGGCACGAAGAAGTCGACGGCGCCACGATTTCCACCAAATGGGACTGGTCCGAGGACGGGAACTTTCTGCTCAGTGAGTTCACGATCCGCCGGACGGGCGAAACGGTGGCGCAGGGCACGCATCGCGTTGGCTGGGATGCCGAGCGACAGCAATTCCGCTCGTGGGTTTTCCGCGCCACCGGCGCGGCAGGCGAAGGCTGGTGGCGCGTCAACGAAGACGGCAGTTGGACCGTGAACTTGACGGTCATCGACGTCAGCGGCGTGCGGTCTTCGTCGCTGGTGACGTACGAACGCGACGGCAAGGACACGCTGGTGGTGACGCAGGCCCAGATCGTGCACGGCGGCGAAAGCCTGCCGGGATCGTCGCACCGCGTCGTCCGCCAGCCGCCGCAACCACAGCCGCAGGCCGCCGCGAAAAAGAAATAGCGGATCGTCCACCGATTCGGCTGGCCGGGCTTACCGGCTTTGCGGAAGGCCCGGTCGAATGTCCAATTCGCAGTTCCATTCACCTCGACGATATTCCCGAAGGCATTCACCATGCGGAAACTCTTCTGCTTCACTGGATTGATGATTCTCTCGATGGCGTTGTCGATTGATCCCCTCTGGGCCCGCGGCTTCGGCGGCGGCGGGTTCCGGGGAGGCGGCGGATTTGGGGGCGGTGGATTTCGCGGAGGCGGCTTCAGCGGAGGGGGTTTTAGCGGGGGATACCACGGCGGCGGATTTGGCGGCGGCAGCTTCGGCGGCATGAACCGCATGCCGATGGGAGGCGGCGGCTTTTCCGGCGGCGGCTATCACCCGACGATGAATCGAGGCTTCGGCGGCGAAGGGTTTTCCGGCGGCGCGCGGTCCAACGTCGTTCACCAGCCGGATTTCAACCGGGGTGAGTTCAATTCCGGATTCCGTTCCGAGTTCCGTCCCAGCGGCGGCATGCCGAATCGAGAACTCACCCCCGGCATGCGACCAGAGATTCGCCCCGGCACGCAAGGTTTTGGCGGCGGCGGCTTCAATCGCGGAAATCTCTCCGGCATGACCGATCGCTTCCCCAATGCCGGAGGACGCGCCTCGTTACCGGGACTCGGCCCATCGCGGCCCGGCGAAGGGGGCGCAGGAACTCGCTGGAATCCCGGCATGCGGCCCGGACAAGGGGGATCGGGCGAGCGCTGGAATCCCGGCGACCGAGGCAATATCGCCGACCGGCATAACGATCTCGTCAATCACTTCAACAACACCAACACCAATTGGAACAACTCCAGTTGGCATCATCAGCAGTGGAACGGCCCGAACGGCGGCGACATCAACCACTTCGGCTATTGGGGGCCCAACGGCTACTGGGGCCACACCGGCGCCTGGGGCCCGAACGGTGGTTACTGGGGCCATGCGGGACATGTCGGCCCGTACGGGGCTTGGGGACACGCCGGGTATTATGGACCGGCCGGCCGCTGGTCGCGGAACTGGGGCTGGTACAACGGCTACGGCCCAGGTTGGGGTTACTGCAACTGGGGCTATCTCTGGAACAACTATCCCGCGGCGATGGCGTTCGGCGCGACGATGTGGGGACTCAACTCCGTCGCGTACATGTTCGGCGACAGCGCTTACTACAACCCGTACTACACCACACCGGTCTATGTCGACAGCCAGCCGGTCATGACCTACGACCAGCCGATCGTCGGCGATCCGTCGTATGAATCGCAGGGGGGAGGCGGAGCGACCGATGGAACAACGGACACTAGCGCCGGTTCCGATACCGATACGCCCCCTGCTCCAGCAGATGACCCGCTGAAAGACACGTTCGGCGCAGCGCGGCAGGCGTTTTCGCAAGGGAATTACGACCAGGCGTTGGAGTTGACCAATCAGGCGCTGCAGACCGCACCGCGGGATGCAGCCATCAACGAGTTCCGCAGCCTGTGCCTGTTCGCGCTGAAGCAATACCAGGATGCGGCGGCGACGATTCACGCCGTGCTTGCCGCCGGTCCCGGTTGGGACTGGACGACGATGATCAGCCTCTACGGCGATCAATCGGCATACACCGAGCAACTGCGGGCGCTGGAGGAAACCGTCAAGGCGAATCCCGATGACGCTGCCGACCGGTTTCTGCTCGGCTATCAATACTTGACGTGCAATCATAAAGAAGCTGCCGTCGCGCAATGGAAGAAGGCCGCCGAACTGCAGCCGAAGGACCAGCTCTCGGCGCAGCTCGTGCAGATGTACTCCACGCCGGCGAGCGATGCCGATCCGTCAAAGGCCCCCGCGCCGAAATTCGACGAGCCGGCGTATCCCCTCGCCAAACTCCAGGGCGATTGGAAGGCGGCGAGCGATCACGGCAATTTCGAGTTGAATTTGAGCGACGACGACAAGTTCACCTGGCAATTCACCCGCGACGGCCAGCCGCAATCGGTCTCCGGAGCCTATGCGGTCCGCGGCAACAGCCTGGTGATGCAGCCCGACACCGGCGGCACGATGCTCGCCGACATCACACTGAAAGACGACCAGACGCTGGCGTTCAAGCCGATCGGCGAAGCGTATCCGCTCACGTTCAAGAAGTGATGCCATGACCCCTTGCCTCATTCAGTCGCAGCAAGGGGACTTCTGCTCCGTGAATCGTCGGGCCAAGTTGTGCTTCGCCTGGACCACGTTTCTACTTCTTCAACAAGGAGCGACTCATGCGGAAACTCTCTCTCCTTTCAACGAGCGTAGTTCTGCTAGCGGGTGGCTTATTGGGATATGCCGCGGCGAACTTGGAATTTTCGCCGACAAGGGGGGCCTTGGCGGAAATCCATTCCGTCGAAGAAGCGGACTCTGATTCCGACGCCTGCGAGCCCAAACGGGGCTGTTGTGCGTCCGGTTTGGCGCGCGGCGACCAACTGGCGCTGGCGAGCCACAACCAACTCGCCGCTGCGGCGCTGGCGCAGTCCGGCAAGAAACCGCACATCCTGGTGATCTTCGGCGACGACATCGGCACCACGAATCTCAGCTGCTATAGCGACGGTCTGATGGGCTACACGACGCCGCACATCGACCGCCTCGCCGACGAGGGCCTCCGCTTTCTTCATTACTACGGCGAGCAAAGCTGCACGGCGGGACGCTCGGCGTTTCTCACCGGGCAGCACATCATCCGGACGGGACTCTCCAAAGTCGGCTTTCCCGGCGCGCCGATGGGGATGAACCAGCTTGATCCGTCCATCGGCGGTCTCTTGAAGAATCTCGGTTACGCGACAGCTCAATTCGGCAAGAACCACGTCGGCGACCGCAACGAGTCGCTGCCGACGGTGAACGGATTCGATGAGTTCTTCGGTAATTTGTATCACCTGAACGCCGAAGAAGAGCCGGAACTCCCGGATTACCCGAAGGATCCGGCGTTCAAAGCCAAGTGGGGCCCGCGCGGCGTGCTCAAGTGCAAAGCGACGGACAAGGATGACGAAACCGTTGACCCTCGGTTCGGCAAGGTCGGCAAGCAGACGATCGAGGACACCGGCGCACTCACCAAGAAAAGGATGGAGACGATTGACGACGAAACGTCCGACGCGGCGATCGACTACATGCGGCGCATGGTCAGAGAGGGCGACAAGCCGTTCTTCTGCTGGTTCAACTCCACCCGCATGCACCTGCGAACGCACGTGCGGAAAGAGCATCGCGGCAAATACCAGCACGGCGACAGCGAATACATCGACGGCATGATCGAGCACGACGAGACGATCGGC
>CAZDGB010000134.1:0-17932 GCA_964504645.1 uncultured Planctomycetaceae bacterium | reverse complement strand
GATCGCGGACAACATCACCTACAGCCGGTTGTCGCCGTACAGCCTGGCGGGGTGGTTGAATCTCTCGCGCCGCCGTGTCGCCGTGCGCGAGGCGATGCGGACGCTCGAGATCAAAGCCCGCTCGCCGGAGCAAGCAGTCAGCGAACTCTCCGGCGGCAACCAGCAGAAGGTAGCGATCGCCCGCGTCCTGCATCAACAGGCCGACGTGCTGCTGTTGGACGAGCCGACGCGGGGGATCGACGTGGGGACGAAATCGGAAATCTATCGTCTGATGGGCGAACTCGCCGCGCAGGGCAAAGCAATTCTGTTCGTCAGCTCGTATCTCACTGAGTTGCTCGCCGTGTGCGACCGCATCGGCGTGATGTCCCGCGGCCGCCTGCGCGAGATTCGCGACGCCGCGGCTTGGAGCGAAGAATCCATCATGAACGTCGCGGTGGGAAGCGACCCGCTGGAGTCCCGGCTTTAGCCGGTCTTCGGTTTTACCGACTCGCAACCAGCCTGTGACTCGGGAATGTTCGCCGACTTTCTCGACAACTTGTTGCGCAACACCGGACGGGATTGGGGAAGCGCGACGGTCGCGAATCCGTACAGCGTATTTTGAAGTTGTCTTTCCCCAGAACTCCCCACAGGCCCAATGTTCGAGTCGGTTGCCCAAGTCGCCAATTTAACCAAACACGCATGAGCGCCCGCCGGAATGATATACGTGACAAACCACGACGCTCTTTGATGCGACCGAACCCATTGCCAGCAAACGGCGTCCGGTCATTTTCCGGCTTTTGAGAGATTGTGCACACGGCCCGGAAATTCGAGCCGTGTGCGGTTCAAACACCAATTAACTCATGGCATCAACGACGGACGAGAAACTTGAATTTCCCGCCGTTCTTGCGCCGCATCGGCTTCTTGGTGATGTAGTGGATCACCACATCACAGTAGACCCACCGCCAGCCTGGGGGCGCGGGCTTAACGTGCTTACAGACCATCGCCTTGCTCCTGAAAAAGGAGTTGTAAAGGCGGGGCGAAGCTGGTATCGTCGATACCGGGAATAGGGGCTCCGCCCCGCTGCATTTCGGGTAGCCGCGTTGCTCTAACAATGCGGCTATCTTTTTTGGGACGCCCGTTCGTCCATGCTGCACATTGTGGCCTCCTTCCTCTTCATTCCCTGAAGACAGCTTCCGTAGCCGCTCAACTCCGAGCGGCGCTATCCCTCTTCTTCGTGCAGATTGCGAATGTAAGTCGTCGGACGGCGGCCTTGCCCCTGTTCGACAATCGCGATTTTCCCTAGTTCCACCAAGCGCCGAAGAACCTGCGTGATGGCGTTGGCTGGAAAGTCTTCCTTGTTCTTGCCGCTGTCGGCGAGCACCTGCTGCACGTCGTGGAACGAGAATTCAACATCCGCCCCGATCAGGCCGACAGCGGTCGTCACGATCTTGGACAACCCGCCGCGCTCCCAGTGGTCTCCCGGAAGGTCCGTGTCGACGGTCGTCGTCGTCGACACGGTCGGCTTGTTGGGGTCGAATCCAGCGAGTTCACACACGCGATGGAGAGCGGTTAAGTCCGCGGCACGGCGGCTATCGATTAGACGAAGCTGCTCAGCGTGCCATTCGTTGATGCGATTTCGCAACAGGTTGTATTCGGCGGCGTCCACTGCCACAATTCTCCGGGATTGAGATTCGCTTGTCGTATTCAATATGCCGATTAAGCGCGTTCAACACAAGACGAGAGTCCCGAATTCCCGGTCCAAACCTGAAATTTACACACGCAAGATATGTGTAAATACGTTCACATCCCTTGTGAACGAATGCGCCAAAATCGGGCGAACCTCGGGCGTCTAAGCAACTCTTGTCACTTGAACAAGGTTGAAATGTGAATCCCTAACGCATTGGCAAACCGCCGGAGCATGTTAATGCGCGGGTTCTCGCTCTTGAGGAACTGGAAGACCGACTGCCGGGCGACATCGCGCCCATAGCCCATTCCCTCGCCTATCTCCTGATAGGTCTTCTTTGAGTCCGCGAACAGCTTGCGGACCTCTTTCATCACCGGGTCTTCCCCTGTTTCAGCCATAAAGGGATTTTATGGAAACCGCCAAATTTGTCAATAGAACTATTGACGTGTCTCCGTGTCAATACTATTATTTACACAACCACAGGAGACGCAACATGCCTCGCAAGAATCCGCCGACGAACACTGACGCCGACATCACCCTCGCCACGCTGGTCCCCGCCTTCGCCGACGAAGACAAGGCCCGCGAGCTATTCGAGTCGAAGCGATGGCCGAACGGTCCCGTCTGCCCGCACTGCAAGGCGACCAACGTCTGCAAGCTGACGCCGAAGCCCGGCAGCAAGTCTCCGGTGCGGCCCGGCGTCTACAAGTGCCGCGACTGCCGGAAGCAATTCACGGCTCGCGTCGGAACCATCTTTGAAGACTCCAAGATTCCGATGCACAAGTGGCTCATGGCGATTCACCTGATGAGCGCCGCGAAGAACGGAATCAGCAGTCACGAAATGGCGCGGCTGTTGGATGTCACGCAAAAATCCGGCTGGTTTATTTGCCATCGTCTGCGGGCTGCGATGGCCGTCAAGCCGCAAAAGAGCATGCTCGGCGGCGTGGTCGAAGTTGACGAGACGTGGGTTGGCGCTCGCAAGCCGCGTCACCCGGCACCGGATCGGAGCGGACCGAAGAACCTCAACAAGTATCCGGTCGTGGCGCTGGTTGAACGCGGCGGCAATGCGGTTGCCTTCCCGGTTCACGCGGTCAACTCCCTGACGCTCAAGGGAGCGATTAACACGGTTGTCGATAAGGATTCGGCCATCGTGACTGACGAGCATCGCTGCTACGTCGGGATCGGCGAATACTTCGACGGCGGACACCACACGGTTCACCACAAGGCGAAGGAATACGTCCGGTGCGACGACAAGGGGCCGATCTTCGTCAGCACGAACACGGTCGAAGGGTTCTTCGCTCGGCTCAAGCGGTCCTTTGTGGGAACGCACCACAAGATGTCCGCCCGGCATCTTCACCGCTACGTCGCGGAGACGATGTTTCGATGGAACACCCGGAAGAATGCCGATGGCATCCGCATGGTCGCCATCATCCGGGGCGCGGAGGGCAAGCGGCTGATGTACGAAACATCTACTGAAAAGTGATGTGTGGATGCCGGGGAGAAAGCGGCTCTAGGTATCAACTTCCGGCTTTGCTGCTTTGCTCCTGCGCATTCGTCGACCGTCGGGCTGAAGTTCGATTTTTTCCAGCCTCACTGAATCGCCGTGCGTGAAACGCAAAACATACCGAGACCCCGGTGGCTGGTCTGGCAAAGTCACGATGTCGTTCCAAACGCGCAGCAGATATTGGCACTTCTCAAACACTTTGCAATGGTGCATTTTGTTTGAAAGAACGACGTGCGTCATTCGGTGGCGGTGACAGAGGAGCGGCAGCTTTTCGGCGGGGCCACCAGTGCCACGACGCGCACGATCTGCTGTAATCGCAACCCAGCCGTCCGCTGCATATTGGGGAATCCACACGCTATCTGCGATGCCCTGCCCCTGAAATTCGACGATATGCTTAACCTGCGGTGGCGACTGGCTGTTGAGGAGGTATCCGGCCATTGCGACCATTGATTGTCGCGGCACGCACTCGTCGAACACCAGTTTGAGCAGAGATGTCACGCCACAGATTTGCCGAGAATGTGATCGTAAAAACGAACCGCGGTTTCAACCTCGTGCACCTGAACCGAATACGCCTTTGCCGCAGGTTCAAGGCCGCCTTCCGACTGGTATGCATCCATAAGCGACTGAGCGCTGTATCCGCACGACGGCAGGTATGGCTCGCCGAAGCGAATCGTGGGGTCCATCACAATGCCGCAATTCTTGTATTCAAACGGGCGATAAGATGATGCCAGCCCCAAAACATCATCGAAGAACAGGTTCTCTTTGAAAAACTCAGCGACCTCGGTAAGGACGAAATTGCTCTTGTGACGCCCCGTCACCTGCAAATACTTTTTGCTTTCCTGATCACCGACATTGATGATGATCTCTTCGCCAAGGAAGAAGATTCTGTGACGGGCGGCAAGTGGAAACTCAATTTCAAATTCTTGCGATGCAGCCGAGACGGCATCACGAATTCTTTGAAGCGGCGTTTTCTTCATCAATCGAATTGACCGCACCGACATCGCCTGAACGAAATCAAGAAACGTAACGAGCTTGTCTTCCTCGGAGAGTTGCGGAGACAGCACAGCCTGTCCCCCGCCCATGCCGAACAACCAGCGGACAATGGTTTGGGTGGGGATTTGCGCGTAGAGCGCGGCCTCGCGCGGGGTATACAGCCCGACGCCGAGAAGATTAGATTGCGGTGCCGGAGAAATCATCGGTGAACCACCGCAGAAACGAGACCGAACCTGTACAAATGGCGCTATCGTAAGGATAATCGCAATGGTCAATAAACGTCAAGAAGAAAAGCATGGCGCGTCGTTTGATGGAAGTCAAACCAGAGGCGATGACGCCACAACGCCCGAATTCAACGCACTTCTCGATCACCTCCTGCAAGTCGATCCGAAGCAACTGCCGCCCGTTCCGCCAATGCCGTTGAATCCCAAGGAAGTCAAAGAGGATTCCGTCACCGGCGTGACCAACGTCAGCCCGAAGAAGGCGGCGGAGAAGGCGAAGAAAAAGCCGCCGAAGTAAGCCGCCCTTCTCGAAATACTTTCCACCAAATCAGCCCCACTGCTGGAATTCGCGGTTCCAACCGTTCTGGCGTGATAGGCTGAGAGCCATCATGCTGCAACTTCACAAGAATCCACTGGAACGCCGATGGACGCCGACAACCGATCGGCGGACCATTCGCCGACTCTGACGCCGCAGCACACCAAAGAATCCCGCACGCTGCAGGAATTGATAGACGAGTCGAGAATTCTGCACGAACAGTCCGACATCATTCGCGAGAAACTCCGCGTATTGAATGCGGAGATTGTGAAGCGGACGAAGCAGATGGACAACTACCGCGCGACCGAAGATTCCTGAGTCACTCAGCGGTACTGAAATTCAGGGGTCACTGTCCTCTGGAATTCCGACTCCGGCAGGCTCAGCAGATAGCCTTCGCCGTGCTGCGGACAAAAGGTCCGCCAAACCCGCCGTGCGCTTTCCCCGGCGTGCTCCAAGAATCGCATTTCCGCAGGCTTGCCGCAGACTTCACAAACGTGGGCGGATGAAGACGGCGCGTCGATGGTGGTTTCCATGCCTCCACCCTAGCGAGTTTCGTCTTAAGAAAAGACAAATTCTGGGAAAGTCACGAATTTGGCGGAATGTTTCGCATCCCACCAACAACCCATCAACTTTCACCGTGGTTTGTCACGTATATCATTCCGGCGCCCGCTGATTCGACGCCCCCTATGACGCGTCAAGCGACAGAGAACCGCCCGCGAAGCGACATGAGGGCGACAATAAGCGACATCGAAGCGACGGGATTCGACGCAGGACGGTCGCCGGCCGGACGCTTGTTTGCAAACACTTTGTCGCGCAACCCACGCGATTGGATGAGGGACGATTCGTCGTCCCGCGCTCTTTCACAACCTGGTTGGAATTGAATCCGCGACTCGGTCCTCGCCGCCAGGACCGGGTCGCAGGCCGCGATCCATCGCTCTCGCCCGCGCGTCGGGTTAGTATTCTCTCTTCCCGCTCTGAATGTGGATGCTCGCATGACGCTGGATGAGACGACGGCTTCGCTAGAGAAATCGCGGCCTGCGTGGGGGACGTGGATCGTCTCCTGCGGTCCGCTCCTCGCGCTGGTGCTGGTCTTCACGTTCTTCGCCGTGGCGGAACGGGTCGTGAAGCGCGGCACGAAGAAGCCGCCGGTGATGCTCAGCTCGGAGACGTTCCGCACGATCGCCGGCTCGAGCGCGATCATCGGTGTGTGCGCGCTGGGGATGACGATCGTGATCATCTCCGGCGGCATCGACCTCTCGGTGGGGAACGGCATCTGCCTGTGCGCGACGGTGCTCGCGTGTTGCCTAAAGCGCGACTGGCCGCCGTGGCTGGCCATCGGCGCGTGTCTCTCCGCGGGGTGCGCGCTGGGGGCGCTCAACGGCGGACTGGTCAGCCTGCTGCGCGTGGTGCCGTTCATCATCACGCTGGGAACGATGACGATTTATCTCGGCATCGGCAAATGGCTGGCGCACGTCGTGGAGAAAGGGGGCCAGACGGTGCGGCCGAATCCCGAGACGCAGATTCCCCGCTGGCTTTTGGAATTCACCAGCACGAAAGACGCGGCACTGTGGCCCGCTCGCAGCGGTGTGCCGCGCCTCGATACGGTGCTCGACTACTTCCGTTTTCCGGCGAGCATCTGGCTGGGCCTTGTGCTCGCTCTACTGGTCGCCGCCATGCTGCGGTACACCGTCTTCGGGCGGTACGTCTATGCTCTCGGATCGAACGAAGCGACGGCCCGATTGTGCGGCATCAATGTCCCGTGGAACCGTTTGTGCGTCTATACGCTGCTCGGGCTGTTCGTCGGCATCGCGGGCGTCTATCAGTTCTCGCGGTTGCGGTCGGGCGACCCCAACGGCAACAGCGCGCTGGAACTCCGGGTCATCGCCGCGGTCGTCATCGGCGGCGGCAGCCTGAGCGGCGGCCGCGGCTCGATTCTCGGTACCCTCGCCGGCGCGGCCCTTATGTCGACCATCATCACCGGCTGCACTTACCTGGACATCTCGAACGACATTCAGGATATTGTCCTCGGCACCATCATCGTCGCCGCCGTCACGGTCGACCAGTTGCGTCAGCGGCGCGCGGCATAAGGAGAGAGAGTTATGAACACCACCCTGTCCCGCCGCGAGTTCTGCCGGCAAGCTGTGGCTGCGACCGCCGCTCTGTCGCAACTTTCGCGATTGCACGCCGCGGACGACAAGTTTCCGCCGGGGCGATACGTCGATGTGCATACGCATCTCGGCCAGACGTGGAATACGACCGAGTATCTTTCGACGAAGCAGCTCTTGAGCTGGATGGACGAGAGCGACGTCTCGCAGGCCGTCGTGCTGCCGCTCGTCTCGCCGGAGTCGTCCAGCTTTTTGCTGACCAGCGACTTCGTGCTGGAGGAAACGAAACCGCACCGCGACCGGCTGATTCCGTTCTGCTGCATCGATCCGCGGACGAGTTTCAGCGGCGGCAAAAAGGGACTGGCCGATATGCTCAAGCGCTGGGTCGAACTCGGCGCGAAAGGCCTCGGCGAGCACAAGACGGGCATCAAGATCGACGACCCGCGAAACATGCTGCTCTATGAAGTCTGCGGCGACTTGAAGCTGCCGATCCTTTACCATTCCGACACCGAGCGGAACCTCGACGCGCCCGGTTTGCCGGCGCTGGAGAAGGTCCTCAAGACGTTCCCGCAGACGACGTTCATCGCCCACGCCACCGCCTGGTGGTCGTCGATCTCCGCCGACGTGAAAGAGCAGAATCAACTCGGCGGCTATCCCGGTGGTCCGGTCGAGCCCGGCGGCGCGATCGAGCGGCTGATGATGGATTACCCCAACATCTACGGCGATCTGTCGGCCGGCAGCGGAGCGAACGCGATCCAACGCGACCTTAAGTTCGGCCGCGAATTCCTCATTCGCTGGGCCGACCGCCTCTTGTTCGGCACCGACTACCTCACCCCTGGCCAGAACGTGCCGCAACTGACACTTTACCGGCAACTCGATTTGCCGGAGAAAGTGCAGGCGAAAATCTTCCGCGACAACGCGCGGCGAGTGTTGGGGTTGAACGCCTGACAAAGCCGCGGATGACATCCGCGGTTTTTCTTCCAGGACGTCGCTCAGCAGACCGCGGTTGCCAACCGCGGCTTTGAGGTGCGGTCACTCCCAGAAGGCCAGCGTGCAGAGGGAGTACGGCAGCTTCTCGAAGACATACTGCACTTCGCCGAAGACAGCGACGTGTCCGGAGGCCGGCTTCTCGACGCCGCCGGCGAACAGGTTGTCGTCGGTCGGTTTCATCTTCGCCGATGTCCAGTTCGACTCGCGGAAGTCCTTGGTGTCGGAACGGGTCGACCAGAGCCGCACTCCGATCGGCTTTACGTCGGCCTTCACGGTGAGTTCGAGGCGTCCGTTTTCCGAGGATTTGTGCCAGGCGATCTGCGGCAGTTCCAGTCCCCCCGCTGCATGCCGGAAGAAGACGGCGAGCGTGCTCAACGCCTGCTCGCGGCCGTTCTTGAGATTGTGCCCGGCGTTGGGCAGACGGAAGATGTACTTCGGCCCGACGAGGTCGTCCCAGTAAATGTTCATCGCGTCGACGACCCAGTAGCGGTCATTGGCCCCGACGATGAGCAGCTTCGGCTGCGTGATTCGCTCCCGATACGTGTACGGGTCCATCATCTTCCACAGGGCTTCTTCCTTGGTCCCCTCTGGTATGCCGTCCGCGCGGACCAGATTCTTGCGAGTGTAGTCGTCGATCTGCTCGCTGTATTTGCCCCACACCGCCTTCTGGTACTTCATCTGCTTGGGGAAATTGAGAACGTCGATGACCATTGGCGCGGTGGCAATGATCCGCGGGTCGGCGGCGGCGGTGAGCCAGCTCGTCCAGCCGCGTTTCGATCCACCGGTGATGACAAACCCCTTGAGCTCGCGCTGCCATTCCTGTTGGTGAAACTTTTCCAGCGCGTCCATCGCCTTGACGGCGCTCTTCACCATCGGAAAGAGCAGCGGCCACGTCGCGTCGCCGGTCTCCAGGTACTTCAGCCACGTTTCGGTGATGAGATCGTCTTCGACCTTGCCGTCCATCAGCGGCTGGTTGGGGACCTGATTCAACATGGCGATGCGCGCCCCGCACAGCCGGGCCAACATCGACCCCATCAGCAGTTCTTCGGGCCCCGGCCGACCACCGATCTTGCCCCCGCTGACAAACAGGAGCATGTGATCGGGATAGGCGATCTCGGCCGGCGAATAGACCGTGAGGGCATGCTCCCAGACGATATCCTGCCACTTCTGGCTGGTGAGCTTGAGGCGATGGACGGCAGTGTCGCCGATCGTCTGCTGCTCTTCGACACTCCACGCGAAGTCGGGTTCGTCACGCTGGATGTATTGGAAGAGCTGCTGGGGGAGGTCGTCTGTAGCGGACGAGGTTTGCGCGACAGTGTGCGTCGCTAAAAATAAGGATAGGGTCGAAAGGAAAAGAACAAGGAGTCGAGAGGGACCGATGATTCGCAGCGCCATTGACAATGCTTCCAACGAAATGAGGTCATTTGGTTTTTAGTTCGATTACACCAAGGTCGATGGGTTCACCTTCGGTCACTGTCACTTTGTGTTCGGATTTTTTGGGATCCGAGTAAGCTCCTTTGAACTTGTCGATCGCTGTCAAACCCTGCGAGACCATCCATTTGAAAGTCAGAGCGTATTCTCCCACGGGAAGCCCATCACCAGACTCGTAAGTGCTGATGACGAACTTGCCTTCTTCATCAGTGTGTCCTGCCAACGGGCGTTGAATTGTCCCGCCGGGCTCCGGGTAACATTCGACCAGGACTGCCGCTTGAGGACTGCCATCGACATGTACGATGCCGCTCGCGGGGTGAGTTTTGACTCGCGGCCCTCCGCGCGGCGGTTTCGAACAACCAAGGAGAATCAGTTGTGACACTAGGAATGTGACGGCGAGAAAACGGGCGATTGTGGTCATCCGAGCTTGTTTTCTATGCGATGCGAAAGGACGCCAACAAAAACCCGAGACGGTGCGCGAAATCGCGAACCATCTCGGGTTGGCAGTCACTTAGTATTCGCCGACCACCTCTCCAAAGGTTCTTGAAACCAACGATGTCATCGTTATTCCGGAAACGTTCTCGCTAAGGAAACGGACAGCGCCGTCTCCCATAAGAATGTGCGCACCGCCGACGTGGAATGAAAACAGTCCCGCCGCAAATCGCAAGGAATCCGAGCTATTCACCTTCGCGTTGGAGCAATTCACGCTGCAAGGACCGCGGTCGGAAGTCCCATCGTACAAACGACCGGAAAGCTCCCAGTTTCCGTTGAACGGATCTGCCCAAGCGCCGCCAGCCGCCAACGAGTTGAGAGTGGCTTCCGCATCCGGGGGGGAGATCAGCACGCGGCGAGTAGAACGATAAAGCGAATTTCGGCCGACCATTTCGCCCACCAAGATTGTATTCGACGTGCCGTCCGTAATATCACGAATTCCGCCGGCAAGCGGTGGAATGTTTGCGGAAGGCAATGGCGGCACAACGAGTCCGCCTTGCCCCCAGCCAGGGCGATCATTGTAATTGACGCCATCGTTGTAAGCAGCTTCAACAAATTCATCCATCACGCTATTCGTCGTGACGTAGTCGATGGCGCCTGCATCAGTGAGTGACAGGTTTGCCGTCGCCAGTCCAGCTAAGAGGGCCGCGGGAATTGTATATGACGTGGAGTTGGAGGTCCGCGGCGTCGAAGGACACAAGAAAGCGGGGATTTTCGTCTGCACGGCAGTCGTGTTACGGGAGTCCCAGCAAGCGAAACTGAAATTGTAAAGATTGTAAACCGGACTCTGGTCCATGTAGGGCAGAGTGGCAAGTCCCCAGCTATTGCTGGTCATCGTTCCGCCGACACCGCTGCCCATCCCCGGCGCAAACACCATCAGTCCCGGCAAGGGAAATCGACCGAATGTGTCGTGATAATTGTGGAAAGCCAGCCCCACCTGCTTGAGATGGTTCTTGCATTGCGTCCGGCGGGCGGCCTCGCGAGCCTGTTGCACGGCGGGCAAGAGTAGCGCAATCAGGATCGCGATAATCGCGATCACCACCAACAGTTCAATCAGCGTAAAACCACGCGGACGAGTCAGCGAACGGCGCATTGCAGACTCCTAACAGAGAGTGAATCGAAAAGGACACCAAGTCTTAATTTGTCATACCAGGGGATGCTTCAAAAGTAAATTAGATTCGATGATGATTTGATGAAACGGGCTCAGGTAAAGGCAACTGAGGGGATTCCCTCCTCGCATTACAATGGAACACCCTCGACTTCAACGCTGCCGTTCGGCCCGAGGGTTGGACTTCGATTTGATCTGGTCCGCATCTTTCTTCGCCTGCACTTCCAGCACCGGCACGTCGACGGACTTGTCTGCAACAGTCACTTCGAACGGCGTCGTACTCGCGCTGGCGAATTTGTCGTCAATCTTGCTCGGCCCAGACCACCGGCCCCCGAATTGATTGTACGTTAGCCATTCCACCGTGATCTTGTAATTTCCAGGTGGGGCGCCGTCGGCCCCGATATATGTGCCGACCGCAAAATTGCCGCTCGCGTCGGATTGCGCCTTCGGCAGGAGCGATTCCTTGGTTTCGTTCTCCGGGTGCAGCGTCACCCAGATGTTGGTGACGGGCTTGCCGTCCACCAAAACCTTCCCTTTCACGGGCGTCGTCTTAACCGCGTTGGGAACGATGGACTTCAAGCGATCCTGATCCGACTGTCGTCCACAACCGGACATCAAGCTCAACCCGCAAGCGATGCACATCCAGGCGCGAGGCGAGGTCTTCATCCGCTGGCTCCAGAAATAGCAGCCCCCGGCGAACGCACCCGGGGGCTGGATTGAACTTCGGCAACGGCTGCAGTGATTAGAACTCGGGCGTGACGGTGCCGCCTTGCGGGGTCGCGACGTCGCCGAACACCGCTACGCTGATGTTCTCGCTAAGAAACCGCACGGCGCCGTCGCACATCAGCATCTGAATGCCGCCGACATGGAAGCTATAGGCGCCTTCTCCCGCGCGATTCGTGCAATTGATGGCACACGGCCCGCCGGATCCCGGACTGCTGCCGTCGATGAGAGAGCCCTTGACCCAGTTTTCCGCGTTCGTGATATCGCCCCAGCCGCCCCCCGCGCAGTACGGGCTGTTGGACTGAAACAATTTGCCCTTGCGATACTCGTCCGGACGCCCGGCAAGCTCCATGAGAATGAATGTGTTCGACGTGCCGTCGGTCACATCACCGATGCGGAACCGGAAGTGATCGTCGGACAAGGTTCCCTGACTGGAAGCTTGCGGGGAAACCGGGTTGATGAAGTTGTTGCGCAGCGTGCCGTAGATCCCGCCGAGCGGGCTGTAATCGATGGCGCCGCTGACCCACGTCAGATCCCAGGTGCCGTCGCCCGTGGCGTCGATTCCACAGTTCACCGCGTTTGCACTTCTCGGAGTGCTGGGACAGCTAAAGACGGGTACCACGCTGCGGATCTTCGACTGATTGTCCCAAGTATAATTGCCAAGACCGAACGCGCTGAGATTCATCGGCGACATATAGATCTGGCTGAAATTAATCGAGTTATATAGCGGAGCTTGATCGATGTAGGGGAGCAAGAACTCCGTATAAAGATGAAGATTTGCGTCGTCGACAGCAGCTTGCTGAGGTGCTCCCAACAGGCTGTTAAACACGGGGCCGGCGCCGAGCGTATACGCCGGCGGCCACATATTGAAGACGTCGTGATAGTTGTGAAACGCCAGACCGAGTTGCTTCAAATGGTTCTTGCACTGCGTTCTGCGAGCCGCTTCGCGCGCTTGCTGCACGGCGGGGAGCAATAGCGCGATCAGAATTGCGATGATCGCGATGACCACGAGCAGTTCAATGAGCGTGAAACCGCGAGATCGGACACGTGAAGTACGCATCGAATGAGCCCCCACTGATGAAATGTGAATTACCGACGGACAGAGCAAGGACTGCTCGAAATGTAAATCCGCCTTTGGCCCGCAACGTCACATTAGCTCAGTATGCCGCGCCAATTCAAGCACATTTCTTGGAGGTATTCACCGCGATTTACACTCACCACTATGCCTTTGGTTCGGTCATACTCCACGGATCGAGGGCCTTTGAGAGCTGGTCTTCGGGCAGAATCTGCTGTTCCCGGCAGAGTTCGCGAATTGTCTTACCAGTCTTGAAGGCTTCCTTCGCCAGCGCCGCCGCCTTTTCGTAGCCGATGTACGGATTCAAGCTCGTGACCATCGCCAGCGATTTTTCGACCGACGCCTCGCACGCCTCGGGGTTGGCGTCCATGTCGATGGCGCACAGGTCGACAAACGCCGTCGTTCCCTGGGCGAGCAGCTCGACGCTCTCGATCGACGCGTGCCCCATGATGGGCATCATGATGTTGAGCTGGAACTGGCCGCCCGTCGCGCCGCTGAACGCCACCGTCTGGTCGTTGCCGATCACGCGGGCCGCCACCTGCATCAGGCTCTCGCACATCACGGGGTTCACCTTGCCCGGCATGATCGAGCTGCCCGGCTGCCGGTCGGGGATCATCACCTCGTAGAATCCGCAGCGCGGTCCGGCGCCGAGCCAGCGGATGTTGTTCGCCACGTTGAACAGCGTGACGGCGATAGCCCGCAACTGGCCGTGGCATTCCACCAGTCCGTCGCGCTGGGCGTTCGCTTCGAAGTGATTGACCGCCTCAAAGAATTTGACGCCGGTTTCCTTAGCCAATGCGGCACAAACGCGTTTTGAGAATTCCGGATGTGTGTTGATGCCCGTGCCGACCGCCGTGCCGCCGACCGGGAGTTCCAGCACCGGTTCCAGCGCTTTCTTGGCTCGTTCCACCGACAGTTGCAGTTGCCGCGCAAAGCCGCCGAATTCCTGTCCCAGACGCAGCGGCGTGGCGTCGGCGAGGTGCGTGCGGCCGATCTTGATGATCTTGTCCCACTGTTGCGCTTTGTCGGCGAGGACGTCCGCGAATTTCTGCAGCGCGGGAATCAGCCGTTGGTGGATGCCGAGCGCCACGGCGACGTGAATCGCCGTCGGAAACGTGTCGTTCGTGCTCTGTCCCATGTTGACGTGGTCGTTGGGATGAATCGGCTTCTTCTGGTCGAAGCGGTCCCCCTTGACGATTTCGATGGCGCGATTCGAAATGACTTCGTTGGCGTTCATGTTGCTCGACGTGCCGGAGCCGGTCTGGAACACGTCGATGGGGAATTCGCCCTCGAATTTTCCGCCGGCGACTTCCTTCGCGGCAGCGAGCATCGCGTCGACTTGTTTATCGTCGAGCTTGTTTTTGCCGGTCTTGGTCAGTTTGCCGAGTTCCTGATTGGCGATGCCGCAGGCCCATTTGACGAGCCCCATCGCATGAATCATTTCGGGGCGAAGCGTCCAGCCGGAGACGGGGAAGTTCTCGACGGCCCGCTGCGTCTGCGCGCTGAAATAGGCTTTCGCCGGAACCTGGACGTCGCCCATGGAATCGTGTTCGGTACGAAACTCGGTCATTTGCAGTCAAACCTTAGTTGGGAGCATGTGGTGAGATTTTCCAGCATCATACAGCGGAGAGCGAAGAGCGAGTAGCAGAGGGCACCGCGCTTCAAGCCGCTATCCCCCGCTGCTTCCGCCGATTAGAATGAAGCGAGAGGTGCTGCGATGCCGTCCCCGTTTCCGGGCATGAACCCGTATCTAGAACATCCTGCGTTCTGGCACGACTTCCATGGCGTTTTCGTCACACTGATGCGGCTCGAACTCGCCGTACAATTGAGAGACCGTTTCCAGGTCCGTATGGATGACAATGTCTACGTTCATGAACTCGCCGGTGAGGAGCGGCGCTTGCTCGGCCGGCCCGATGTCTTCCTGACGCCAACCGAATCGAGCAGTACTATTGCCGCCATCCGCGCGGAATTGTTGGCGCCGGCGGAGGGAACTGTGCCAGTGGGTATCGATCTCCTGCGCGAGCGGTTCATCGAAATTCGCGACAAGCAGCAAGAGCGGCTGGTCACGGTCATCGAATTGCTCAGTCCGGCCAACAAGTGCCTCGGTCCGGATCGGGAGCAATATCTGTCGAAACGCCGGCAACACCTGGCAAGCGCCGTCAACCTGATTGAAATCGACTTGCTTCGCGGGGGCGAACGGATGCCGGTGACGGGTCTGCCCGCCTGTAGTTATTGTGTAGTGGTCAGTCCCGGACCATTGCGTCCCAAGGCGGGCCTGTGGCCGATCCAGCTTGACGACCCGTTACCGCGAATTCCCGTTCCACTCGACGCGCAAGATGCGCCGGCGCAGCTCGATCTGCAATCGATCTTTCAACGATCTTTTGACGAGGGTGCATACGGCCGGGAACTTTACCGGCAACAACTGGAACCCCCGCTTTCCGCTGCACAACGCGAGTGGGCGACTACCAAAGTGCCGTCATGACGGGCGGCCGCACATTCGCCATCGGCGATGTCCACGGCTGCGATACCGCGTTGCAAACGTTGCTCGACCGGATCGAACCGCAGGCCGAAGACACCGTCGTGTTCCTCGGCGATCTGGTCGACCGCGGGCCGGGAACGAAGCAGGTGTTAGAGCAGGTTCTGACGCTCCAGCAGATCTGCCGGACGATCGTCATCCAGGGCAATCACGAAGAGATGATGCTGCGGGCGCTCGACGGCAGCTATGAGTTTATGTGGCTGGAAGTCGGCGGCGACGCCGTGCTCGAGAACTACGGCGGAAGCCTCGAGCAAATTCCCGTCACGCATGTCGACCTGTTGCGAGCCGCGGTCGACTACTGGGAGACACCAGCGGCCATTTTCGTCCATGCCAACTTGCAGCAGGGCGTGCCGCTCAACGAGCAGTTCGCTGTCTGGCTCCGCTGGAGCCATTTGACGGGGCACGAACGCTGGTACGATCCGCCACGGCGCGTGATCTGCGGCCACACGCCGCAGAAGAACGGCTACCCGCTGGTCTTCACCGGTTGGGTCTGCCTCGACACCGACTGCCAACGCGGCCGATGGCTGACCGCCTTGGACGTCGATGTTGACTGGGTCTATCAAGCGAACGAGCGTGGCGAGACGCGGGATTTCGTGCTCGGTGGAATGTAAAGCCGCCGCGAGGCGAATTTCATTCCGCGTGCAGCAGCATCGCTTCGATCGTCAGTCCGGGGCCGAAGCCGAGCGCCACGACGGGGCCCGATTCCACTTGCTGCCGCATTCGGTCCAGCACGAACAGGATCGTCGCGGACGACATGTTGCCGTAGCTCGCCAGCACCTCGCGCGACGGTTGCAAGTCGTCGCCGTCCAAATCGAGGGCCGCGATGCAGGAGTCGAGAATCCGCGGGCCGCCGGGGTGAATGGCCCAGCCGCGCACGTCCTCGATGCGCAGATTTTCCTTCGCCAGGAACTGCGTCATCCAGCCGGAGAGATTCTCTTCGATCAACCGCGGCACCTTCTGCGACAGCGTCATCTCGAAGCCGTTGTCGCCGATTCGCCAGCTCATCGCCTTGAGCGAATTCGGCAAGAGGTAGCTGCCGTTGCGGATCAACCGGTACTTCGCATGCAGCGGCGCTCCGCCAGCCGGGGCCTGACGGCAGATCACGGCGCCAGAGCCGTCAGCGAACAGCGCGTTGGCGATGACTTTCTCCGTCGACCAGCCGTAGTAGTGATGCAGGCTGCACAGTTCGACCGAGCAGACAAGCACGACGGCGTTGGGATCGGATTCCGTGTAACCCCGCGCGACCCGCAGCGCGTTGAACGAGCCGTGGCAGCCCATGAACCCAACGTGCGTCCGCGACACGTCGCGGGACAGGCCGAGTTCCTGGATCAGCCCGATGTCGAAGCCCGGCGCACAGAACCCGCTGCACGAGACGCTGACGATATGCGTCACCGCCGACGGATCGAGATCGGCCTTGGCGAGCGCCGACTGGCTCGACGATTTCGCCAGCCCGAGCGAATGCTCCTCGTATTTCTCCATGCGCGACCGCGTGCTCGGACCGTGGTCATCCTCGTCGCGGCGCGGCTGGTAAAAACTGTCGACGGTCGTTTCCGTCGACTTCGCCTGTTCGTAGAGCGCGACGGTTCGGCGTTCTTGCACGCCGGACCCTTCGTAGATCATCTCCATCACGCGACGGTGCTCGTCAGAATCGCAGCACAACGGCGACGTGAGCTGATACGCCGTCGTCTGCGCCAAGCTCACTTCCGGGACCGCGGTCCCAATGCCCATCATCACCGTCGTCATACCGTTCGTTCCTTGTGAGGGATCGGTTACCGCCTGGAAGTGCCGTCAGCGCGATATCGCTGCACGAAAGGCGGGACTCCGATTTTCGTCCATTCGGGTTGCGGAATTCTAACAAAACTTTTTCCGCCGGACACTCGTTCGCCATGCGGAAAATCGTCTTCGCCCGCAAGTGCGGGGCGAGATCGGTTTTTCCAGAAGGGTTTGCCGAGTCAGCACGCCCGCAATTGTGCGATAAATTCCGCGTCCATCCCTGCGTCCAGCCGCGGTTGGAGGTGAAACTCGTCCCCCACGGACTTTTCCGGTCGCAGCGGCCAGTGAAGATGGCGGCAATAAGCTTCCCAGTCACTCCATTCCGCCGGTTTCAACTTTCGGAGCCATGTGACCCCGAACGCCACATGTTCGATCTCATCGAGGTGAATTTGCCGCATCACAGTGGCGCTCTTCACGTCGCCGACGCGGCGGAAATACTCCTCGAACTCCAGCGTATGATCGAGGTTCCGTCCCTCGAACGTCAACGGCAGCCCCGCCAGATAATCGAGCACCGATGCGAAGCTCAACGCCTTTTTCCAGATGTAGCAGTTGACCGGCAAGTCGCCGAACTCCAGACCGAACGCTTTGCCCCGTTCGATGTGCATCTGCGTGTGCCGCTGTTCGTCCTGCATGATGCGGGCGACGCCGAGGCGGAAATCGGTCGGCGCGTCGGGGAACGCGAGCAGCGTCCACGCCATCACCTCCAGTGCCTGCAACTCGTGATTCGCCATGATGTGATGCGCCACGGCCCGGCGATTCGGATCGGCGAATGTGTCGGGATGCGGCATGTCCGGCGCTTCGTGCCGCCCGGCGAACTGCAGATTTGCCGGCCGAGTGGGGGCTTCGACCCGCAACGCCTCGCCGGGATGCTCATCAATGAACGGCGTCTTGACGCGCTGCAACTTGTCGTCAAGCGACGGCGAAAGGAGAACGCGCTCGGCAAAGTCGCGGAGGTTCATAATTCAAGTATAATCTTCAGGAACAATCGCGTCAGAGTCTTTTGAC
>CAZDGB010000133.1:0-18382 GCA_964504645.1 uncultured Planctomycetaceae bacterium | reverse complement strand
TCGCGAGCGGCTTCTGCGACTGCGAGCCGATCTTCGTCGCCACGGCGGCAGGAATCATGCCACCATCAGCGGCACGACAATGCCCCACGTCCATTTGGGGAATCGCCACCGCCAGACGGCAAACACGGAAGGCTGCGGAGGAGGGAGGGCGTCAGGCTTCATCAGTTTTCCGGTACACCGTAGGTCTGACTCATCAGAGCCAAGCTCCCATTGGTCGAGATCGCGGAGCGGTG
This sequence comes from uncultured Planctomycetaceae bacterium, assembly GCA_964504645.1. Lineage (GTDB taxonomy): Bacteria > Planctomycetota > Planctomycetia > Planctomycetales > Planctomycetaceae > CAZDGB01. The sequence continues at coordinate 18,149 of CAZDGB010000133.1, read as the reverse complement.
CCACGTAATGCGTGCATCGATTGTGGGTCCAATAGACCGTGTTGTAAGCCGTGATCCATCCCGCATGGTTCGAGATGCCCAGCACGGCCATGCCGTATCGAACCGGAGCGGCCGACAGCAGGTACACTATCGGCAGAGCTGAGATGACGCACCAAACCCACCGCGGCCAATGCCACACGGCGAGGATCGAACGGCGGGAAACGGGCTTCTCATCCATGCCGCCAGTATAGTGCATTTCGATCCTCCTTAAATCCGCGGCTCGCATCGCTTGCTTGTGCTGATGCCGTAGCGGTAGAGAAAACAATTGAAACGCTGGGATTGCGGAGATATGCTCGCTTGAATCGTCAAAGGGCCGCCCAGACGTTTTTGTATCCGCCACGGAGATCAAAAATGACCGCTTCGAAGCGATCAAGGCCGTTGGCCCTCCGACGCGGGTTCACACTGATTGAACTCCTGGTGGTGATGGCCATTATCGCCCTCTTGGCCTCGCTTCTACTGCCCGCCGTGCAGCGAGTGCGCGAAGCGGGACGCCGGACACAGTGCCTTAATAATCTGAAACAGATCGTGCTGGCGATGCACAACTACGAGAGTGCTCATCGGGCTTTCCCACCGGGGTTCATCACCTGGCGTGCGAATCAAGTGTCAAATTTTCTCCTTCCATTTCCGGAACCGGTACAAATTCCGTTGGCAAATCAGCGAACTTTGCAATTAGTCCATTGGTCGATGTCGCCCGATTGGGGGTGGCATGCTTTCTTGTTGCCGTATATGGACCGTGGCACGGTTCAGTTAAATTTCCAAACAGATAAGTGGGGAAGTGGCGCCGCTCCTGGCACTGGGAGTATGAGGAACGAGAACACGGAGGCTTTAGGTACCTCGATCCCCTCGTATGTTTGTCCGAGCGCACCTGTGCCTAACCGCACGCCTGAGATCTGGGGAATCCGTGTTGGGCTTGCCACATATCGTGGGTGCATGGGAACGAACATGACCTATTCCAATGGAGCGTGGCATCCGATGCCGGCGGGGATGTCAAATGGAATGTTGAACCGCGACACTGTTGTGACCTTGCGAGATGTCGTCGATGGCACATCGACTACGCTTCTTGTGGGCGATAGTCCGTACGGCTTTTGGGGGGATGGATACAGCTGTTGCGCCCGTGTGCGAACCGATATCAACCCCGCGACCGGCGTGCCCCGCGCACTCTTTGACGAGTATTGGCATGATCCCGATGTAAACGGCAACCAGAACCTATTGCAGTTTTTCGGCTTCGGTAGCAGTCATGGTGACATCTGCTGTTTCGGTTTCGTCGATGGCAGCGTCAAGCCGATCTCAAAATTGATTGACGAAAACGTCTTTAAGTTTCTCGCAACCCGTAATGGGCGCGAGAATATTCAAGACTCCAGCTTTTGACAGCCAGCCCCCCATGCTTGGCCGTCGAGTGAATCACCAACGCCGAATCCCAGCGGGGCCAGCTTGGCCGTCGGAGCGGTCTTAGTGTCCGACGGACGCCGTGGCGGGAGGCGTGCGCTGGCCGTAGAGGCTGTAGAGCACGGGGATGAGGTTCAAGAAGACCAGCGTGACGGCCATGCCCCCGACCACGACGATCGCGAGCGGCTTCTGCGACTGCGAGCCGATCTTCGTCGCCACGGCGGCGGGAATCATGCCGAGGATCGCCGCCAGAGCAGTCATGGTGATCGGCCGAACGTATCGTGCGACGGCGTCGCGAATCGCATCGGAGACGTCCAGGCCGCGCAAGCGGGCGGCGTTCATGCCGGAGACGAAGATCAGGCCGTTCATGATGCCCACGCCCAAAATCGAAATAAAACCGACGCCGGCCGAAATGTTGAAATTCATCCCCGCGGCGAACAGCGCCCAGATGCCCCCCAGGCAGATGACGATCACGTTCGAGCACACGGTCACCACGTCGAGCAGCGACTGCAGCGCCAAGTAAAGCAACACCAGAATCAGCACCATCGCCAGCGCGGCTACGGCGGCTAGCCGCTTGACGGCGGCCTGCATCTCCTCGAATTCGCCCGACCATTCCATGCGATACGGGGCGGAGACGATCCCCTCGGTTTTGTGTTGCGCTTCCTCCACGGCGCCGGCGAGATCGCGGTCGCGAACGCTGAATTTGACGGCGATGAAGCGTTGGCCTTGTTCACGGGCAATCGTCGATGCGCCGCTGCGCGTGAACGGCGCCGTGGGGTCGGGCTCGCCTCTTTCGTTCCGCGGAGTGACGAGATCGCGCAGCCGGCGGCGCGCGACCTGATTTTGCATCGAGACGGTTCCGCTGCCGGTGACCGAGGGAGGCGAGGTGGATGTCCCCGCGAACGGCACGCCGCTCGCATCTTGCGACGTTTCGGAAATCACGCGGTTCTTCAGCACGTCGACTGGGATGTCGAGAATCTGCTCTTCCGAGCCCCGCAAAGCGGCCGGCCAGCGCAGCGTGATGTCAAATGTCTTCTCGCCTTCAACCATTTGCGTGAACGCGCGGCCTCCGACCGCGGTCGCCAACGCATCCTGGACGTCGGCCATACTGACGTTCCACAAAGCGCATTTGTCCCGGTCGATCGAAAACTCGAGGTTGGTCTGACCCATGATCGAGAAGACGCCGACGCTCGTGATCCCGCGAATGGACCGCAGCACGTTCGCCGTTTCATTGGCCAGGCGTTCGAGTTCCTCCAGGTTGGGGCCGAAGATCTTGACGCTGTTCTCGCCTTTGACGCCCGACAGCGTTTCCATCACGTTGTCGCGAATTGCCTGCGAGAAGTTCCAATCGACGCCCAGCACGGTGGAATCCAGGTCGCGCTGCATGAGTTCCACCAGTTCCGCCTTGGTACGCGTCCGCTGGCGCGACCACCAGCGCGAAAGACCGGTCTGCTCCACGACCTTTGGCCAGGCGGTCTCCGTTTTGAGGGGAACGAAGATCTCCGAATTGTAGAAACCGGTGGGATCGGTGCCGTCGTTCGGCCGGCCCATCTGCGCCAGCACGGCGCGCACTTCGGGGTAGCGTTTCAAACGGGACTTGGCGATTTCCGTTTGTGCGGCGACCTCGTCCAACGACACGGCCGCCGGAAAGGTTCCGCGGATGTAGACATTCCCTTCTTCCAGCGCCGGCATGAATTCCCGTCCCAAGTACGGCAACGACAGGCCCGTTCCAGCGAGCAAGATGGCGAACAGGCTAATCACCAGCCAACGATGCCGCAGCACATAGTCCAGTTGCTGGAGATAAAACCATTTCAGACTGCGGACGACGAAGTTATCTTTCGCCTCGCGGACGGATCCCAGCCACATCCGGCAGAGCACGGGCGACAAGGTCAGAGCCAGCAGGAGCGCCCCGGCGAGAGCGAAGGCGTAGGCATCGGCCATCGGCCCAAAGATCTGTCCTTCCGGTCCCGTCATCAGGAATAGCGGCAGCAGCGCGCACACCATGATCAACGTCGAGTAAAATAAGCTCTGCTGCACCTCTTCTGCCGCGTGCAAGATGCGCTCCGCGACGGGGAGTTCCCGATCCTGGCCCGAACTCAGCTTTCGGTAGATGCATTCCACCATGATCACCGACGAATCGACGATGATTCCGAAGTCCACGGCGCCGAGCGACAAGAGATTGGCGGATCGACCTCTGAGGAACAACAACGCGAAGGCGAACAACAGCGCCAGCGGAATGTTGATCGCCACGATGAGCGAGGTACGAACGTCGTTCAAAAAGACCAGCAGCACCAGCGTCACCAGAACCATGCCGAGCACTAAGTTCTCGTGAACGGTCTCCGTCGTGCGATGGATCAAGGTGGAACGATCGTCGAAGACCTCCAACTGCGTTCCCGGCAGCAGTTTTCCGGGAGTGTGATTCAACTCCTCGACCTTCTGTTCCACGTCTGCGAGCGCCGGCAAGGATTGCTCTCCCTTGCGCAACAGGACGACGCCTTGGACGACGTCGGTGCGGTCCTCCCATTGGCGTTCGTCGTCGTACTCGCGGGGTTGCCCATCGGATCCCGTCCGTTGATCGCTCACCGGCAGACTGACGCTAATTCGTCCCAGACGGGTGTGGTTTCCCACAACGACGCCCTTGGCATCGGAGTCATCCGGCTCGGCTTCCGCAGTTTGCTGCTCGCTTTGGCTGCCGCCGTACACGACGTCGCCGACGCGGACCGGAACATTGTTCGTGGCCGCCAGCACGATCTGGCGAATCTCATGCAGCCGGCGGCGTTCTTCAGCTCGCAAAATCTCTTGAGCTTGAACAGGATCTTCCAAGGTCCGCACTCGATTGACGGGATCCGTTCCGTTGCCCAATAGCCCTAGACCTCGGACCACCTGGACGCTGTGAGGTTGCAGGAGATAGTCGCCGCCGGCGTTCACGTTGCTGTCGGCCACCGCGTGCGCCAATTGATCCAGCGTGATGTCATACCGCCGCAAGCGATCCGGATCGGGCTGAATTTCGTAGCGTTTGACGGCTCCGCCGAAGCTCACCACGTCGGCGATCCTCGGGACGCGCCGGAACTCTCGTTCCAATGTCCAATCCTGCAGCGATTTCAAATCCGTGAGCGAGTAAACGGGTTCTCCCTGGGCATCGACGGGATTGCGCAGCACGTACCGATAAATCTCGCCGATGGGAGACGTCGGGGCGATCTCCGGTTCCACCTTGGGGGGCAGCGTGGCCAGAGCCAGGCGATTCAGCACCTCGATCCGCGCATCCTTGTAGGCCGTGTCGTAGGTGAACTGGTTGCGCAAATGGGACAAACCGAACAACGATTTGCTGCGCGTCGATTTCAATCCCGGCATCCCGGCCAACGCGACTTCGAGCGGAATCGTCACTTGGCGTTCGACTTCCTCCGCGGACGCTCCCGGATACTGGGCGATGACTTCAATAATGGCCGGAGCAGGGTCGGGATAGGCTTCGACATTGATGTGCACGAACGCGTATCCGCCGACGCCAACGAGCGCCAGAGCCAGCAGAATCACGACGAGCCGGTTATAGACGGCCCATTTCACCAGCGAACCGAGCATGCGCTGCGAGCTTCTTGATAGTTATTTGCGGGAGAAATCGGCGGGCCGCACGGCATCCAGCACATTGGACAATTCCAACACGCCGTTGACGAAAATTCGTTCGCCGGGCTGAACGGCGTGCGGTCCGTCTCCGCGCACGTACGCCAATCGCTCCGTGCGCCGGTCGACAATCACTGCCTGGCGCTGGACGCGCGTCAGATCGTCATCCAGTGCCACCAGTACAAATTTTCGAGACCCCTGGTCGATCAAACCGGCCAGCGGAATCTCGATCTGGGAATTCCGCGACGGCAACGGCACCAGCGCCTCCACGAATTGACCGACGCGCAGATTTCCCGAGCTGTTATCCAGATAGCCTTGCACGAGGACAGTGTGCTGGTTGGGATCGATCACGTTCCCGATCATTTCGATCGTTCCGGCAATCGGCGCCGACTGCCGATCCGCCGTCAGCCGGATTTCCCAAGTCCGTTTGTCGGCCGGCAGCGAGAGCAAAGCCGACAAGTCGTCCTCGTAGAGATTCGCCATGACGACCAACCGGCTCAGATCGGCGATCTTGAACAGGTCGTCGTCGGTCTCGACGATGTCGCCCACGGTGAGATTCTTTTCGAGAATCACACCGTTGAGCGGGGCTTTGATGTCGATTTCCGCCCAGGTATCGTCAACCTGTTTCGAGGAATCCAGCGGGGGATGGATTTCATCTTGCTTCAGCACTTGTTCGTGAAACTTTTCCGCTTCGCGTTCGATCTCGGCCAATTCGGACTCGTCGATCTTCCACGAGCGCAACGTGCGGCGATATCGTTCTGCACGAATCAAGTCCGACTCGTACTCCTTCTCCATTTCATCGATCGCCCGCTGCGGAACCGCGCCGGACTTTTCCAGTTTCTTCAGGTTCTTGTAGAGCGCCTCGTGCAACGCCATCTGCGACAGGGCTTCCACCAGATCGCTTTTCTTCTCGCCGATCTCCTTGCTCCAGACGATCGCCAGCAATTGCCCTTTCTGCACGCGGTCGCCGCTGCGCAGCGGCCGGTTCAATCCCGTCGCCTCGCCGATGCGAATCACTTCTCCGGCGAAGCGCGTATTCACATGGACGAGTTCGTTCGGGTCGTAAGTCAGTTTGCCCGTCAATCGGAGCGTTTGCGGCTCGGTGCTTGGTACAGCCGGCACGGCCGACAACTTCATTGACGCGACGGCCCCAGGGGGCAGCACCAGGATGTCCGGCGGCTCCCACGTCGCTTGCGGACTGGATTCCACCGATTGAGTAATCGCCTTGGCTTCCTCCGAATGCGTGCGGAGCGGCGAATGCCAAAAATAGGCCAGAGCGCAGAGAACGACGGCGACCAGCAATAAGGGCCAGCGCTTTCCCCACAACGAGCGTTGTCCCGTCACAAGCAGGCCTCAGGCAAGCACACGCAGAATGTCATCGCCACGTTGGAATCCACACCACCAATTCTATGACCATTCACCCGACAATTCGCCTTGATTTTCCGCCAGCTTTCTTGAGGTGCTTACGTTTTCGAGAACTCGATGTCAGCCGCTATCGCCCCCCACTGTCTTCACACGAGACTCTGTCTTGGACCAGTTTGCTGCTCACAATCACCATCACGGCAAATCCCTCACAGCTGGTTTTTCGACAGGAAATCTCGCCAACGAGTCACGGCGGCGAGTATAATCAAGGCCTTGCCGGAACTCGCTTTTTCCCGCCTCGCGAAAGCTCGCCCGCATGACTCCCACCTTCCAAGAATTGACTTCGTCTCCACCTGCTGAAGCCGCGCCGCGGTGGATGCCGGCTGTGTTCGCCTTTGTGGCCGGCGTCGCTCTTACGGCGGCCGTCCTCAAACCGAACATTGCGGCACCGGATTACCAGCGTGGCCACCGGGCCGGCTATGACGCCGGTTTTCAGGACGGCGTCTCGCTGCGCCGCGTCGATCATTACGCTGCGACGCCGGAAGCCTCCGCCACGCCGTGGAGCAAGACGACGCCGGCAGGCGTGAGACTGTAACCGTCGATCTGCGGTCGCTAGCGCAGCAGCCAGCGGCCGAGGTTGAAGTAGCACAGCAACGTGACGACGTCGCTCAAGGCCAGCGCGATTGGGCCGGACGCGAGTTGCGGGTCGCGCTTGGCGAGCCTCAACAGGTACGGCATGCTCAAGCCGACGCCCGCGGAGGCGACCACTCCGCCGAGGATTCCCAGCATCAGGCTCGCGCCGACGATGAAGTCTCCTTTCCACAGCCAAGCGATCAGGCCCACTGTCAGTCCGCACGCACCGCCGAGCAGTAAGCCGACGAACAGTTCGAGCCGGATGATGCGGACGAACCGCGACCAATTCGGCTGCCGCGAGTGAATCTCCTGCAAGGCGAGGCTCACCGACTGGATGCTGACGCTTTCCGCGAGCGCCGTGACCAGCGCGATGAATGGCGCGATGACAGCGAGCGTTGAGATGTCCTGATAGGCGTCCGCGATGAGGGCCGAGAGCATGCCGCCGGCAACGTTGCACAGCAGCCAGGGAAACCGGCCGAGGAACGCCAGCCGGGCGTCGCCGCGAGCCGTTTCGGACAGATGCACGCCGATGAGTTGAAACAGGTCTTCGCTGTCTTGCCGGCGATCGATCTCCTGGATTTCGTCGGTGTAGAGATCGACGTCGACGACGCCGACGAGTTTTCGCTCGGAGTCGAGCACCGGGAACGCCAGCAGTTTGTGCCGCGTAAAGAACTCGCAGGCCTCCAGCACGGTTGCGCCAGCCGGAATAGAAATCGTGCCGGAAGACATGATGTCGGCCAATTTCGTCGTCGGATTGCTCAAGAGCAGCCGCCGCGTGGGAACGACACCCGCGAGCCGTTGATCGGCGTCGACAACATAGAAATAGACGATGCGTCCGAGATCCGGGCTGGAGCGCATCTGCTCGAGCGATTCCGCAACCGTCTGATCCAACCGCAAGAGAGGCGCGGCGGGCTTCATGTGCGCCGTGATCGGGTCATTGAGCAGGTCGCGCACCGCACTAGACCGCTTTTCGAGCGCCGGCGGCGGATCAGTAGCGGATGCGGGGACGTCCACGTTTTCGCTGGCGACGTCTCCGTTCGTCGGCGATGCCAACGGGGGAATTTCCAACGAGACGATCTCCGCCGGCGTTGCGGGCGTGGTTTGCGTTTCGTCTCGTTCTTCCGTCACCAGAGACTCCGAGTTGTTGCACGCCGAGGAAAATGATTGTCGCCGCAATCATAACGCAGCCTCGCCCCGACGGATCAGACACACGACCGAAAAATCATGCCGCGAAAATTGACAGATAATCCTACCGCAGGTTTGCTCCAATTTCGGCAAACACGCGCTGTGCCGGGTGACACGATTTCGAAATCGGAGTAGAACACGATTAGACGCAAAAAACGACGAGGGAAAGGCTCGGTCCGGTGCAACTTGAGAGCGGATTTCTACTCACCGACGTGTTCTGCGAAAGCTGCGGTCAGCGTCACGATCTGTTCGTCGGCGAATTGATCTCGCCCCACGACCGTTATCTCTTCACCTGCCCCAATACGGGCGAGCATACGATGGCGAGCACCCGCCAGCCGAGCCGCATCGTCACTTCACAGCCCGCCGGATCGATCCCCGCTGTTCGCGGCTGATGTGGATCTCCGCTACGGCGCGTCCGCCGGCACGGGGGCTTGCGCTTTGCCGTCGGGCTGCAGCGCTTCATCCATGCTGAAGATGTACAGAAGCATGGCCGCCAGCATCAGCACCGCGGCCCACAGCCGCCAGTCGAGGTGCGGCTTCCAGCGTTTCGGCGCGTGTTCGTGATGATGCGACTCGTGATGCGAATGCTCGTGCTTGGCGTTCATGAGAGCCTTTGTTGCGTGGCAGGAAATCCAGTTTATAACTATTAGCCCCGCAACCCGTGCGGGCGGAGCAATTGGTTGGTCGCGTGATACGCTTCCCGGACCCAGGCTTCGATCTGGTCGGGTTGCGGCGAGTATTCGAGTTCGATCGAAATCGCGCCGTCCAGGCCCAGCGCGGCGATCTCCTTCAGGTACGGCGCGAACGGAACGACGCCGCGGCCCGGCGGCAGGTCGCCGTGAACTTTGCCGTCGCAATCCGAGATGTGGACGTGGATGGCCTTGCCTTTGAGCCGGCGGACTTCTTCCGGCGCGACTTTGGCCAGACACAGATGCGAGACGTCGATATTGGCCCGCACCGCCGGGCAATCGACGTCGTCGATAAAGCGGACCATGTTGTCGACATCGTTCAAGAGCGACAGTGGAAAGGGCTCCAGTTCCAAGGCGATCGCCAGGCCCAATTCCGCGGCATAGTCGCCGAGCCGCCGGCACGTTTCGACGCCCCAGTTCCATTGTTCCGCCGGCGGAATCACTTCCCGGTTCCAGATGTATTCGCCGAGGACCAGCAACACGTTCTGCGCCGAGAACTCATAAGCCAGTTCGAGATACTTCGTCACCCGTTCGAGATGAAACCGCCGCACGCTGGGATTGAGGTCAATCAGACCCGTGGCGACGCAGGCGATGGAGACGATCGGCAAGTCGAGCCGCTCGCATTCCCGCCGGATGAGCAGCCGCTCCTGCACTGTCAGGTCGAGCGGGTCGGCGAAAATATCGACCGTGTCGAAGCCGATCTCTTTCGTCTTCTGCAAGCCCCACGCCGTGTCCCGCCCGGCTTGCGCCCAGGCGGAGTTGATGAGTCCGAGTTTCATTTGGGTTGGCAGATTGCGGATATCGGATAGCAGACCTCGGATGGAAAAGCATGCGCCCTTCCATCCCCCATCCGCTATCCGATATCCGATATCTGCCCAACCCTCAACCGACTTCGCGAAAAACCTGTGCGCATCGCCAAGTTTCTTGAGTTTTTCGCCAGGCATCCGCGTCTGTTTTATCGGTGTTCGCGGGGAAACTTCACCCAGCGGACTCTCCTTTTGCCATCGAATCAATCGCTGCCCTCGACAAACTCGACTTATTTTGCTTGAGTTAACGACTTGCTGCGGCGTCTTACGGCTCTCGCGACGGGATTTTCTCTATGCAACCCCTTGTGTGGAAACACGTTTTGCTTCTGGCCCTCATAGCGGCGCTCGCTCAGCCCAGTTGGGGACAAAACGATAAACCGGCCGACGCGCAGCCAGAGGCCGCGCCCAAAGAAAGCCGGGTTTACATCCCCTTTCGCAATCTGAAGGCGGCTTTCGAGAACGAGAACACCGCGGCGTTTCTTCCCTACAGCGAGTATCTCAAGCTCCTCGATGCCTTCCTCGGCAACCGTCTGCGGAAGCCCGCGCAGGTCCCCGTCGCCGGGGTGATTACGTCGGCGAAGTACGTCGGCAAAGTCGAAGACGACGTCGCGCAAATCACGGCCACCCTTAACGTCCAGGTGCTGGATAAAGGGTGGGCTGAAATTCCGATCCGTTTCGGAGAGGCCGCCATCGGCGAACTCTCCAGTGAAACGAAAAAAGTCCTGCTTCGCGGCACCGGCAACGGCAGCTACGCGCTTCTCTTCCCCGACGCCGGGGAGCACACCGTCACGCTGGAGTTGACGGCCCGCGTGCGCACGTCGCCGGAAGGACGCAGCCTGGAACTCGATGTCCCGGCCGTCGGCATCACGAGCTTCGAACTCTCGGTTCCGGACGTTGATCAGGCGATCGACTTGCAGCCGAAACTCGTCAGCGAAGCCGTCAAAGCCGAAGGGAAAGAGACCCGCATCAAAGTCAGCGTCGGCTCAACGGAAAAGATCACGGCCCGCTGGCATCCGAAAGTCGGCAACAAGCCCGAAATGAATCTGTTGGCGAACGTCGCGGCGGCAACGCTCATTTCCGCTGAGGACGGCCTGCTCCACACCGATGCCTGGCTGCAATACGACGTGCTGCGCGGCCAGATGGAACAGGTCCGCATCGCATTGCCGAAAGGGCAGCGAATTCTCGACGTCACCTCCGATGCGAAAGTGAAAGAATGGTCGACCGCCGACGAAGCCGAGCGGCAAATTCTGACCGTGAGTTTCTTAAGCCGGCTCAGCGGTAAGACGACGGTGGAAGTCCATCTCGAAAGCGATTTGCCGGCTGAGGCGTTCGATGTCGCCGGCCTCGCGGAGAACATGGCTTACGGAGTCCACGCGTTGGACGTCGTGCGCGAAAGCGGCCAGATTGCCGTCCGCCCGGCGAGCGACATTTCGCTCACCGTCGAACAACAACAGGGTCTGCAGCGGCTCGACGAAGGGGAAACCGATCCGCGTATCCGGCGGCCCGGCGCGTTCTATTTCAAATACTATAGCCCGGCGTTGCGTCTGCGGTTGCAGGCCCGCCCGGTCGAGCCGCGTCTGCTCGTCGATCACGCGTCGCATCTCATCATCGGCGAAGACCGGTTGCGGACTCAGGACCAGTTCCAATTCACAATCGACCGCGCCGGCGTGTTCGAGCTGCGGTTCAAGGTTCCGGAAGGCCTGTCGATCGAGAACGTCGTCTGTGACCGGATGAAACAATTCGATCTCTCGCCCGACAAGCAGACGCTCACCGTCGCCCTACGCGAAAAGGTGCAGGGAGCATTGGCGGTCCACATCGCCGGCATTCGCACGGCGGAATTCGCCGAACTCGCCGCCGAGCAGGCGTTGCCGCTGATTGAACCGCTCGGGGTGGAACTCGAGACGGGCCGCGTGCTGATCTACGCCACCGAAGCCATCGAAGTCGTCACCGATGCGTCGAAAGTCGTCTCTGCGCAGCCCGATCCGAACCCGCAACCGGGGCAATTCCCGGAGGCCCGGCTCGTTTCCGCCTGGACATTTAATCGCCGGCCGGTCGCGATTTCGACGCGTCTCGTCCGCAAACCGACGCGATTGACGGCGCAGATCGGCACGGTGCTCGACGTGAAACAAGGGCAGGTGCAATCCCGGACGCAGCTCGCGTATCTGGTCGAGTACGCCGGGTTGGACACGTTCCGTTTCTCTGTGCCGGAAGGCGTCGCCGATTCCGTGCAGATCACCGCCCCGGGAAGCGGCCCGTCGATCAAGCAGAAGAGCCGAGCGGCGGAAGCGGTCGACGGCTGGGTGACGTGGACTGTCGTGATGCAGCGCGACGTGACCGGCACGCAGGAATTCACGATCACCTACGATCTGACGCCGAGCGTCGACGAAACCACGAAAGCCGAGCGAACGAAAGCGGAACTCGTCCGTGTGCTCGATCCGTATGCCGACGCCGCGGCGGCCGGCAGCAAGCAATTCGTGAAATTGACCCGCATCACCGGCGAAGCAACGGTTCTCAAGGATCGTGCTCTGTCGGTGACGGCGTCGGCTTCCGGCGGCGACGTCGAGCCGATCGACGTCCGCGAACTCGCGAAGCTGCCGCAGGACGGCTTCACGGCGTACCGCTACTACGAACAGCCGGTGACGGTCGAATTGACGGCCCAGAAGTTCGAGCTGCAAGGCGTGGTGGACGTCGTCGTTTCGCGGGCGCTGGTGGAAGTCGTGCTGGACCGGACAGGCCAGGCGACGTACCGCGCCCGCTACGTGCTTAAGACCAGTGAACGGCAGCGCTTGCCGCTGTGGTTGCCGAAGAACGCCGAAATTCTCGGCGCGAGCGTCGACCGCAAACCGGTCTCGCTGGAAAAGAACGCCGCGGCGCTCGCGGACGACAATTATGACTCCCACTTCATCAACATTGCGCGAACCAAGCCGTCGGATCAGGCGTTTCCGGTCGCCGTGATGTACCGGCTCAAGCTCGATCCGCCGCCGTTCCAGACCGGCAGCGGCCCGCTGAAGTTCCGGTTGCCGAAACTGGAGGGAGCCGCCGGCAGCAAGGCCGCCGTGCAGCAGCTGCGCGTCGCCGCGTGGATTCCGGAAGACTACGCCCTGGTCGGGACGCCGAAGAACTTCACCGTCGAATCGCGCCCGCCGGTGCTGCGGTTTCTGCTCGGCCAGCGAGGCAGCCCGAATGTCGGCGACCTCGAACAATGGATCGGCTCCGAGGCGGGCGGCGTCTTCGACTTCCCTACGGAAGGCAGCCGGCATGTCTACAGCAGTCTCGGCGATCACGCGTCGCTCGACGTCGGCTGGTGGCATCTGCCGTTCTACACCTGGATCGTCAGCGGCGCGCTGGTCATCGTGGCGATCGTGCTGCGGAACACCAGTTGCGACAACAAGCTGACGCTCCTGTTCCTCGCCGCCTTCGCCGCCGCGGCGTATGCGCTGTCGGACCAGGACCTCATCCTGCACGGCCTCGCCGTCGCGGCTTACGGGTTGGTCATCGGCGCCGCGTTGTGGCTCGTGCACGGTTTGACGCAGAAAAAGCCCGTGGCTGTCGTCACCGCACCGCCGACAACGCTGCCGCCACCGACGCCACCAACAGATGCGACTCCTTCGGAACCGGCCCCCGCTTGACGCCCCTTTTGCGACGCTTCGCAGAAGCGTCGTACCGAATCACCGATCACGGACACCAAGCCATGCCACGGCTTCCAATACTGATCATCGCTCTCCTCGCTTCCGCCGCGTTCGGCGATGAGCCGCGGCGCGTCTATGTGCCGCTGGAGGACATCGACGTCATCCTGGAACGCGACCAGCAGGGAGTGATGCTCGACAAGCTCGAGTTCGAGAAATTGACGGCTCTCGCCGAGAAAGCCGACAGCGAACGCCCGAAAACGCCCGGCGTCGCCGCGGCGTGGACGAAGGCCGATTACGTCGCCAAATCCGCGGATGACCAGTTACTCCTCACCGTGCGGGCCGAGTTGCAGCAATTCGCGCCCGGTTGGCAGCGGCACGTCATCCCGTTGCCGCGGCTGTCGGTCGAACAGGCGAAGCTCGACGGCGAACCGGCCCTCGTCGCGCGGGGCGAGAATCACACCCTCGTCCTCTTCACGGAGAAAGCCGGGTCACACGTCCTCGAACTCGAACTCACGACCGAACTCTCCGCCATCGGGGCCGACCGGGTCGCGGGATTCGGACTGATCCCCGCCCCGACCGGCACGCTGACCATCGACGTCTCCGCTGAGAAACGCCTGCAAGCCGCCGGCCGGCAATTGCCGCGACCGATACCTCTCGCTGAAGCCGCGCAGTACAAAATTTCCGTGGGCGGGCAGAACAACCTCGACCTAAGGATCAGCGACCGCAGCGCCGATCAGACGTCCGACGCGCTCGTCTTCGCCACGACGGGCTACGGCCTGCATGTGATGCCCGGCGAAGTCTCGTGGCATGCGTTGACGACGTTGCAAGTCTTCGGTAAACCGCTCGATCAACTGGCGCTCTCGGTCCCGAAGTTCCTGGAGATCGCCGACGTGGAATCGACGGGCCTCGACGCCTGGGATCTCGCCGACGACCCGCAGCGGGCCGACCATCGGCAATTGACGCTCCGCTATCGCCAGCCGTTCGAGGGCGAGCGGAAGATCCACTTCAAGGGAGTAATGGCGACTCCCGCCGATGCTCCGTGGTCGGCTCCCGCGCTCACCTTCGCCAACGTCACGTCGCAGATCGGGCAAGTCGTCGTGCAATATCCGGCCGGCGTGCGCTTGCAGACCGTCGAAGCCGCCGGCGTGCGACGGGCCACGGCCGATCAGCAGCCGGCGTCCGACATGCCGATCGACCTGGGCCATTTGCAGGCCGTCGAACAGTGGCGGTTCGATTTCTGGCAGCCGGAATTCACGCTGCGGTTCCTCACGCAGCCGCGGCAGCGCGACGTGCAGACCGCCGTCGCCGCCGTCCTCGACGTGAATTCGACCGGCCTGAATCTCGAAGCCGCCGTCACCGTGAAAACGCGGTTCGCGCCGCTGTTCGACGTCGATCTCGAACTCCCCGCGGACTGGACGCTCCTCTCGGCGACGCGCGACGGCCAACCCCTCAGTTGGCAGGATGTGTCGCAGGAAGCCGGCAAACATCTGTGGCGGCTTCCTCTCTCGCCGCCGCTCGCCGTCGAGCGACTGGCGACGCTGCAACTCTCGCTCCGCCGCGATGTGGAAGGCTGGCCCGTCGAAAACGAGCCAATCACCGTCGAACTGCCGGAGCTCGTGCTGCCGCAATCGAATCTGCACGAAGGGACGCTCGTCGTCCGCGGCGATGACGAATTCGAGCTCGCGGCGCTCGACGTCGTCGGTCTCGATTCCGTGCCGCTCAAGGCCGAGTTCGAGCGGCTGCGGTTCCAGTCACAAGACACTCGCTATTCCGGCCAGTTGCGCGTCACCCGCAAGCCGTCGCGCGTCGCTGTCGAATCTTTATCTTTCACGCGACTCGATCCGCAGACGCTCCACACGTTCTTGCAGGCGTTCGTCGAAGTCCAAGGGGGCGGCGTCCGCAATCTTCGCATTGATCTGCCCGAAGCGCTCGGCGCGTCGCTGCGCTTCTTTGCTCCACGCGGGCCGCGCATCGTCGAGCAAACCCCCGCCGCGCCGCAGAACGGCGTCCGCACCTGGACCCTGCAATTCGATCACCGCGTCCGCGGGAAGTTTCTGTTGTTCGTCGACGTCGAAACGCCGCGCGGAAACGCCGAGAAGTGGACAGTGCCCGAATGGACGTTCCTCGACGCCGACCGGCAGAACGGGTTCATCGCGATCGAGGCGTCGGGGGAGCAACGGCTGTCGATTGATCCGCGGAACGCCAAACAAGAGGCGCTCGCGGAAGTAGACTCGCTGGATTTGCCGCGGTCGCTCTATCGTCCGAAGGAACGGATCATCGCGGTCTATCGGACCGTGTTGCCGGGGGCGGTCGTCGCGCTCTCCGAGCAGCGGTTCGACAAGGAAGCCGTGCCGACGGCCGTGTGCCGCGTGTTGTCGCTGGCGACCGTCGCCGCGCGGACCGGCGAATTGCAGCATCGGGCCGAGTTCCAGTTGAACGTCGTCGGCGTGCAGAGCCTGAGCCTGAAACTCCCCGACGGCGCGCACCTGTGGGCGACGCTCGTCGACGGCAAACCGGTGGAAGTCCGCCAGGGGAACGGGGCGTATCTCATCCCGCTGCCGGCGAACCCGCAAGCGACGGAGCGGACACTGCAACTGTTTTATCAGTCGAGAAACGAGCAGGCGGACCAGCTCGAACAAGCGCCGCCGGAATTGACGGTCGTCACGGGGACCGGGACCGATCAGCCAGTCGTCGTGTTGGAACAGCAATGGAAGTTGTACCATCCCGGCGAGACGCTCCTCGTCGACAGCCGCGGCTCGCTCGAACCGACCACGCCCCTCGACGACACCAGTTGGCTCGGCCGCTGGCAAGACCGCTTGCGGCGTCCGACGGTGAACGAACTCGGCCGAAGCTTGTTCTTCGCCCTCGTAGGGCTGGTGATTGTCGCGTTGCCGATTCTGGCGGCCCGACGCTTTGGGGCAAAACAACTGATCGGCTTTGGCGTTGGATTGTTAGCGGTTGCGTTCCTCTTCTCGTTGTTCGTGCCGGCCGTGATGAATGCTCGGCGTATGGAACGCAGCAACGCCAGCTACTGGGCCGACGAGGCGCCTGCCGCGAAGACCGTCGCGCCGCCAATGAGTGCTCCCGCTGGGAAACCCACCGTCGTCACGATCCAACAGCCGATCACAGAGTGGGATCGTCCGATGGCCGGAATGGCCCCGCAATCCGACTTGTCTTCGCCGAACGATTCGCTCGCCGATAACGGTCGACCGCTGTCGGAATCCGAAAAGAAGCGTCTGGAATCCCTCGGCTACAAAAACGGGGGCGAACCCATCGATGAGCGCATGGATCAACCCGTCCAACGCAACTGGCGCGTCGTTCAGAAGGACAAGAGCAATTCAGGCACTGCGCCGGCGAAAGAGCCGCACGGCGCCAATGCCAACGACAGTGATGGGGGCTTCTCTGCATACGAACCTGGTGAGCAATCTCCGAATGCCAAGCCCAAATCCTCCGGTCATGCTCGTACCAATGTGCAGCATCGGCCGGGCGTCGCAGCCCCGCCGCCGGTCGATTTCGTTCAATTTGATGACGCCGCGCCGGATTTCGCGCCGGGAGAACCTGTTGTCAGCAAGACGCCCGCCGGCCTCCTCTCGCTCTCCCTCGAACTCTCTCCGCCGCCCGGCAGCCGCGAGAAGGTATTTCGCTACGTCGGCCAGGGGCTCGACCACGTCGCCGCGCCATTGTCGTTGACCTACACCGACCGCAAAGCCGGCGCGGCGTTCAAGGTCTTTTTGATCGCGCTGTTCGCGCTGGCTGCGTGGCTGCAGCGCCGCGCGCCGCTGGCGTGGAAGCTCGCCGTCGTCGTGCTGGGGATCGCGTTGCCGCTGGGGCTCGTCACGATCGCGCCGCAAAGCTGGCACGTGGCGCTCGACGGCGTGTTCTTCGGCACGCTCGCCGCCGTCGCCGTGTGGATCGCGGAAGCGGGCGTCAACTGGCTCGAGCGGAATTGCCCGTGGAGTTGCGCGCCGAAACCGCAGCTCGTGCCGCTCAAGCCGTTGATGATTTTCGCTGCGATGGCGTGCGCGTCGAATGCGCTGGCTCAAGAGGCTGCGAACCCGCCAGCGACGGCGAAACCGCCGGCTGCGGTGATTGTCATTCCGTATGACGACGCGACGAAGCCCACCACGTCCGAACGAATCCTCTTGTCGCACGACAAATTCCTCGAACTGTGGCGCAAAGCGCATCCGGACCACACCGGGCCCGCGCCGATCGACGGGGGACTCGTCGAAGCCCTCTACGCCGCGAAGCTCGAAACGCCGGACAACACCGACGACGCCACGGTCCGCGTCACGGCCCGTTATGCGATCCGCAGCTATGTCGACGGCCAATGGTCGGTCGCGTTGCCGCTCGGTGCGGTGGCGTTGTCCTCGGCGAAACTCAACGGCAAGTCGGCCGTCGTCACGCCGAAGGACGGCTCGTATGTCGCCCTGATTCCTGCCGCCGGGCTGCACGTCCTCGATCTGGAATTCTCCGTCCCGGCGAAGCTCACCGGCACGGCGGGGCAGTTCACGCTGCCGCTCAAAGCCGTGCCGTCGGGCAAGCTGACGTTCGCGCTGCCGGCCAAAGACTTGCTCGTCCGCGTGAACGGTTCGAGCAGCATCTACCGCCGCGTGACGAAGGACGACGCAGCAACGATTGAACTGCCTGTCGATCAGGCCGCCGACACCACCGTCGCGTGGCAGCCGCCGCAAGCCAAAGGGGGCGGCGCGGCCGTCGTCCACGTCGACAGCGCCACCGGCGCGACGATCAGCGACGCCGGCGTCGCGGTCTCCGCCGGCTTCCACTACCGCGTCCGGCAGGGTGCG
>CAZDGB010000132.1:0-18470 GCA_964504645.1 uncultured Planctomycetaceae bacterium | reverse complement strand
TTGTTCTGTCCTTCTCCCCTGGAGGGAGAAGGTGGCCGAAGGCCGGATGAGGGGGATATCACTGACTTGGTTTGTTCCTTGCACACTCTCATTATCTGTGGCATCCCCTTCACCCCCGGCCCCTCTCCCGCCAGGGGAGAGGGGAGAAAGGCTGACCTGCGATCCAAATTCGGCGTGAAACTTAGCCAGCACGTCGCGGGCAACGTCGGAGACGGAGAGTATTCGCGGTTCCGGTTTCGGCGGCCGCGCGAAAAGCATCACGTCGCCGATCATGTCCCGGATGCGATAGGCCTGTGCGCCGATGCTGTAGAGCGCTGCCTGGCGGACGGGATCGGTCTCGTCGCGCAGCAACTGCTGCACGCGGCCGACGATGGTGGCCAGCGGATTGTTGATCTCGTGTCCGGCCCCAGCGGCGAATTCGGCAAGCGCCGCGAGGCGATCGGGGTCGGGGACGATGTTGTGGGCCGCGGACACGCTCCGCTCCGAAAACTCCGCGTCGCGGCTAACCGTTTCAGACTTTGTCGGTTAGCCGCGACGCAGAGGGGTTCCGACGCGGAGCGTTCGTCTTACGCTTCCACCGGCTCGACGTCGAGCAGATGGCACATCCTTTCCACCAGCGTTTCAACTTCGAACGGCTTCTGCAGGAAGTCGTTCGCGCCGGCGTCGCGCAGTTCCTGGACCTTGTCCTGCTCGACCATGCCGCTGATGCAGATGATCTTCGTCGTCTCGTCCAGCGTCGAATCGGACCGCACCAGGTGGCAGACGTCTTTGCCGTTGATGTCGGGAAGCATGATATCGAGCACGATAATGTCCGGGCGATACTCCTTGACCATCATGCCGGCGGAGAACCCGTTGTTGGCCGTGCGCACTTCGAAGCGGCCGTCGTTCTCCAAAGCATCGCGGATCAATTCCACGAGATCCTCGTCGTCATCGACGATGAGGGCCTTGCGGCGGCCGCTTTCCAGGGCATCCGTGGGGATGCCGTTTTCCTTCATGAAGCGGAACAGCACGTCGCGGGGGATGCGGCGAAACCGGGATCCGGGAACACGAAACCCTTTCAGCTGACCCGAATCAAAGCACCGAATGATCGTCTGCTGACTCACCTTGCAGATTTTGGCGGCTTCGCCTGTGGTGAAAACGGTTTTCATATCCATCCCTTGTACTGCCCGTCGCTCATCGACAGGCGACGAAAAAAACCTCTCTCGACTCCGTCCGATTGATCGAGAGGTAATGCGTGCCGCAACCAAAAACCATCCACGAACCCATCTGGCAATGATCACTCAAAGCGGAAAAGATGTGAAAAGACCGTCCATCACGATGCCCTCATCCGAAGTGATAAAGGCAGGTTTTAGGCAATCTGTATCGACTGCAATGATTTTACCAATTCTTCCGCGGGTGCCGATTCTAACAGTTCTGTCAATTCGGTCAACCCAATTCTCCCTTTCTCCGTTGACGCCTTAATCTGAGTTTTCCAATTCTACCGGCTTGAACCCAATTTCTCTATTAGTAAAGGCTTAGAAGACGGGAAGAATCGACTGGAATGACGAAGAGCGAGAATCCACGCAGAAAAAAATGACAAAATGCTTTTCAACGCGTCGAAGTTGACTGATTCATGCAGAAACCGACGCAACATTCTCGCTTCACGAGAGATACAGCATCAAGACGGTCAGGTCGGCCGGTGTGATGCCGCTGATTCGACCCGCTTGCCCGAGATTTCTGGGCCGAATGCGCGTCAGTTTCTCCTTGGCTTCCGTGCGGAGTTGCGGAACCGCGTGGAAGTCGAACAATTCCGGGATTCGCGTCGACTCGCTCTTTCGCTGCCGGGCCACCTCGGATGTCTGCCGACGAACATAACCAGCGTATTTGGTTTCAATAGCGATCTGTCGCTGCGCCGCATGACTGATGCCGAGATTCCCCAGTTCCGGGTGCAGTTGCATCAACTGCGGCCAATCGATCTCCGGGCGACGCAGCCAGGTGTCCAACGTCGCTCCCTTGCGCGACACCGACAGCAAATATTGGCTGGCCCGCGCCATCTCGGCTTCCAGCGTGTTCAATTTCTCCCAGCGGTCGGCCGTGACGAGACCGATCCGCTGGCCCACCGGCGTCAATCGGCGGTCGGCGTTGTCGTGACGCAAGAGCAATCGGTATTCGGCCCGCGACGTAAACATTCGATACGGTTCATCCACGCCTTTGGTTACCAGGTCATCGATCAGCACGCCGAGGTACGCCTGGTTGCGATCCAGAATCAGCGGCTCGTCGCCGCGAAGTTTCAGGACCGCATTGATTCCGGCCAGCAGACCCTGTCCGGCGGCTTCTTCATAGCCGGTCGTCCCATTGATCTGGCCGGCGAAGAACAGACCCGCAACGAGCTTCGTTTCCAGCGACGGCGTGAGTTGCGTCGGCGGGGCGTAATCGTACTCCACGGCGTAGCCGTACCGCATGATCTCCGCCCGCTCCAATCCGCGAATGGAACGGACCATCTCATCCTGCACGTCGCGCGGCAGGCTGGTCGAGATGCCGTTGCAGTAGAATTCCTGAGTGTTCCGGCCTTCCGGCTCCAGGAAAATGTGATGCGCCGTCCGCTCGGCGAAACGGACGACTTTGTCCTCGATCGACGGGCAATAGCGTGGACCGGTGGAATTGATCTGGCCGCTGTACATCGGCGCGCGGTGCAGATTCGCTCGGATCAATTCGTGCACGCCGTGATTCGTCTCCGTCAGCCAGCACGACATTTGCGGCTGCGTGATCTTTTCTGTGAGAAACGAAAATGGCTGTGGATCGTCGTCGCCGGGCTGTTCGCTCAACGCGGAAAAATCGATGGTCCGTCCGTTCAAGCGACACGGCGTGCCGGTCTTGAAGCGCCGCAATTCGAAGCCGAGTTCCCGGAGCGAATCGCTGAGCGTCCCGGTCGTGCCGTCGCCGGCGCGACCGCCAGGTGTCTTCGCCTCGCCCGTGTGCATGATCGCCTGGAGGAACGTGCCGGTGGTGATGATAACGGCACGGCAGCAGTAGGTCGCGCCGCCGCGGACTTGGACGCCAGTGATGCGTCGCAACCCGAGGGGGTGCGAGCCCTCAGCTTCTGAAGCGGCGTCCTCCCACACTAGCCGTTCGACGATCTCCTGCCGCAGAGTCAGGTTCTCCTGACGTTCGATGCGGTGCTTCATCTCGAACTGGTAGGCCTTTTTGTCGGCCTGGGCACGGGGGCTGTGCATGGCGGCCCCTTTGCTGCGGTTGAGCATGCGGAACTGGATGCCGGTGGCGTCGATCACGCGTCCCATTTCGCCGCCGAGGGCGTCGATTTCGCGGACGATCTGCCCTTTCGCGACGCCGCCGATCGCCGGGTTGCAGCTCATCTGCCCAACGGTATCGCAGTTCATCGTCAGCAGCACAGTTTTCGCGCCCATCCTCGCCGCGGCGAGAGCCGCTTCACAGCCCGCATGTCCGGCGCCGATGACGGCGATGTCGAATTCGTAAATCACTTTTAGTTGAGAGCTGATCATAAAGTGTTGAGTGTCGAAATAACGCTTGCGCTTCGCGGGCCATCAGGCATCCGCGAAGCGCAAGCGATCAGCGTTCTATCCTATCAAATCACGTCTTGCGGAGTATGATAGACTCCGCGAGGTTTGTGCCCACGAGGCGCCTGGTTATGACACCCGAACGCGACTTCCCGGCCCAGCGGCGGGAACTGGTCGAGCAGCTCCGCCGTCGTGGCATCGTCGACAAACGCGTGCTGCAAGCCATCGCGGACGTTCCCCGCGAAGTTTTCGTGCCGAAGGCGCTGCTCGACCGGGCTTACGAAGATCACGCCTTGCCGATCGGCCTCGATCAGACGATCTCGCAACCGTTCACCGTCGCTTTCATGTGTGAGGCGCTCCAATTGGACGGAAGCGAAAATGTGCTCGAGATCGGCACCGGCTCTGGATATGGGGCGTGCGTGTTGTCGCGAATAGCGGCGTGGGTCGACACGATCGAGCGGCTCCCCGAACTCGCCGAAGAAGCCCGCACGCGAATTCAACGCCTGGGCTATCGCAACATTCGCGTGCATCTCGGCGACGGATCGCTGGGTTTGCCCGAGGACGCCCCGTTCGATGCCATCATCGCCACGGCGGGGGCCGAGCACTGCCCGACGGCGTTCGTGGAGCAACTCGCCGACGGCGGCCGTATCGTCATTCCGATCGGCGACTCGCCCCGCCGACAAGTCCTGAGACGCTACACCCGCCGCGGTGACGAACTACAGTCCGAATCGCTGGGCGATTTCGCTTTCGTGCCGCTTATCGGCGCGGACGCATGGCAAGGGGAGGGCATAGAGGATGTCGGATAGCAGATATCCACAACCCTTTGCTTGCCGTTCGCTCGGCTGGCGGACTACCATCAAAGGAACAATCTCCGAACCGGGGACTGGTTCGGACTAATTGACAGCCCGGCGAACAGGGACACCTCGCCCGCGTCTGTCGCTTTGAAGGGGTCGTTATGGACCTGCCCGAAAAACTGTTGTTTGGCGTGAAGGGCAAGCACTGGATCGTGCTGTTGACCGTGCTCGCCATTTCGTGCCCGCGGATGGCGTTCGCCGATGCCGCGGACGATTACAACTCGGCGATCACGTTCTACAACAAAATGCGGTGGGATTATGCCGCGAGGCAGTTTGAAACCTTTCTGAAGAATCATCCGACGCACGAGAAGGCCCCGCTGGCGAACTTCTTCCTGGGTCTGTCATACGTCAATCTGCAGGAATACAAAAAGGCCCGCGAAGTGCTGCGCGACTTCGCGAAAGCGCAGCCGACCAACACGCGGATCGCGCAGGCCCGGTATCGCGTCGCCGAGTGCAGTTATCTCCTGGATGATCTCCCCGCGGCATTGCCGGAACTGAAGGAGTTTCTGGAGAAACATCCGCAGGACCCGCTCGTCGAGCGGGCGCTGCCGTATCTGGGCGACGTGCAGTTGCGTTCGAATCAAGCGGACGCCGCGCTCGCCACGTTCGACAAGGCGCTGAAAGAAGCCCCGAAGGGTCCGCTGGTGGACGACGCTCGATTTGGCCGGGCCAAAGCGCTCGAGTCGCTCAAGCAGGACGCCGAAGCGATCAAGCAGTACCAGGAATTGGCGGCGAACAAGGAGAGTCCCCGCGCGGCGGAAGCGCAGTTTCAGATCGGCGCGAAGCACTTCGATTCAAAGCAATTTGCCGAAGCGACGGTCGCCTATCTCGATCTGTTGATGAACTTTCCGAAGAGTCCGCTTGCCGCCGCCGCCCGATTGAATGCGGGCTACGCCCTGTACCAGCAGGGGAAATTCCCGCAGGCGGCGCAGCAGTTCGCGGCGGCGCAGAAAGACCCGCAGAATTCGATCACGGCCGGCTACTGGCGCGGGCTCAGCCTGAAATCGCAAGGCGAATACCAGCAGGCGGCCGCCGTATTGGCCGACGCCGCGAAAGAAGCCGCCGACTTGCCCGCCGCCGAGGCGATCCAGTTTCAGCGCGGCGTCTGCGCCCGGCAACTGGGCGATGCGGCCGCAGCACTCGACTTCTTCACCAAAACCGCCGACAAATGGCCGCAGGGAGAATACGCCGACGACTGCCTCCACGCCGCCGCCGAGTTGGCCTTGGATGGAGGCGACGCTTCCAAGGCGAATGCGCTGCTCACTCGATTCCATAAGGACTACCCCGGCAGCGGACTGCGTCTGCACGCGGACCTCTTGCAGGGCCGCCTCGATCTGTCGAATGCGTCGGCCGGTGTGAAAGCCGGCAAACCGGCGACGGAAATCGCCGGGCACTATGGCCTCGCCGGCGAGAAGTTCGACAAGGTTCTCAAGGAAAGCACCGTCCCGCGCACGCAACAGTTGGCGCGGTATTACCTCGGCCTCACGCGGCAATTGCAGAACCAGCCGGAAGAAGCCTTGAAGGTGCTCGCTCCGCTTGTCGAGGCGGTGCAGGCCGACGGCGCGAAGTCCGAGTTCGGCGACGTGCTTCTGGTTCAAGCCGAATGCCAACTGGCATTGAAACAATACGACGCCGCGCAGGCGACAGCGGAGAAATACGTCGAACTGTATCCCAAAGGACGCCAGTTGCCGCGTGCGCTGTTCGTCATCGCGGTCGCCGCAGGAAATCGGGATGACGCCGCGAAGTCGACGGCAGCACTGGAACGGCTGACCAAAGATTTCCGCATGCACCCAGTAACGCCGACCGCACTGTTGCAACTGGCGGAGCTCGCCGACGGCAAGCAGGATTGGCCGACGTCGGCTGCGCGGTACACGTCGCTGATCGCGCTGTCCGAGGGAACCGACAATCAGGCCTTCGCCTTGCGGGGGCTGGCGTGGTCGCTGTTCAAGCAGAAGAAGTATGCCGAAGCCGCGCAGCAATTCGACCGCGTCGTCAAGCAATTCCCCAAGCACAAGCTGAATTCCGAATGCACCTATTACTTAGGGGAGGCGTATCGGGAAGCGGGCCAGCCGGAGAAAGCGTTGCCAGTGTTTCAGGATGTCTTTGCACGCTTCAGTCCGGAAGGGGTCGCGACGCCGGGCGCCGAGCAGGAAGCCCCTTTGATTTACGCCTACCGCGGCGGCTTGCAGAAAGCGCGGACGCTACGATCGTTGAAGCAAGTTCCCAAAGCCGATGAAGCCTACTCGGCGCTGCTGACGAAATTTCCGAAGCCGCAACATCTCGACCGATTGCTCGACGAATGGGCGCTGATGAATTACGAAGCGGAAAATTACGAGCGTTCCGACGAGTTATTTCGACGGCTCATTCAAGACGCTCCGACCAGCGAACTCGTTGACGACGCGAAGTTAAGTCTCGCGGAAAGCGATCTGTTGTCCGACAAGCTCGACGACTCGAAAAAGGCCTTCGAGGAATTGCTGGCGTCGAATTCGAGCGATGCGAACGTCAAGGAGCGGGCGCTCTACCAGTTGATCGTGCTCGCCGTCGACCAGCAGCGATGGGCCGACGTGCGCACCCTGTCGGACCGCATGACGCGGGAGTTCCCCAATTCTCCGCACGTCGTTTATGCCCAGTACAGTGAAGCAGAAGGCATCATCAGCAATCCGAAGGCCTCGGACGCCGACCTGAACGCCGCCCGGCAGAAACTCGAATCCGTAATGAAATCGGCCGAGAAAGGCCTCGGCAAAGACGCGTTTCAAGGCCGCGCCTGGGTGCTCCTAGCGGAAATCAATTTCCGCGCCAAGAAATACGACGAGGTCTATCGCCTCGCCGAGGACTTGAAGCAGACGCTGCCCGATTCGATTTTTCTCTATCAGATCGAGGAAGTCGTCGGCCGCAGCCGCAAGCAGGAGCCGAACTTCCCGGAGGCCCGGGCCGCGTTCCAGCGCGTGCTCGACGACAAAAACGCGTTCCGCACGCCGACCGCGGCGAAAGCGCAGCTGCTGTTGGCCGAGACTTATTTCCTGGAAGAAAAATGGGAGGACGCGTTCCTGGCGTATCAAAAGGTGATCGCCAATTACGATCTCCCCGAATGGCAGTCCGCGGCGCTGCTGCAATCGGCCAAATGCGACGAGAAGATGCAGCAGTGGAAGGATGCCGTGAAATCCTACGAGCAACTCCTCAAGGATTTCCCTGAGTCGGAATACGTCAAGGAAGCGAAGGAGCGCCTCGAGGCCGCGAAAGCGAAGGCCGGCGGCTGATGAACTTCGGATTGCTGTGCGACGATCCCGCGGCGGCGGCGCTGATCGCGGCCTTTCGCCGCAGCCCGGCGCATCGCCTCACGCGGGCCGTCCTCGTTTCGCCGGCCGCCGATGAGTTACTGCACGGTGTTCCCGGCGTGCAGTTCGTCGAGCATTGGGAAGATCTGCTCACGGCCCGCGACGTCGAGGCCGTCCTCGTCGGCGGCACGTCGCCCGATATCTGGGAAGGAGCGAAGCAACTCGCCTCGGCGTCGATCCCGCTGCTCGTCGTTCCGGCGATCGCCGACGGAGCCACGCAGCTCTACGAGCTGAGCTTGATCCGCGACGACCGCCGCAGCGTGGTTTGTCCCGCATGGCTGCACCGCTTCGATCCCGACGTTCTGCGCTGGCGCGAACAACTGCACAACGGCGAAAAACATCGGAGCTACGTCCACTGGGAACGGGAATTCGCCGGCGGGGCGGGGCGCGAAATTCCGCGCGCGGCGATTGACGCGGCGCTGTTTCGCGACGCCGATCTGTGGCGGTTCCTCGCCGGCGGGGCCGATCAGGTGACGGCGCTGCAAACCGGCGGCACGGCGTCCGGCGCATTGATTCAAAGTATCGTGCTGGTCGGGCGTTCCGCTCCGGAATTGACGTGGACGATGAAGTCGGGTGAAGCGGACGTTTCCCGGCTCACGCGGCCGACCGAGCAGGGTGATTCGCGGCTCGAACTTCACGAAGAGACCGTCGAATCCGCCGAACGCTTGCTCGATGCATTCGCGGCGACGGTGGCCGGCAGTCCTCCGGCGAGCGATTGGACCGACGTGCTGCATGCGGCGGAAATCGTCGACGCAGCGCACCGTTCGTTGACGCGCCGCCGGACGATCGACCTGCATCACGAGACATTGTCGGAACGGGCGATCTTCAAAACGCAGATGACGGCCCTCGGCTGCAGCGTGCTGATGCTGACGCTGTGCGTCCTCGTCATCTGCCTGGCGGTGGATAGTATCGTCCCGCTCAATAACTGGGTGCTCAAATTGCTGGTCTTGCTGCTCTCGGCGCCGCTCTTCGTGTTCCTGCTCGTGCAGGCGCTGTTGCCGCTGACCCGCACGGCGGGGCAAACAGGGAACGAACCGACGGATGACACGAAGTGAGAGGGGCATCCAAGTTTCTTTAGCTCTTGATCGTCAATCGGGGATGTGTTCTGGTTTGTGCTGGATCTGTTCCGCGTCGTCCGCGTGTTCCGTGGTTGCTACTCTTTCTGAATGCTCATCATGACCAAAGACGACGATTCGCTGCGGCGGGCCGTGATGCAGCAATTGGAGAGTTTTCAGCGCGCCGGTTTGACGCACTGGAACAAGATCGCGCCGGTAGTCGTCGCCGAGCCCGCGCCCGTCCCGGAACCCGATCGACCCGTCTCTGTCCCCGAAAGGAAAGCTCCCGTGGCGAAACGGTCGCTGCTTGCCGCAGAACCCTCGGCTTCCCCCGCGCCGGACCCGGCGCGGTGTCAGACGTTCGTACCGTTCGATCTCGCGCCGGACGAACGCCGGCAGCAACTCGCCGACTGGAAGGCCCGCGTCGCCGAGTGCGTCCGTTGCCAGGAACTGGCGAACACGCGAACGCAAACGGTGTTCGGCGTGGGCAACCCGGAGGCGAAGCTCCTGTTCGTCGGCGAGGCGCCGGGCGCGGACGAAGATGCCCAGGGCGAGCCGTTCGTCGGCAAGGCGGGGCAGCTTTTGAACGACATCATCAAGGCCTGCCGGCTTAAGCGGGAGGACGTTTACATCTGCAATGTGCTGCGTTGCCGTCCGCCGGGAAACCGCGTGCCGACGCCGACCGAGGCTTCGAATTGCCGCGAGTATCTCGACGCGCAGATCGCCATCGTCAATCCGGAGTACATCGTCTGCTGGGGCTCGACGGCGGCGAAGAACCTGCTGGCACGGGAGGACAGCATTGGCAAGCTCCGCGGCCGATTCTTCCAGTACGGCCGGGCGAAGGTGCTGTGCACGTATCATCCGTCGTACCTCTTGCGCAATCCCGCGGCGAAGAAGGACGTCTGGGACGACATGAAATTCCTGTTCCTCGACATGGGGATCGATCTGAAGAAGTAAGCCGTGGTCGAACGGTTCCGGATAGCACGTTTGTGCCGATTTTTTCGCCGATTTTTTCACCGCTCGGCCGTGAACGGTCGTGATTTTTGTCGAAGCGGTCTGTTATGATTCAAGGTGCCTGAAGGTCGGGGTTTCCGCGGCGAGTTCGTCGTCCGTCCCTGCTTTTGACACGAACTGGCTCTCCCCAGCCGATCTGACAGAATTCTTTGCCTTTTCGTCGATTGCTTCTGCAGAAGGCCTTGTCGCTCCCATGTCGATCTCCATTGTCTCCTGTCCCAAATGCGGGACGTTTCTGTTGAATGACACGGCGCAGTGTCACCGCTGCAAGTTCGTCATCCATCCCGAACAGGCCACGCAATTCCGAGACGCCTCGCTTCCGACCGACGCCGCCATTCAGCAGGATATGGAACGTTGCCGGCAATGCGGCGAAGCGTGCCGCAAAGGCCTCGTCCGCTGCTGGAGCTGCGGCGCGTTCACGCGGCCGGAAATCGAAGCCGCCTACTACCGGCTGCTGCAGGGCCACTCGCACGCCGCGACGTCGTCGCAGAAATACGAGCTGCCGGAGATCACCTCGGAAGAGGCTCGCAAAAGATATTGGAACGAGGAAGACGCGGCTTTGGCGCCGGCGGGCGAATACACGGCCGTGGACGATGATTTCGAGCTGACGGGCAGCTTCAGCCTGATGGAAGGAGCCAGCCTCGGTGGCGAAATCACGGAGACCGAATTGAACGGGGCGGAAACGATTCCCCTGCTGCAGCCCGAACCCGCCGCAGTCGCCGCGGCGACGAACGGACCCGCTCCGTCGGCAGCCGCATCCCCCGCGGTTGCCAAGCCGCCACCGGCCGATCAGCCTCCGTCGGACGATGCGGATTCCCTCCTCTCCAACGCCCAACAGGAAGAGACCGACGTGCAGAAGGCGCGCAAAGCAAAACTGGCCACCGACGGCTTCGTGATCTTTTGTCCGAACGGTTGCAAGATTCGCGTCCAGGAACGGCACCGCGGAAAAATCGGCCGCTGTCCGAAATGCCAATCGACATTCGTGGTGCCCATGGCCCGCCAGACGTCAGTCGCCGGCAGCGTCGGGGCGGCCACAGACGCAGGCGCGGTTCCTGCAGCGGCGGCAGTGCCGGCCAGCGCCGGAATGTATTCCCGCTGGATGAAGGACGCCCATCTGCACAAAGTGGCGCCGGAGAAACTGCGCATCAAGGCCGACAGTCTGCTCAAGGACTTTCAGGAAGTCGACATCGGATTCGATCCGACGGGCATCGTGCTGGTGACGCCCGCAGCCGGCGGTGGCGGGATGTTCGGCGGGAAGAACGCGAAGAAGAAAGACGAGTCCCGCGCGGTGGTGGTCGAGCAACTCGCCGCGAAAGGCACGCTGGAAGGATTGCCGACGACTTTTGCGCAAGCGATCGCTCGCGACGCCGTCGGCCAGATCGCGTTATCGCAGCCGGCGCCTCCTGGCGCGGAGTCGATCTTCGGCGACATTCCGGTCTTCGGCGCGGGCCGCATCGCCATCCGCCTGCCCAAGTTCGACGACAAGACGACACCGTACCTCTCGTTTTCGCTCTCGGAGTTCCGGGAATTCTCCCGGCTGGCGGGCGAACTCTACGGCATCGAATCATTCGGCAGCGGCAGCGGCATCCCGCTGCAGGACGTTTACAAGACGTCGCCGTGCCATTTCACCAAAGGCCCGGTCAAAGAACTGCAGAATCTCACGTACTACGAGAAGGACCCCGCGTTCAAGCTCGAGATCTCCGGGTACCGCTGCAAGGTCTGCCAGACGGTGATCAGCGAAACGGCGCGGGCCGGCCAGAAGCTCGGCGGCGCGAACGCCAAGGGAATCGCCAAAGTGAAATGTCCGAAGTGCACCAAGCCGATGGGCAGCCAGCCGGTCTACGTTGTGCCGGCCGCCCCCGCCCAGGCTGGTGAGGAATCCGCCGCGGGCGATTCGCCCGCCGCTGAAGAAAAATCGCCGGAAACGACGGCCGCCGTCTAATCGCCGTAATTCCTGCGAACAAACCATCGAAGCCCGGCTTTGCTCTGAAAGCCGGGCTTCCTTCTTCGTGGTCCGGCACTCTTCGAGTGCAGAACTTCTTGCAACGGCAAATCGTCACAACCCGCAAACTTTCCGTCGACGTTGCCGACTCCGTTTGGTTTGCGGGTTCGCCATCAATATCTCAAGACCAGCCGTCGATTCCACCGGGAAGGCGGCGCTGCACGGCGCCAGCGCGGCTTCTTGACAAACCAATGGATATTGATATGTTGGAGATGTAGTGAATTTCCGGAAAAATGCCGGCGTGTGAACTCGGCGAGGCGTGACGCTGGCGGATTCCGTACTTATGATAAATGTGTTGAACTCCTAACCGACTCACCCATGCGTTTGCCTGCCTCGTGATGAACAGCGGATTTGTCGCTGCGACATTCGTTGTTCGCCTCGTGTCCAACCACCACGGAATTCGTACTGATTATCCGATCGCGGACGTCGGCGAATTCACCTGCCTGTGAGGAGACCGCAATGAAGCTGCCAGGCCGCTGTCTGAGCGACGCTTGTCAAGTGGCGCTCGCCGTTGTCGTGGGATGCACGCTCACCGCCGCCGGTTGGGCTGCGGCGCCGAAAGGCCTGGGCGATCCCGGTGCCCTCGCCAGCATTCGCATCGAACCGAATCCCGATAACAAGGGCGTCCTGCTCCGCGGCCGCGACGGCCGGCAACAATTGATCGTCACCGGCGTCCATGCCACCGGCCAACTGCGCGATCTGACGCGCGCGGTGCAATACACAGTCGAACCGGCAGGGCTCGTCAACATCGACAGCGCCGGCCACGCGACTCCCGCTGCGGACGGCAAAGGGACGATCACCGCAACGGCTTCGGGCGGCATCACGGCGCAGATCCCCGTCGAAGTGCAGGGCCTGGTCAACGACATTCCGGTCAACTTCAATAATCAAGTCGTGCCGATCTTCACCAAGCTCGCCTGCAACAGCGGCGGTTGCCACGGCAAGGCGAGCGGACAGAATGGCTTCAAGTTGTCGCTGCTCGGCTTCTATCCGGAAGACGATTACGAGTTCCTGGTGAAGGAAGGCCGCGGCCGCCGCTTGTTCCCGACGTCGCCGCACCAGAGTCTCCTGCTCACGAAGCCAATCGGCCGCTCGCCCCACGGCGGCGGCAAGCGGATGGACGCGGAAAGTTACGAATACCGTTTGATCTATCGCTGGATCGAACAAGGCATGCCCGCCACGAAAGCGGAAGATCCGGTCGTCGTCGGCATCAAGTGCCTGCCGGACGGCCGCATCATGGACCGCAAGTCTGAGCAGCAGATCACCGTCACGGCGGTTTACAGCGACGGCTCGGTGGAAGACGTCACCCGCATGGCGCTCTTCGAACCCAATGACCCCGAAATGGCCGAAGTCAACGTCACCGGCCTCGTGAAAACGCTCGATCTGTCGGGTGAAGTTGCGATCATGGCACGCTATCAAGGACAGGTGGCGACGTTCCGGGCGACGGTGCCGCTCGGCGCCGAGATCGCCCAGCGTCCGCCGGTGAAGAGCTTCGTCGACGAAGCCGTGTTCGGCAAGCTCGACGTGCTCGGCATTCCGCCGTCACCGGTCTGCGACGACGCCACGTTCCTCCGCCGCGTGTCGATCGATATCACCGGCGCCACGCCTTCGGAAGCCGAAGTCGCAGCGTTCCTCGCCGACACAAACCCCAACAAGCGCGATGCGCTCGTCGATCAACTGGTTGAAACCACAGCGTACGCCGATTACTTCGCGAACAAGTGGAACATGGTGCTGCGGAACCGCAAACGCGGCAACGACCTGACTACGACCACGTATGCGTTCCAGCGCTGGATCTGGAACAGCCTGTACGAGAACAAGCCGTACGATCAGTTCGTCCGCGAGATTCTGACGGCATCGGGCGACGCGGAAGAGAATCCGCCCGTCGTCTGGTATCGCGAAGTCGACCAGACGAACGAGCAGGTCGAAGACTTGGCGCAGTTGTTCCTCGGCCTGCGAATTCAATGCGCCCGCTGCCATCACCATCCGTTCGAGAAGTGGAGCCAGGACGACTACTACGGCTTCGCGTCGTTCTTCAGCCAGATCGGCCGCAAGAACGTCGTCGGCGCCAACGCCCAGATGCGCGACCTCCGCAGTTTCCACCTCGACAGTCAAGGCCCGGCTCAAGCCCGCAACGAACGCAGCGGCAAGATGCTCGCTCCGACCAGTTTGGGCGAGAAGCCGCTCGAGCTGACGGCCGAAGACGATCCACGCGTCCATCTCGCCGAGTGGATGTCGAGCCCGACCAACCCGTTCATGGCGAAGTCGGTCGTGAACCGGTACTGGAAGCACTTCTTCAGCCGCGGCATCGTCGAACCGGAAGACGACATGCGGGAAACGAACCCTCCGTCGAACCCGGCGCTGCTAAACGGCTTGGCCGAAAACTTCGTCAAGTCGGGCTACGACCTAAAGCAACTGGTGAAGACGATCTGCAAGTCGTCGACGTATCAGCTCAGCTCGCTGCCGAACGAATACAACCTGAAAGACAAGCAGAACTTCTCGCGGTACTATCCGAAGCGGCTCTCCGCGGAGGTGTTGTACGACGCGTTCCATCAGGTGACGGCGACGACGCAAGGCTACGGCGGCTTGCCGGCCGGCACGAAAGCCATGCAGATTCCCGACCCGACGACGGCCCAGAACGTTTACTTCCTGAAGGTTTTCGGTCAGCCGCAGGCCGACACCGCCTGCGAATGCGAGCGGTCGCAGGAAGCGAACCTGGCGCAGAGCCTGCACTTGCTCAACAGCAACGAAGTGCAGGGGAAGATCGCCGCGGGGAATGCCCGGCCGGCGCTGCTCGCCGCCGAGAAGGATCGCGACGCGTCGCTGAAGATCAAGGAACTGTATCGCTGGGTCTACTCGCGCGAGCCGGATTCCGAAGAACTCAACATCGCGCTTGCTCATCTGGAGAAGCACAAGGACAACGTGAAGATCGCCTTCGAGGACATCACCTGGGCGCTCGTGAACACGAAGGAGTTCCTGTTCAATCACTAAATCAGTGGACTCATGGGACCAAGCCGCGGAAGACCTCCGCGGCTTTTCTTCTGCTCATGGGAATACAATGCTTGCGGCCATTTCCTCAGGCAGAATTGGGGAAATTCCGCTCGATGTCGCGAGGCAAATTTTCCGCCGGTTCTCGTACTCAACGGTGGTCCGGTCGGTTACACTCAATGGGATGAAATCAGCGGTTTGGCGGCGGCGTAGTTCGCCGGCAAAACCGAGCGACAGTTTGTGACCCGGAGTTTTCAGCCGTCTCAAAGAGGCGGCGTCCCACCTGCCGATGATTGCCCGCCGGGTTCCCCACCCGCGCGTCCTCGCCCGACAACATTCCGCACCGCCGGATTTTGGCTGTGGAAGGAGACCGCATGCGAGTTCCATTCTCCCGTACCCGCTTCCCGCAATTCGTGCTGATGACGGCGCTCGCCGTCTGTCTGGCGTTTGCGGCCGCCGCCCAGGCCCAACTCCCCCAGACGCGACTGTTCGCCGTCCACCCGCTCGGCGGACAGGCGGGCCAGACGTTCGATCTCACGCTGACCAGCGGCACCGATCTTGAAGAAATGAATAAGCTGCTATTCAGCCATCCCGGCATCACGGCGGTTCCCAAGATGCAGGACGTGAACGGCAAGCCGCAGCCGGTCGCCAACGTCTTCACCGTCACCGTTGCAGGCGATGTGCCGTCGGGACGCTACGAAGTCCGGGCCGTCGGCTTCTTTGGTATCAGCAATCCGCGGGCGCTGCAAGTCGGCACGCGGGCGGAGATCGCGGAAGTCGAACCGAACAACGCCGTCGAGCAGGCGCAGCCCGTCACGCTGGAACAGACGGTCAACGGCAAGATGAACGGAGCCACCGACGTCGACTGGTTCAAGTTCGCCGGCAAGGCGGGCCAACGCGTGCTCGGCGAGCTTTACGCCCGCCGGCTCGATTCGCGGTTCGACGGCACGCTGGAGTTGTACGATGCTAAAGGCCGCCGGATCGCCGCCGCCCGCAATAACATCCAGCGCGACCCGCTCCTCGACGTCGCGCTTCCTGCGGACGGTGAGTACCTGCTCAAGGTCTACGATTTCGTCTACGCGGGCGGCGAGGAATATGGCTACCGCCTCACGCTGACCGCCGGCCCGCACATTGACTTCGTGCTGCCCCCCGCAGGTGTTCCCGGCACGACGGGCCAGTTCACGCTTTACGGCCGCAACTTGCCGGGCGGTCAATCGGCGCAGATTTCCTCGCAGGGCAAGCCGCTCGAAAAATTGACCGTCAACATTGCCGTGCCGAACGATCCGTCGCAACTCGACGCGCAGTTTCCACTCGATTCCTACTCGTCTTCGGTGGACGGCTTTTCGTATGCGTTCTCGGGTCCGACCGGTGTGTCAAATCCGGCACTGCTGTCGTTCTCGGCAACTCCCGTGACGCTGGAAGTCGAGCCGAACAATTCGCCGGCGCAAGCTCAGACAATCACTGTTCCGGGCGAGTATGCCGGCCAGTTCCAGGCGCGGGGCGACATCGATTACTACGTGTTCGACGCGAAAGCGAACGACGCCTTCTGGATCGAAGCGCTGGGCCATCGCCTCGGCAGCGGAGCCGATCCCTATTTCACGATCGATCGCGTGGTCGTCGACGACAAGGGGAAAGAGACGACGCAGCGCGTGATTGCGGGCGACGATGACACGTCGAACCCGCTGCCCATCGTGTACGAGACCGTCAACGACGACGCGGCGGTGAAGTTCGTCGCGCCGGCGGACGGGAAATATCGCATCGCCGTGAAAGACCGCTTCGCCGCCAGCCGCGGCGATCCGTCGCTCGTCTATCGCCTGGTGATCCGCAAGGAAACGCCCGATTACCGCGTCGTCGCAGTGCCGACGGCCCCCGCCGCTCCAAACGTGCGGCAAGGCATGCCGTGGTCAGTGGGTCTGCGACGGGGCGATCAGGTCGCCGTGCAAGTCGGCGTCCTGCGCCGCGACGGCTTCACGGGCCCGGTGCAAATCATCGCGGAAGGATTGCCGCCGGGCGTGACGTGCCGCGAGATCAGCATCGGCGCGACGCCATCGGCGGGCGTGCTGGTGTTCGCCGCCGCGGAAGACGCGCCGCCGTGGTCGGGCACCGTGAAGATCACCGGCAAGGCGATTATCGAAGACCCGGTCCTCGTGAATGCCCAGGCCGCCGTGCAAGCAAATTTGAAACCGGCGCAAGATGCGTTCACCGCCGCGGACAAAGCCGTGGCCAAGCCCGCCGAAGATCTGAAAGCGGCGAACGATGCGCTCGCTGCCGCGAAGAAGGAACTTGACGCCAACAAGGATGACGAGAACCTGAAGAAGAAAGTCGCCGACGCCGAGGTGAAAGTGACCGCCGCGACGGCCGCTCACAAGGCTGTTGTCGATGCCCGTGCCGCCGCGGAGGCAAAAGTGAAGGAAGCTGAGGCGGCCATCGCCAAAGCTAAAGAAGCTGTCGTCGCCTCGCGGAAGGAAGTCATCCGGCCGGCGCGTATCGGCACGGTGCAGTTCAACGGCCAGCCGAACATCCCCACCGATGCCCGCGTCAGCCAGGCGCTGGAATTGTCGGTCATCGAAGAGCCGGCGCCGTTTGAATTGCTCACCGACGTCCACCAAGTGACGGCGAACCACAACCGGCAGATTTTGGTGCCGGTGAAGATCATCCGCCGCGCCGGCTTCGACAACGCGGTCCCGCTCACGTTCGCCGGTCAGCCGCCGAACGTGCAGATCGAGAATAAGCCGATTCCGAAGGAAAAGGCCGACGAAGTTTTCCGCATTTTCGTGCCGCCGAACGCGCCGGTCGGGACGTACGTACTGCACCTGGTCGGCCAGCAGCAGGTGTCGTATCGCCGCAACCCGGCCAAGGCCGACAAAGCCAAGGCCGAACTGACGGAAGCCGAGAAAGCAGCTGTCGCGGCGGCCGAAGCGCTGACGAAAGCGAACACCGCGAAGGACGAGGCCGCCAAGAAAGCCGTAGACGCTGCTGAAGCGCTGAAGAAAGCGACGGAAGCGAAAGCCGCCGCGGACAAGGCTCTCGCCGACGCTCAAGCCGCAGAAAAGGTCGCCGAGCAAGGCGTGAAAGACGCCGGCGACAATACAGACAACAAGGCCGCCGCCGAGAAGAAATTGGCCGACGCAAAGGCCGTGACGGCCAAAGCGAAGGAAACGGTCGACAACGCCGAGAAGACCCGCGTCGATGCCGACAAGGCCGCGAAAGATTCCGAGACGGCGAAGACGACCGCCGAGGCCGAAGCCAAGAAAGCCGACGACGCGAACAAAGCGGCTGCCGCGGCGAAGACCGCGGCCGAACAGAAATCGAAGCAGGCCGACGAGGCGACGAAGGCGCAGAACATCAACTTCCTGCCGCCGACCACGCCGATCGTGCTGACGATCAAACCGGCCCCGTTCACCGTCGCCGCGGCCCCGGCCGATAGCGGCAACGTGAAGAAGGGGGGCAAGAACGAAGTGAAGGTCACGATCACGCGGCAGAACGGTTTCGCCGGCCCGGCGACGATCACGCTGCCGCTGCCGCCGGGCGTCGCGGGCGTGAAAGCCGAAGCCGTCACGATTCCGGCCGACAAGAACGAAGGCGTCCTCGTCATCGAAGCCGCCGGCGACGCGCCGGAAGCAGCGCTGGCGAACATGGTGGTCCGCGCCGCGGCCGAGTTCGACGGCGAAGCCGCCGTCGATGCGCCGGTCACATTGAAAGTCATCCCGTAA
>CAZDGB010000131.1:0-18493 GCA_964504645.1 uncultured Planctomycetaceae bacterium | reverse complement strand
CGCCGTCCACCAGATGAATGTAGGGACGTCCCGGCTCGATGTAGCTCCGCATCTGCGCCGCAGGCGAATGACGGATGCTGCTGGGGTCAGCGCGTTTGAGTTCCTCCCCGATCCACGCCGGCGCCTGGAAATCGTCCTTCTTGTCATAGTTGCGCACGGTCATCGGCGTGAGCAATCCTGGAAACGCCGCAGACGCCGCCACGGCGCGCGAGAGTATTCCTTGCAGCGCTCGTGCACCGCGGGACTCTTGCCGCTTGGCGTGGCGTGGGGCTGTCGGCGTGGGCGTGGTGCGAATGGCATGGGCTTCCTTACTTCAGTTCAATGTCGTCGTCGGTGACTCGCTGTTGTTGCGGCTCAATCGTCACGCATCGCAGGTGCAGGCTTCGCAGCATGTACCGCAGCAATCGCCGTATACGGACAGCGACAGGCCGGTCATCGAATCCCTGCGGGCGAAACGTCATGGAGTAGTGGTCGTCGGGCTTCACGACGCGCCCCCGTTTCGCGAATTCCGCGAATAGTGCGAATCGTTTTCTAGGTGAGGGTTCACCGCGTAGGTGGGTGAGGGACGCCGCCCTGCTTTGCCCGATGGCGGTCGCGTGATGTCGGCAATGAAGCCGTGGTTTTCCAGGAGACGAAGAGGTTCGTCGAGGTCTTCCGCCTTGGGAAAGGTGCCTTTTACCTTTTCGAACAAGTCCCGTTTGGTGAAGGTTTGGAATTCTGATTTGCGGATAGTGTGAAGAATTCTCTTAGAAGCCTCTTTAGACTTTTCTCCTCCCATTAATCCAAACATCACCACGGCATGCTCGATGTAGTACCTCCCTAGCTCCACAGCTCCCTGCATCGCACTTTTCGCACAATTCGCAGAAACCTCTCGCTCGTTTCCTACGCAATCAGCGACGTGCAGAATTCCCGCTAATCTGGCGGTTTGCCCGGAGATCTTGCCGCCCCAGTCGAGCAAACTGGACAGCCGGCCGAATTCGCACAAATCGGTCTCAATGCCCTGCCGGACTTCGCGAAATATCTCTGCCGCGTCCTCCGGCAAGACGATCGTGGCTGGCGCGATGTCCCCGGCGTCGTCGCGGTTCACTGGCAACTTCAGCAAGCGGGTCATCTGGCGGAAGTATTCGTCCTCGATGGGAAACGGAACTTCCGGCGGATCGATCTCACGGTTCCCCAGGTTGCTGGCCGGTTTGTCATACAGGAAGCGTCCGAGAAGCCCGCGGCCGCGAAACGTCGGTTGCGCCAGCAATCCATCGAACACTGCGGGCTGCGCTAAGACGCCGAACGAGATGGCCGGGCGCCGCAGATGTTCAGACGGTCGGTTCCCGCGATCGATGCGATGGTCGTCGCCGGCGTGAGCTTTCAGGAAGAGTCCAAGATTCGCTTGGCCGCGGTTGGCGTACCGTCCGCCGATGATGTCGAGGAAATCGCCCTCCGAGTCGATCACGCCGATCCGGCCGTCGTTCTGGAGCATGAGCGTGCCGAGCCGCTCGGGCGTCACGTCCTGCACAACCTTGCGAGGTTCAGCCGGCACCGGGTTCGCGGCGATCTCTTCGTCGATCTCGGCAATCTGCCGCAGCAGGTGGTCGCGTTCGCTGGCGTCCTTCGCCTTGGCAACGCTGGTGATGAATTCGCCGCGCTGCTTGGCCAAGATCTCGAACTTGCTCCGGGCCTGTCGAATCACCGGAGCCATGCGTTCGGCTTCAATTCGCTCGAAAGTGTCGAGCGGTGTTTTCGTCGCCTGGAAGATGGCCGACTTCCGTGATGCCGGCTCCGCCAGGCCGAGCCAGTAGATGTTCAGCGGCTCATTCCAGCCCGGCCGCGGCTGAATCTGAAACGCTTTGTGGATGGCAACTGCTATCAGCACCAGCACCACGCCCGCGCTCAAGCCGGCCGGCGTCTGGGTGAACACCGACAGCGCTTCGACGTAGTTCCGCAGCCAGGTCGGCAACACGTCGGTCGGGAACTCCGGTCCATGCGCCGCACCGAAGGGAATCGGCGGTTTCCAGTCGATCGAGCTGTCGGCCCGCTTCTCCGTCTTGAAGTCGTCAAACGTCTTTCTGCCGGAGTTGAGGTCGTCGATGTCCTGATCGGTGGCGACACGCGATCCAGGCTTTGGAACGTTGCCGAACTTAGCCACTGATCGCCTCCAGTCGTTCCCGCACGGCAGAGGCGAAGTCAGGGTCGTTCAAACTCATCAGGAACGATTCGAGGAACTCGACCGGCAACGGCTTGATGCGCTCCGGCCGACAGACGTTCTTCGACATGCCAAGCCGGCGAAGTTCCTGGGCGTCAGGCAGGAACGGCACCGCGCGGAGCGGGTATTCCTTGATCAGCCAGTCGAGTTCTTCGAAATTCGACGGCGCGGGCGTCGGCAACCCTTCGGAGATGGCACGGCGCACGATGCTGGCGTACTGGCCCAGCGGCGTGTTGATGTCCCGTCCGTCGTCGTGAAATACGTTCGCGGACTTCCAATAAAGAGCGACCATTCAGCACGCCCCTTTCAAAGTTGCGGCGCCCCAACCGAAGCCCCCGAACGACTCCAGGAACTTTTCCGGGTTGCCGCCCACGTAGACGACGGCCTGGCCCTGTAGCGGAGCGCCCTTCGCGTTGCCGGATGGGTCGAGGAACTTAATCCGCCCATGCGGAAAGACGGCTGCCGACGCGACGTTGACAAGTTCGGCGAACCATTTGGTCTCGGTCGCGTTGTTGACGAGTACGACGGCCTCATCGACTTCGCCGGCCCGATGTTTCACCGCGAGACGCTCGCAAAATTCTCCACACAACGGCTG
This sequence comes from uncultured Planctomycetaceae bacterium, assembly GCA_964504645.1. GTDB lineage: Bacteria > Planctomycetota > Planctomycetia > Planctomycetales > Planctomycetaceae > CAZDGB01. The sequence continues at coordinate 15,701 of CAZDGB010000131.1, read as the reverse complement.
GGAATACGGCGGGTTCATCCATACCCGTTTGCCCCACGGCTTCGAGCGGCCATCGTCGGCAGCGGTGTAGAAGAGTCTCGCCCGCACACGCTCATTCGCAGCCGGAGAACTCGCCGGGTCGCAATCAATCTCGCCCATCACCTCTCGCGCTGCTTCGACGTATTCGGCCGGTGAGTACCATTCATTTTCGCCGGAGTTATGCGCGACGTGCGGTCGACTTCGAACAGCTTCGGCCTGCTCTTCCTTCGGCAGCTTCGCGATTTGCGAGGCCTGATTGACGCTCACCGCGCCGCAGTCCATCGCCTCGACGATCTCTGGCGTGCCGTTTTCGATGACGGCCTTCGCCTTGCGGTACGTGTCTCGGCTCATCCCCACGGCGGCCGCCACCTTGTCGTCGGTGCGACCCCCGTCAGAATCTGACGAGGGTTTCCCGGCCTTCATTCGTTCGGCGGCTTTTGGGGACTCGAAGGCCGCGAGCTTTTCGGCGATCTCCACGGCTTCGCTAGGCGTGAAGTCTTTCCGGCAGGTGTTCTCATCCCGTTCGGCCAGCAAACGCGGCATCGCCTCGACCAAGTTCTTGACGATGTAAATTTCAACCTGGATGCCGAGCAGTTCGCAGGCACGTAGCCGGCGAGCACCGGCGATCAGATTGAAATCATCGTCGACCAAGACGGGCTGTAGTTGACCCAGCAACCGCATCGACTCGCACAACGGGCCGATGCCCTCGTCGAGGTTCTTGCGGACACGATCGCCGACAGCGATTTCGGAAACGTCGACCTTCATCGACCGGCCCCCTTCATCAGCGGCAGCGTGGCATTCACCAACCGCCGCAGATCGGAAATCGTGAGCGGCTCTCCTGCGGTGTATTTGCCGTGCACGAGTCGCAGCGCTTCGTCGAACTCGTTGGCGATCGCTGGATCGCTCGGCGCCTTGAGGGAATTCAATCTGGTCTCGGTCATCGCATGCGTCCTTAGCGGTTCACTTAACCTTCGCAGCCGCGAACTGCTCCAATGCCTTTCGCGGAATTCGTCGCGATCGGCCGAAATTGGCCGATGGAATTTCTTTCGCGTCCATCAAGCGGTAGACGCTCGCCGGGCTGATGCTCAGGAACTTCGCCGCCTCTTTCGGCGTGGCGAATCCATCGGCCACAAGGTCGAATTTGTCAGCCGGCATTGCGGTCACCCTCCGGCAGCTTTCCGCGGCGCCGCAACTCGTCGATGACTTTCCGTTCGATCTCCGGCGTGATTGCCCGGTAGGGACCAAACCTGGGGATTGAGACCCCGAGGCCATCCACCGTGCGACGCACCAACCACATTGGGACGCCGGTTTCCCTCGACAGCACACCGATGGTCTTGTTTGCCATCACCGCGCTCACAGTTTTGCCCCTTAGTTCGAAGCCTCAGAACCTTGTCAGTCATCTGCCTACTAGGGTTGGCGCGGGTATTCCGTGGCGGTTTTTCTCATGGGAAAACGAAAACGCCCTGCCAGAACTCGCGTTCCGACAAGGCGTTAGAAGAATCCGAAAAATCTTGCGTCAGCGTTTCATTTCACAAAAACATTGAAATGAAAGAACGGAGCTACTCGTCCTCTTCCTTCCACTTTGGGCGCTGTGTCTGGGCATGCCCGTCACTTTTGAACGTGGCGTAGCGATCGCCGTCGTCCCGTGCGGCGTCGCCAGTCCCATCGATCGTGATTTCGCCGGCCGGACCGTTGATGTCGAGCAGGACATCTCTAATCTGGTTTCTTCCTGCGGCCGACGCGGCGAGATGCTGGTACTGCCCGCACCCGCTTCGCTCTTTATGGGGGAACAGTTCGTTCATTTGCCGCGTCAGCATCGGCGGGGATAGTTCCACTTTGGGCGTGACCCGAGCTAATTGGCTGTTGATCTGCGCGACGATTTCCTTGTGCTTCAGTGGCTCCGCCTGCCACTCGCCGTCCTCGTTCAGATGATGCACACGCAAGAACTCGCGTATGTACTCCCTCCACTCCTCGGTTTTTCGCTCTGCTTTGGTGAGCGGCTTGTCGTCTTGCTCGTCGCCAACGAGCATGCGAATGCGGTCTGCAACCGCGCGAAATGGGTTGAACCTTCGAGTTGTCTCGTACCCGATTGACCGGGGCGGCGCGGCGAAGACGCCCGCCCACTCAATGGCGCCGTTGCCGGTTACTGTGGGTAAATAGGGTGCGCCTTGCAGTGCAGGCTGGGTCGCACTCCATAACTCCCCGAGTCGACGAAAGGCGGCCGCATCGAACTCAGGATCGCCGGTGCCGCCTTCAATCCACATTGCCGCCTGGTCTAGACATCGCGGCTCGTTTGATTCAGTGCCGTCGTCACCAACAACCTGGACGGTCTGGCACACCGTCGGGAATCGCTGAGCCTGGATGGTGAATTCCGAGAACTTATCCGCAGCCTGGTTCCAGAGCTTGGCCGCATTCCTTAACTGGCCCGTCATGCTGAAGCCCCTGTTCCGTGGAGCGTGCCAAAAAACGACGGGGAAGCCGGTGGAACTTCCGGTTTATCAGGTGCCCCCTATCCCCGTCGGTTCATCCATTGTCGGCGCCAGCGATTGCCGTTCAAGGTCAATTCCTTGTATGGGGCAACCGCTGGGGCAACCGGGAGAGAAATCTGCAATTCCTGAAACACCAGAGAAGACTTGCGGAACGAAAATCCGCTAGACATTGCGTATGTGTAGGCGTTTTCCAGCCAGTCAGTTACGATGAAGCCATCATGTCCGAATTCGGCTTTATTGAGAAACTCCGCCAGCGCGTCGTCGATCGGCCGCCGGTACGGCTCGGCATCGGCGATGATGCGGCAATACTCGCGCCGTCCGACAAGCCGCTGCTGGTGACGACAGACCTCTTGATGGAAGGCACCGATTTCACGTTTCCGGAGACGACGCCGGAACTCGCCGGCCGCAAGACGCTCGCCGTGAATCTGAGCGACATCGCTGCCATGGGCGGCGTTCCCACGGCGGCGTTCGTTTCGGTCGCCTTGCCTCGCTCGCACGGCGAAGCATTCGCTGAAGCGTTCTTTGCCGGGTTATTGGACCTCGCCGACCAATTCGGCGTCACGCTCGCCGGCGGCGACACCAACTCGTGGGATCAACCCCTCGTTGCGAATGTCACATTGCTCGGTTATCCCGCGGGAAATTCGGCAGTTACGCGTTCCGGTGCGAAACCGGGCGACCTCATTTTCGTCACCGGCGAACTCGGCGGCAGCATTCACGGGCATCATCTGACATTCACGCCGCGCATCGAGGAAGCGAAGCAATTGATGAAGCTGGTCGACGTCCACGCGATGATCGACATCAGCGACGGCCTCGCGGCGGATTTACATCACATTCTGGAAGCCAGCCGCGTCGGCGCGGTGATTATGGCGGAGCGAATTCCCATCGCAGACGCGGTGCGTCTTTTTTCTCCCCTCTCCCCTGCAGAGAGAGGGGCCGGGGGTGAGGGGGATGTCATCGAGGTGGAAACGTGCAAGGAACAAAGTTCGTCCGTGACCTCCCCCTCATCCGGCCTTCGGCCACCTTCTCCCTCCAGGGGAGAAGGGATGAACTCGACGCTCGTGACAAATGCATTGCAGCGCGCTCTCGCCGACGGCGAAGACTTCGAGCTTCTTTTCACCGTTTCGCCCGACGACGCAAAGCGGATCGAATCGCAGTGGAGCGGGCCGACGCGATTGACGTGTCTCGGCGAAATCACGGCGGAACGAACGTGCTGGCTGCAACTCGCAGACGGCACGCGAAAACCACTACCGCCGCTCGGCTGGCAGCACCGGTTCTGAGTGCCCCGCCGTCCGCAGCGCTGATTCCGCTTCATACCGCCACAACTGGAATTCGTGCACCGTTTCACCGTTGGCGACGGTCGGAAATACGCCAACGAATTCCGGCGAGGCCATCCCCTCGATAAGGATCGGCTCGGCGAGACCTTCCGTCACGAAGTACGCCGCGGGGCAGTCGTGGATGTGTTGCGGCGGAAACGTGTAGTGGCTCGGCCGCAGTGTGCCTTCTTGCCGAGCGTCTACGCCCCAGTAGCGCAGGAGCGCCGGCAACTGGTAGGTGTAGTGAAAGAGCGGCAATGGTTCCTTGTGGATTGTCGCGGCGAGGTGCTGAGCCATCTCCCAGCGGCCGCGGTATTTCGACAGGCGATCGAATTTCGCGGGAAGAATCGGCAACGGCATCAGCAAATGCACCGTCAGCCCGAGAACGCACACGGCGGGAATGGCGAACCCCGCGGCCGTCATTCGCCGCCAGAATGGCGAGTGCTCCACCGTCGCATACCACGCCGCCGCGACTGGCCAGACGCTGATGAACGTCACGAGTCCCCAATTGCCTTCGAGTTCGGTGCGGGCCGCTTTGTAGATGAAGAACGCAAGCGGGACGAGGAATAGGCAACTGCACACGCGCAGGAGGGGGGTGGAATGCAAATTACATTGGGTGTCCGTGACATCCCCCTCACCCCCGGCCCCTCTCCCGCCAGGGGAGAGGGGAGTTAAATGCAGCAACTGCCGCACGGTCCACGGGGTGATGAAGAACGGGAGCGTGCCGAACAGCACGACCTGCACGCCGAAGAATTCGAGGAACGTGATCACCGTCGCCGGCGCGTCGTGCATCGCATGCCGCCATTGGAACAGCAGCGGCTCGAAGTGGTGCTGCACGTTGTAGAGCAGAATCGGCGACGCGACGAGCACTGACACGACGCCGTGGCCGAGATACCCCAAAAACCATTTCCGCCACGGCTGATTCGACAATAGGAAACTCGCGAACCCAGCGGGAACGGCGAGGATCATCGTGTACTTGCTGAGTCCCCCCAATCCAAGCAACACGCCGCCGAGAACCCACCACGGCCAGATCGGTCTCGCCGCGTCGGCTTCAAGCCGCTCTTGAATCGCCACCAGCCACAATAGATACAGCGCCCAGCACGCGAGCAGCGGCGCGTCGGGAGTGATCAAGATCGCGCCGACCGTAAACAGCGGCGTGAGGATGACGCCGAGAACGAGTGGATGAAGTTTCGCCTTAGCGACGCTTCGCAGAAGCGGTCCCACCGATGCCATCGTCGGGCTTTGTGGGAGCCTCGTCGTCAAATACGCGATCACGCACAACGTCAGCGCCACGCAGCCGCACGCGGGGAAGCGCATCCCCAGGATCGAATCACCAAAGACGCACGTCGAGAGCCAGATCAGCCACGCCACCATGCCGGGGTGGTCGTAGTAACTCAGTTGCAGCGATTGGGACCAGGTCCAGTAGTAGACTTCGTCGTCCGTCGGCGGCAGATTCGCCGCGATCAAGGAGTAAACGACCACGAAGCCGCACCAGATCCACCCGGTGCGTCGCAGAAATTGCGGGAACGATTCTCGCGAGCTCACGATGCGCGTCCTTGCCAATGTCGAGCACTTGCTCCGCAAGTGCATTCGTTGAAACGCCGTAAGCGTCCTAAAAACGCGGCATTCTGTCCACTGCAATTCGTAACCCGCTTGTGATCGAACCGTACACGGCGGGCTGACGCCGCGCCGCTCGCCTGAACGGAAAGCATTAACAATGGCCGATGGATGAGCTATACTCTTTGCAGGAGTGCGCACGCATGAAGTTCATGATCGGAATCGTCGCCACATTGTTCGCCGGCAGTGTTTTCGCCGCGCCGGTGGACTACGAACGCGAAATCAAACCGATCTTCCGTGAGCATTGCGCGGCGTGTCACGGCGTCCTGAAGCAAAACGGCTCGCTCCGCGTCGACACAGGCGATTTCCTGCGGACGGGCGGCGATTCCGGCCCGGCCGTCGTCCCTGGAAAGCCGGACGAAAGTCTCCTCGTGAAGGTCGTCAGCGGCCGCGGCGATTTTTTGATGCCCCCCGAAGGCGAAGGCTCGAAACTCTCCGCGGCGAAGATCGACGTCATCACCCGCTGGATCGCCGAGGGAGCCAACTCCCCCGCCGATGAACGACCCGATGAAGATCCGAAGAAATATTGGTCGTACCAGTCCGTGCAGCGTCCGGCAACGCCGCTGATTCCTGGTGCGGACGTTCGCCATCCGATTGATGAATTCCTCGCCGCAGAACATCAGAAGCGTGGCCTCGTCGCTCGCTCCGAAACCGACAAGGCCACCCTGCTCCGTCGGGCGACGCTCGATCTCGTCGGCCTGCCGCCGACGCGGGACGAACTGCACGACTTCGTCGCCGACGATGCGCCCGATGCCTACGAACGCGTCGTGGACCGGTTGCTGGCCAGTCCGCTGTATGGCGAACGCTGGGGCCGGCATTGGATGGACGTCTGGCGCTATAGCGACTGGTACGGCAGCCGGGGGATTAACGAAATCCGCTACGGCCAGCGGCACATCTGGCGGTGGCGCGACTGGATCGTCGAATCGCTGAACGACGACCATGGCTACGACCGCATGCTGCAGGAAATGCTCGCCGGCGATGAGCTCGCGCCGGGCGATCCGAGCGTGATCCGCGCGACCGGCTTCCTCGGCCGCAACTGGTACAAGTTCGACCGCAACGTCTGGATGTTCGACACGGTTGAGCAGACGTCGCAAGCGTTTCTCGCGATGACGATGAAATGCTGCCGCTGCCACGATCATAAGTTCGACCCGCTCCCACAGCAGGACTATTACCGCTTTCGGGCCTTCTTCGAGCCGCACGATGTCCGCACCGATCCGCTGACGGGCGATCTCGCGACGGAGAAGGATGCGACGCTCGGCCAGGTGCTGAAAACTGGCGTCTCACTCGTTTACGACAAGCAGCCTGGCGTGAAGACGTACGTCTTCCAACGCGGCGACAACCGCTATCCCGACAAGAACCGCCCGGTGGACCCTGGTATCCCGGCGGCGTTCGGCATCGAGAATCCTGCCGTGCAGCCGGTCAATTTACCGCTGGAGGCGTGGTATCCGTCGCTGTCGCCGCACGTCGTCGCAGGCCTGGAGCGAGACGCAGCCAGTACGATCGCCCAAGCGGAATCGGAACTCAACGGCAAACGGCAGGTGGTGGCGAACCTGCAGCAAAAGCTCGACCGGTTCGTCGCCAGCGGGCAACCGGCGACGGAGCAGAAATTCGGCACGCTGCTCACCGAGCGTTTCGAACAACTTCGGCCCGAGATCTGGAAGATCGCGACGGGGGAATGGACGCACGCGGAAGGCAAGCTCGTCCAGAAAGTCCCCGGCAGCTTCGTGACGATCGCCGCCGATGTCACGCCGCCGCGCGATTTCATGGCCCGAGTGAAGTACCGCACGCTGGAAGCCGGGACGATTCATTCGGTCGGCTTCTTCTTTGATCTCGTCGGTCTCCAGGACGCTCAGGCCGTTTACTCGGCGACGAACAACACGAACTCCACAATCCAGGCGTTTCATCGCAAGGGGGGCGTCGAAGCCTATCCCGCGGCCGGCATCGTGCCGTGGCCGATCAAGATCGGCCAGGAAGTCACCGTGGAGATGGCGGCCCGCGAGCAGCAGCTCAACGTCTGGGTCAACGGCGAACTCGCCATCGCCTACGTGATGCCGCAGACGCGCCAGCCCGGGAAATTCGGACTCTGGACGCATGCCGGCTCGGCCGAATTTCTGGAAGTGCTCATCGACCCGTTGCCGAAAGACTTCCCGCTGGCAACCTCCGCGGCACAGAAAATCCGTTCGCCGTTTGCCGGCGAGACGAAGGCCGACATCGAAGCCGCGGTCGCCGGTGCGACCGCTGAAATCCCGCTGGCGGAAAAGCAAGTCGCCATCACTCAGGCCGACCGCGACGCGCTGATGAAACGAATCCTCGCTGAGAAAGAAAAGGCGACGCGTCTGATGGAGCAACCGCTATCGGCGCTAGCCGCGCTGAACCAACCGGCCGAATTGACGCCCAGCGGGGCCGCCGCCGCTCAAGCCGAACGGCTGGCCGCGCGGTTGAAAGCCGAACGCGAGTTGCAACTGGCGGAACAAAGCCACGCCGCCGTCGCCGCGGCTTCGTATGCGAACGACGACGCCAAGAGCAAAGCCGTGATGCAGAGCCAGACGAAAGTCGACGCTGCGAAGACCGTGCTCAACAAGGCGATCGACGCCATCGCGGCGGGAACCGGCGGATACACACCGCTCGGCGTCGATTACCCGATGGCCAGCACCGGCCGCCGCGCGGCGTTGGCCAAATGGATGACCGACGCGCGGAATCCCCGTACCGCCCGCGTCGCCGTCAATCACATCTGGCTGCGGCATTTCGGCGAGGCCATCGTGCCGACCGTCGCGAACTTCGGACTGAACGGTCAGCGTCCGAGCCATCCCGAACTGCTCGATTGGCTCGCCGCCGAGTTCAACGGCTCCGGCTGGAACATGAAGCGCCTGCACCGCCTGCTAGTGACGACGGCCGCGTATCGCCGCGCGACGACCGACGGGCCGGACGCAGACAAGAATCTCGCCGCCGATCCGAAGAACCGCTATTTGTGGCGAATGAACTCACGGCGAATGGAATCTGAAGTCGTCCGCGACAGTGTGCTTGCGCTTAGCGGTAGTTTAGATCTCCGCTTCGGCGGCCCGGAAATCCCCGAAAACCTGGGAGAATCGTCTCCGCGCCGCAGCCTCTATTTCCGCTCGACCCCAAACGAAAAGATGTCGTTCCTCGACGTCTTCGACCAGGCAAACCCGAACGAATGCTACCGCCGCCAGGAGAGCGTGATGCCGCAGCAGGCGCTGGCGCTGACGAACAGTTTGTTGTCGCTGCAGCAAGCCGGCCAACTGGCGGAAATTGTGTTGCGGGATTTGGCATCCGCGAATCGGCAAGCGAACATGGCGAACGTGATCGATGTGTCGTTCGAGCATGTGCTGTCTCGTTCGCCGAAATCGGCCGAACGCACCGCGTGCGAAAAAATGCTGAGCAAACACGCCGCCACGAGCGATGCGAATGTCCCACTGAGCGCCTTGCAAACGATGATCCATGTGCTGTTGAACCACAACGATTTCGTGACGGTTCGGTGATCATGAGCGCAAACGATGCGTTTTCCTTTGGGATCATGAATGGTGAGTGCGACGTCACATCCGACGCGATTTCTTTTCGACACGACGAGGGATGGAAATGGTTAGAACGCACCTTTGGCAAACCATCACGACGTAGGAGTATCTTGTTGGCACTTGTTCTTGGAGTTCCGCTCATTTGCCTCTCTGCCACATGCTTTGCATTTGGAGTATGGCACTTGGGGACTACTCCGCTACTATTCGGCCTGATTCTGATCGTGATGGTTCCGATTTCCATCATGATTGGAGATGATTACGTTTACCCGGAGCACATTTCCAGGTGCGACATTCAGGAAGTTACTGCCACTCCGCCGACAAGAATGAGACTGAGTATCTTTACGATCACATTTTTGTCCGACGGAAATCTTCACAAGACGTCATTTTGCCTGCCTTGTGGCAACTTTCGCGAACAGAGGGAAACTTTTCAGACGGTGTCAAAAGCATTGACGGTAATGGGACTGCTGAAACAACAGAACGCCTAATGATTCACGCAATGCAAAATAAATACCCCTGCGGCCGCATTCAGCGGCGAAAATTCCTCGCCGACGCCGGGCTCGGTTTCACGGGTCTGGCCCTCGGGGCGATGCTGCATCGCGATGGCATTGTCCGCGCCAGCGACGCGCACCAGCCGCCGACGGGCGAACCGATGTTCGCTCCGAAGGCGAAAAGTGTCATCTGGTTCTGCATGCTCGGCGGGACGAGTCACCTGGAGAGCTTCGATCCGAAGCCGGAGATCGACAAGTACGCCGGCAAGACGTTCGCCGAGTCGCCGCACAACGAGGCTATCGTCAATTCACCGTTCTACCGCAAGAACGTCCGCGATTTCGCCGGCGTGCCGCGCGATCTCATGCCGACGATCTACCCCACGCAGGTCGGTTTCCAAAACCGCGGCGAATGCGGGCTGCCGGTGAGCGACTGGTGGCCGCACGTCGGCAACTGCATCGACGACATCGCCGTCGTCCGCTCGATGTGGACCACCGACAACGACCACGCCGCCCAGTTGCAGTTCCACACCGGCCGGCACATTTTTGACGGCTTCCATCCGTCGATCGGCTCGTGGGTCCACTACGGGCTCGGCTCGCTGAACGACAATCTGCCGCAGTTCATCGTGATGGGAGGCGGCCCGGGCGATTGCTGCGGCGGCGTCGGCGCGCACGGGGCGAGCTACCTCGGACCGGAACACGCCGGCGTGCCGCTGTCGGTCGATCCCAACAATCCGCTCGCGTTCGGCAAACCGGCGGTCGCGACCACGGAGGCCCAGCGCCGCGAAGAGCTCGAACTGCTGCGGGAACTCAACGGCGTCGCGCAGGCCGAGTACCCCAATGACGCCGCACTCACGGCCCGCATCAAGGCCTACGAATTGGCATTCCGCATGCAGATAGCGATTCCCAACGTCCTCAACTTGAACAGCGAAACGCAGGCCACGCGGACGGCGTACGGACTCGACGACGGCAAGACGAGCCGCATGGGCCAGATGTGCCTCGCGGCCCGCCGCCTCGTCGAGGAAGGCGTGCGGTTCATCCAGATTTACGACGACGGCTGGGACGCCCACTCGAAACTGAAGGAGAATCATTCCACGCGTTGTGCCGCCGTCGATCAGCCGATCGGCGCGCTCGTCGCCGATCTCAAGCAGCGCGGCCTGTTGGACGAGACGCTCGTCGTGTGGGGAACGGAATTCGGCCGTACGCCGGGCGCCGAGCGGTCCGACGGCCGCGATCATCATCCGTACGGATTTTCGATCTGGATGGCCGGCGGCGGCCTCAAGGGGGGTATCGCGCACGGCACGACCGACGAACTCGGCTTCCACGCCGTCGAGGACCGGCACTACGTCACCGACCTGCACGCCACCGTGCTGCACCAGCTCGGCCTCGATTCGCACCGCCTGGAAATCCCCGTTCAGAAGCGCCTCGAAATCGACTTCGGCCAACCGATGCGCGAAATCATCGCGTAAGGCCCCTCATTCGCTTGCACTTTGCGGACCGCGAAGCGCAAGCGTTCTTCGGAGAATTCATGCCCCTCGATGTCGTCGAAACCGGTCTCGTCTATCGCAACCCGAAACCGTTTCTGTGCGCCAAGCATACGTGGCATCCGTCGCTGGTTCTCTTGCCGAACGGCGAGCTTCTCTGCGGCTTCGACATCGGCCAGGCGGTTGAAGCGCTCGACTACCGCACCTACACGTCGCGGTCCGCCGACGGCGGCAAGACGTGGTCCGCTCCGCAGCGGCTCTTCGAAGACTCCGTCCAACGGCCAGCGACGCATTCGGTCCGCCTCGGCGGCCTGAGCGACGGCACAATCCTCGGTTTCGCCGGACGCTATTACCGCGACGATCCGGAAGATGGGCTGACGAATCGCGAGAACCTCGGTTTCGTGCCGATGGAGTTGATCACGCTCGCCAGCCGCGACGGCGGGAAATCGTGGTCGCCGCCGAAAACCGTCAAGACGCCGCTCGTCGGCCCGGCGTTCGAAATCTGCCATAAGATCATCGAACTAACAGACGGCCGGCTCCTCGCGCCGACGGCGACGTGGCGCGGCTGGAACGGCGACGCACCGAACGGCATGCAGGCCATCGCGCTCGTTTCCCACGACCGCGGCGAAACGTGGCCTGAATGGATTTCGATCGTCAATCAATGGGATAGGGAAATCGTCTCCTGGGAACAGGGCCTGACGCAGCTCGCCGACGGCCGGTTGGTGTGCGTCGTCTGGTCCTTCGATTCGAAGGCCGGCAAAAGTCTTCCCAACCGCTATGCGATTTCGCGGGACGGCAAGACGTTCTCCGCCCCGCGCGAGAACGGCATGCAGGGCGAAACGGCGAAAATCATCACGCTCGCCGACGGTAACGTGCTGTGCGTCTATCGCCGGCTCGATCAGCCCGGCTTGTGGGCAAGCCTCGTCCGTATCGACGGCGACGACTGGCGGCAACTCGCCGAGTGCTGCGTCTGGAAGGGGCCGAAGTCGGGCCTCTTGGGCGAATGGAAGTCGTCCAGCGACGAACTCAGCGCCCTGAAGTTCGGCTTTCCGAGCCTCGTGCAACTCCCCGACGGCGACGCCTTCGTCGTCTTCTGGTGCCACGAGGACGGCGTGAACAATATTCGCTGGGCGCGAATTCGCACTGCTGCGTAGGGTCCGCTGTGCGGACCAACTTTTCATAGCGCCCATCCAATGGTCCGCACAGCGGACCCTACGTCACTTTCCGGCGAACTGGAACGCATAGACGTCCGCGTCGTGCAGGTCGAAGCGCAGCCGCACCGGTTGGCCGGCGAGGGACGAGACGTCGGTCTTCCCCTGCCACGTGATCGCCCGGTCGACGCTGTCGCCGAACGTTTCGTCGCAATCGGCGAGCGTATAGCCTGGCAGCGGTTTCCCCGCGGCGTCGGTCAGTTCGACGCGCAGATGCCCGGCCGCCGACGTGGCGAAGTTAAGCGTCAGTTTGTCCCCGGCGAACGTGAGCGGCTTCGTCAGAACTTGCCCGCCGGCGAGCGGCGCTTTCGCGGCGACGAATCCGTCGAGCCGCAGCGAATGCCGGCGGACTTTCATCCCCGTGCGCCAGTAGTTCTCCGGAATGTAGAACGAGAACTCCTTACCGGCGCCGAGCGGGCTGTCGGTTTCGATCGGGCTATGCGCGGCGTAGCAGTCGCCGTAGACCCACGAGCCTGCGCGCTCCGGGCCGATCCGCAGGAAGGCTTCCGGCCAGCGCTGGAAGCGGAAGCCGTCGCGACTCGACATGAAGACGCCGTCGCTGATCGCCGTACCGATCCGTTCGCCCGCCTTCGCGCGGATTTCGCGATGCGCGAGATCGGGGAGCGCCTTCATCGACGGCGACCACTTGCGTTCGACGTAACGGGCCGGAAAGCCGACGAACAAATGCGGCGCCCGCGGATAGCGGCCGATGCAGTTCGTATAGAACTGCTCCCCCGCCACCGCCGGCTGGACGTCGAGCATCTCCGGCACCGTCCATTCGCGGAAGTCCGCCGACGTCGCCAGCCGGATGTCGCGCAGGTTGTCGTGAAAGTCGCGGATGTAAGCGCGATACTGCTTGATCTCCGGATCCCAGAAGGCGACGTTCTGCGAATCGAACGCTCCCTTCGGAATGATCGGCTTATCGCCCAGGCGCTGCCAATGGATGCCGTCGGGCGACTGCCACGCGATCAGGCCGTCCTTCGCCTGGCCGATCGCCTTGTACTTCGCTTCCTTCGGACAATCGGGATTGTCGTCACGGAACGGCGTGCAGTTGTCGTAGAAGCCGGAAATGCAGATGTTGTTCTCCTTCGATCCGTCGGCCTCGATCAACCCGAGCTTCGGTTTGACCCAAGTGATCCCGTCATCGCTCTCTGCGTAACAGAGATGATACGGATGTCCCCGCTTTGGATCGTTCGGATCGAACTGCCAATGGGCGCCCTGGTACCACATGCGAAACTTGCCGCCGTCCGGAAAGACGCGGAAGTAGATGCAGGTGTTCCCTTCCCACGGCTCGTTGCAGTCGAACGCGATCTCCTGCGGCTGCGGATGCTGCAATTCGAGGCGGACATTGTCGAGCCGGTCGATGAGAAACTCGTCGACGAACAACTCGCGCCGCGAACCGATGTCGATCGGCTGGGCGAAAAGATTCTGGCCCATCAACAGCAGCGCGGCGAAACAGAGGACTCGCATCGGGGGCTTTCTGGATGAGGGAATTGGCGAGCGGAGAAACCGCATTATCTGTAATCCGATTCACCGCGTCCGTCCACCGTCGGCCCGTCTTCACAAAGACATCTCTCGCAAAGGCGCGAAGACGCAAAGGCTCGCCAAGAGAAAACCGAAGAGGATTGCGCACAGAGACACAGAGGTCACAGAGAAGAAGAACGAATTCACTTCAGAGTTTTCCTCTGTGACCTCTGTGTCTCTGTGCGAAACCTGTATTCCTTCTTTGCGGCCCTTTGCGTCTTCGCGCCTTGGCGAGAGACGGTTTTCCTGATTTGTGCTCAACCGGCCACCGTCTCCATACCGTAAACGCGGGCGCATTCTTCTTCCGCGATGCCGCCGAGGTACTCGGCCATCGCCTGGTAGGCGTCGCGGCGGTAGCTCCAGTCTTGCGAGCGGGGGACTTGTTCGAGCCAGTCGCAGACGTGAATCGTCGTCAGGTCGTCAAAATCACGCTGCGAGATGAGGTACTTTTCGCGGGTGAGGCGGTTCACCACGGCCCGTTCCCCGGTCTGTTCCAGGAAGATGCGGTCCCACGCCGGGCGGTCCATGACGCTGTTGAGGAACGCCAGCCATTCCGCCCGCTCGCCGATGAGGTCCTGCACGTCGCCACGGCGGGATAGCGGCAGGCAGAAGTTCTGAAAGAGCTGCGTGCCGTAGATCGAATGGAACATCCCCGCGCGGCAGACGTCGACGTCGGCGTCCCAACGTTCGAGGTCCTGGTACACGCCGACGAGATGCGCCAGAAATCCTTTGCCGGTGTGCTCGACGTCCGTGGTCCCCAGCTGCACGAGAAACTCGGTCATGGATCGGTAGCATTCGTCGCGCATGTCCAACTCCCTGAGCGTGAGAAGTGAATGGGGCGCGAAGTGAAAGACCGCCTGGAAATGTCGGTGTCAACACGCATCGAATCGAAGCGAGAGATGCCAGACCGGCTTTCCAGACAATCTCGAAGACGTGGCGCCGCCCAGATTATTCGCCATCGCGGCGTCGGGTTCAATGGCAAAGTGCGGCGTGCGACGGAAACCTGATTCTTCCCACCTTTAATCGCGCGACGGCTTTTCGGGATTGGACAGCCACCCCAGCACCAAGCCGGCGGCGAGATACTGAGCGGCGCTCTGCGCGATCCACGACGCGACAACCTTGAGCGAGACTTGAAACGACGCGAACGCCAGCAAGTAGACCGGCAAACTGCCGACGAGGAAGACGCCGAGTCCGTAGAGCAAGCCGCCTCGCCAGCCGCCGGGAAGGCCGTTGCGTGAGCGCAGGAAAAGGTATCCGGCGGCGAAGAACGCTCCATATCCCAAGGGGTGCAGCATCATGTATGTCGAAGTCCACCCCGACCACGGACGGAACAACGCGGCATTGTCGAACTGCGGCGGAACGGACGGCGCGATGACCGGAATGGCGAAGTGAAACAAAACTCCGACGGCGAACAGAGCGACTCCCGCCGCCAACGCACAGAGGGCATATCGTCCGACCCGCATTCGTCGGTCCTTGAAACCAGTCATTGACCGCCGTCCTGTGGGATAGAATACCGACACGAACGCGTTGCGCCGCGGGAAACACGTCGGGCTGACGCCACGACGCTCGCCTGCGTTAGCCGGTTGACCGAGCCGGGGCGTTCTTCTACGATGAAATTCGGGGAGATTCACGTCTATCATTCTCCGCTCGAACCGCAGTTCGGCGACGACCGGAAAGGGTTCCATGTCTCAAGCCATTGCCAATCCTGAAGAGTTGCGCCGTTTCGCGCAGATGCTGAAGAAGTTCAACAACGGGCTGGAAGAACAGATGACCGCCCTCGCCGGTCAACTGGACGGCCTGAGCGCCACGTGGCGCGACCAGGAAAACCAGCGGTTTTCCGAGGAGTTCCACCGCAATCTGAACGTGATGGGCCACTTTCTGGAATCGAACAACGAGTACATCCCCTTTCTCCTGCGGAAGGCGGAACGGCTGGAAGAATACTTGCAGCAACGGTGACATCTTCGCTCGGCGCGGGGGGGCCGGCCCCGCCGCGCGTGCGACCGCCGGGCGACGCATCGAGGGGAGAA
>CAZDGB010000130.1:0-18547 GCA_964504645.1 uncultured Planctomycetaceae bacterium | reverse complement strand
TGCCGCCGCGGCCCAGCGTGGTGATGTTGAAGTCGTCGTCGATTCCCTGGAAGCCGGCGGCGATGACGATCTTGCCGTCTTCGAGCGCCTTGCGCATCCGCTCGGTGCTGATCTTGCGGATGCGGGCCTTGGTGTAGGTGGAATCGGTGTAGATGCCGATCTGATAGCCCGTGAGGCTGATCGCTTCCTCGCCGAGTTCTTGCACGGCCATCGCCATCAGCGCGACCGATTCCTGCTCGCCGGTCGCCAGCAGCATATCCATCTCGCGCGGCGGCGGGGCGTCGGTGATCTGTTTCGCCAGCGTGATCAAGTCATCCGTCTTGTCGCCCCGCGCGCTAACGACGGCGACCACTTGGTTGCCGGCCCTCTTGGTGGCCACGATCCGCTGCGCACAATTCCGAATCCGCTCCGCATCGGCGACACTCGAGCCGCCGAACTTCTGCACCACGATGCCCACGATCTGCTTCCCGTAGGGTGGGCTGCGCCCACCGGTCTTTTGACTTTTTCACGACTGGCGGGCACAGCCCACCTTTCAAAAAAATCATAACGGAACGGTCGCGGGAATGCGCGTGGATGATGGAAAGTGGTGGCTAAAACGCGGCGATGGCAATGGCTTTGTTACCCGTAGTGTGCCCGACGATGACAATTGGGACAAATCGCTACGGCATTCTCGATCGTGTCTTCGCCGCCATCGGCAAGTCGCTGCTTATGGTGGACCTCAAGATATGGTGTACCGTCGGATTGACGAATAAAGGGCGCTGGGCATTTACATTCCTCACAGACACCCGCAGCGCGCTTGAGAACTTCTGCGATGACATCGGCATTGCGGTCGTACACCTTTGCAATAACCGTGATTACTTTTGGAATGCGTGATGCGTTCGAGATCCGCAGTCTGCGTTCCTCCGAGCTACGCTGGAACGCTTCATGTACTAAGGCATCAACATGTTGCTTCAATCCGTCAAGGGAAGGTGCCCGGATGCTCGTCAGTTGTTGCTCAAACTTTGGGAGGAATTGCGAATCAAGTGGTGCCATTACGTTACTGAACCCAGCGAATTCATTCGGCCATACGTTGAGAAGCCCTTCTGGACCAACTGGGTCGAAGACTCTGATTGAACAGATGTCGAAGTAGAGAGCACCATGGTAGGGACCCACTGGGATGTCAAAACGCTCACGCCTCACGTAATCGGCTCTTGCGATAATCTTCTTTTCGTATTGAAACAGGACGATATCGCCTTTGTTCGCATCCAGACCCTTTGTACGGAAATAGTACTGACCGCCTTGGCGAGACGGTAACTCGCCAAGGAAGTACTGCGATTGCACTTTCTCATGCGATTGCCCCTGGAATTCTTCCGAACTCATTGGCAAGATTCGAACCGTGATGGCCATAGGTTTTTCTCCGATCATGAACTAGCCTGGCATTTGACAGAGTCTCTTCAAGCCACCGCCTCTACAGCCGGATCGTGTAGTGATCGCTCGCCGTGTGGATTTCAATCTGATTCCCGTTGCGATACTGGTCGAAGAAGTCGAGCAGCGGTTGCCGCGGCATGAGGGGCAGATGGTCGGCCAAGAGGAAGCGGAGAATGCGCAGCCGGTTCTCCTCCGTGTCGGGGAACGTCAAATCGTACGGGACCACCTGCTTCCGGTAGTTCGCGTTCAATTCCTGCAGCGCGGCTTCCACATCTTCCGAAACGCGATAGGGCGCGTCGCGGCCCAATAGGCCGAACGCGGCGATCCAGAGTTCGATCAGCACGTTCGCCCGCGCCGCAATCGACGTCACGAACCGGCCCGATGGCGACACGGCGGCAATGAGAGTGCCTAGCCGCTCCCGCAGATTCGGCACGTAATAGAACACGTGATTCGACAGCACCACGTCGAAGCCCCCGTTCAACCCGGCCGGCAACGCCGCCGAGTCACTGATCGGCGCAGCCGCCGCACTCGCCAGCCGCGAGACGGCCAATCGCCGTTGGGACTCGGCCGGTTCGACGAGCGTCAATTGCAATCGCTCCGCCGGCCAACCAGCCTGCTGGAGAAACCGCACCGTGAACGCGCCCGACCCGCAACCGAAATCGAGCATGCGGATCGGTCCTGCGGCCGGCACGCTGTCCGCGAGCGCTGCGACATGCGCCGCGGCGTCTGCGTGCGCCTCGGTGGCCTGGCGCTCGAAGAACGCGTAATCGTCGGCGATGGGGCCGAAATCTTTGGCGGGGGTGTGAGTCATGAGATGGCAATCAAAAAACACGCCGGGCTGACGCCTCGACGCTCGCCTTAGTAGTCCGTATCGCCGTGGCCGTCGGGGTACCAACGGGGTTGCATGAACGAAGATTTCACCGTGCGGTACAGCGGCCGGTTCGCATCGCCGTAGCTGCTGCTGGCCGTCGCGCCGACGGCCCAGTGCGTTTCGCCGGCCAGATCGACCACGCCCACGGCGTCGATGGCAAAGCATCCCAAGCCATCCTTGTTTTCAAAAGAGAGTTTGACGTACCTGGTCTTCTCCGCCGGCTTTTGCGGCACGACGCAGAATGTGCCCGCGCGGGCCTCGCCGTATTTGGGCTGCGGCGTGGGATCTTGGCCTGCCCAGAGAACCTGCTCGTCGCCTTTGCTGGAGAAGACGCTCACCTGGCTGACGCGTCCCATCGCATGCGTCTCGTGAATCACAACCTCGGAGATCGCCCGTTCGCGGTCGTAGTCGAGGATCAGCCACTCCCGCGTGCTGTCGTTGCGAGCGGGATACCACGACGGCTCCTGTTTGCCCCGGTCATCGGGTGGGCCCACGGCCTGCAACGCGGAAAACGGCAGCGCAGGCAACCCCTGTTCGTGTTCCAATTCTTGAATGCGCGCCTCCGCCTTTTGCAGCGCTGACTCGTATTGCCAACGATCGCGCATCCAGCCAATGCCAAGTGTAACGAGCGCAGCGATTAAAAGAGCTGTCACGAGCCAGAAGGGAAGCGCGGATCGTTCGCCGGTGGAAGTCATAGAAGCTGCACTGCCAGGGAACACGTCGGGCTGACGCCTCGACGCTCGCCCTATTTGCCGAAGAACCCGGAGATGTCGAAGTAGACCGTCCGCTTGACGCCGCGGGCGTTGTGCAGCGTGAGGACGTCGTACGGCTTGCCGTCGAATTCCTGCAAGGCCTGCATCGCCGGCTGGAAGCCGCGGCAATGCTCCTGGACCCAATCGTACTCGGCCGGGACGCTATCGACGACGATGGCCGTCGCCGGTGTCGATCCTTCAACCGCGTCCTCGTCCCGCGCGAACCAGCGATCCCAGAACGCCATGGCAGCTCTCCTGCGGAGGGGAAGGGGGATGAGCCGACGGCCATTGTAGCGAAGAGGGGAAGCGAAACGCACACGTCGAGCGGACGCTTCGACGCTCGCCGTCAGACGCGCCAGTCGCTTTCTTCGGTTTCGTGAGGGCGGCGGGCGGCGGAAAGCAGGGCGATCAGTTGCCGCTGCTCGGCGGCCGTCAGATGCCCCAACTGGCGTTCGTGGCAATCGCGGACCTTGTCGGCCAGGCTCTTGAGCAGCGCGTGGCCGGCCTCGGTCAGCGTCACCTGCACAACGCGGCGATTCTCCGGCGGCCGCAGACGCGTGATCCAGCCGCCGGCTTCGAGCCGATCTAATAGCCGCGTCATGTCCGGCGCGCGGGAAATCAGCTTCTCGCCGAGCTTCTGCACCGTGACGGCCTCCGGCGTCGCCGCTTTCAACAGCCGCAGCGTATTGTACTGCTGCGCCGACAGCCCGTGCTCGGCGAACAATTCGTCCTCGAGCGCCTTGAGCCGGTCGTACGTCCGCCACAGGCTCAGGTAGGCTTCCTGGGTCAGCGAATCGAAATGACGGCGGGGCTTCGCAACGGCGGCTTTGCGGCTCATGGCGAAAGTGTAATCAAGTCCGAGCCGGAAGCGTAAGCGACGGTGTTCGGAGAGTGGCTTCGATTTGAGATTTCAAATCGCAGATGTGATATCTTGAGCCTTCCATTGGATCCACATCAAGACTCCTCGCCAGGAAACCGCGGATGCAGTTCTTCCGTTTGCTGCTCACTCTAACGGCGATCCTGTCTGTCTCTTTCTCTTCGCCGCTCCTCGCCCAGAAACCTGATGCCGGAACGTACTCCGCGGAACAGTACGAAACCTCCGCCGTGCGCGGCGTCAAAGTCCCGATGCGCGACGGCGTGAAGCTGAGCCTCGATATCTACCGCCCGATCGGCGACGGCAAGTTCCCGGCGATCCTTATTCAGACACCGTACAGCAACAACGGGCCGGGAATTCTCGCGCGGGCCAAGTGGTTCGCGAAGCGCGGCTATGCCTTCATCGTCGCCGATTCCCGCGGGCGGTTTGATTCCGAAGGGGAGTTCGATCCGTTCAACCCGCTGCACAAGACCGACGGCTACGACCTCGTCGAATGGATCGCCGCGCAGCCGTGGTGCGACGGGAACGTCGGCACGTGGGGCGGGTCGTACTCCGGCTGGATGCAGTGGTGGACCGGCGTGACGACGCCGCCGGCGCTGAAGGCGATGGTCCCGGAAGTCGCTCCGCCCGACGCCCTCTACAACGGACCGTACCAGAACGGCGTCCTCATCTGCTGGACGATCGACTGGGCCGGTGTGATGTCGGGCCGCACGGGGCAGTATTTCGGCGAGGGACCCTACGGCGGCTTCGGCGCGAATCGCGATAAGGATTACCGCGTCTTCCCGTACATCAAAATCCTCGAACGACGCGGCGCGGCCGACAACACGTGGTTCGAGAAATGGATGACGTCGGACCGGCTGACCGACGACTATTGGAAGCCGGTCCGCTACCAGACGCCCGAGGAATACGCGAAGGTGAAAGTCCCGACGCTGAACGTCACCGGCTGGTTCGACGCCAATCATCCCGGCTCGCCGCGGAACTACGTCGGCATGCGGAAATACGGCGGCAGCGACGCGGCGCAGAAGCCGCGGCTGATCATCGGCGCGTGGCACCACGGCATCAACACGCAGAAAGTCGGCGAGATCGACTATGGACCGGACAACGTCCTCGATTGGGACGGCTACGTCTGCCGGTTCTTCGATCATCATCTGAAGGGCGTCAAGAACGGCCTTGATGCCGAGCCGCCGGTGAGCCTGTTCGTGATGGGCGAGAACAAGTGGCGCACCGCCGGCGACTGGCCGCTGCCGGAAACGAAGTTCACCAAGTATTACTTTCACAGCGCCGGCAACGCGAACACGCTGAACGGCGACGGCACTCTCGATACTTCCGCTCCGGACGACGAGAAACCCGATCGCTACACGTACGATCCGCTCAATCCGACGCCATCGCCTTACAAAGGGGGCCACACCGAGGACGGCGCCGTCGACACGAAAGAGGGCGCGTCGCGGGACGACGTCCTCGTCTACACCTCGCCGCCGCTGGAAAACGATCTGGAACTGATCGGCCCGATCACGGCGAAACTTTACGCCGCGACGTCGGCCAAAGACACCGACTGGCTCGTGCGACTGGTCGAAGTCTCGCCCGACGGCACGGGGAAACTCCTCTGCGACGGCGCGATGCGGGCCCGCTATCGCGACCCACAGAGCGAAGGCAAATTCAACCCGAACGAATTCAGCACGATCGAACCGAATACCCCGCTGGAATACACGATCGATTTCTGGCGCGGCACCGCGAATCGCTTCGCCAAGGGACAACGGATCCGCATCGAGATTTCGAGCAGCTTCTTCCCGTACTTCCTGCCAAACCTCAACACGGGGGAAGACCACCTCGCGCTGCAGACGAAACCGGTAACCGCGCAGCAGACGATTTATCACGACGCGAAACGGCCGTCGCATGTGGTGTTGCCGGTGATTGAACAATGATTTCTTCCGAGCGGGGGGCGTAAGCCCCCTGGATACGCTGTAACTATTAATAGCGCACAATCAGGGGGCTTACGCCCCCCGCTCGGGAAAGACAAATACGAAAGCCCACTATGTCCCCCGTCAAAATTGGCGTCATCGGTCTCGGTCGCTTCGGGCGGCTGCACTCGCTTACGTTGAATGCGCTCGCCGAGGCCGAACTCGTCGGGGTCGTCGCGCGCCGGCAGGCGAGTGTCGAGGCGTTGCAGAAAGAACTGCCCGGCCTGCGCGGCTGGACGGACCTCGACGCGGCGATTCGCGAATCGGGAGCCGAGGCGTGGGTCGTCGCGTGCAGCACGTCGGATCATGTGCCGGTGACCAAGAAGTTGCTTGAAGCCGGGAAGACCGTGCTCTTGGAGAAGCCGGCCGCTGAGACGGTGGCCGACGCCGAACGGCTCGCGCCGCTGGTGAAGGCCGATTCGAGCAATTTGATGATGGGCCACATCATTCTGTTCAACACGGAGTACCGCGTTCTCAGCGAGGAAATCCGCCGGCGGAAATCGCTCTCGTTTCTCGATTGCGTCAAGTACCGTCCGGCGAGCATCGTCGCGCAGTTCGCCGGCGAGAACCCGCTCGTGGCGACGATGGTCCACGATTTGTACGCCGTGCAGATGCTGCTCGACCGGGCCGAGCCGGTCCACTTCAGCGCCCAGTATCACCACACGCCGGCCGGCGCGATCGACCTGGCGCTGGCGCAGCTCAAATGGCCGAGCGGCGTCGTGGCGTCGTTCACGGCGGGGTATCTCTCGCCGACCGGCATGGCCCCGCGCGGGTTCGACCGGATGGAAGTCTTCGGCGACGGCTGGTCGGCCCGCATCAGCCCGAACCCGCGACCGATCGAAGTCTGGGATGAGAAGGCGCACTGGCCGATGCCGCTCGAAATCTGGACCAGCCCGCACGGCGCGACCGGCATGCTCGCCGAAGAGCTGCGCTGCTTCTGCCGCGTCGTCCGCGGCGTGGAACCGGTCCCCGTCGGCGCGACATTTCAAGATGCGCTGCAAGTCCAACGCTGGATGGACCGGCTTGACGCCTGCGCGCAGGCAACCTGAGAACACCTCTGAAAAGCGTCTCTCGCAAAGCAGAAAGAAGAAAAGTTTTTTCGCACAGAGACACAGAGATAAAGAAAGAGAATTCGTTCTCTGGAATTTTCTCCGTAGTCTCTGTGCCTCTGTGCGAAACCTGCTTCTGCTTTGCGTTCCCTTGCGCCTTCGCGTCTTTGCGAGAGGTGCTTCCTTAACGGCTCTTCGCCGGAAGAACGCGGCCCGTTTTCGGGTCGATGTCGAGGTTCAGTTGTTCATCGTCGTTGGTGTAGAACAGGAAGCCGTACATCATTTCGTCGAACGACTGTTGGCCTTCGGTGACGGTTGCCGTCGCATCTGGATTGAAAGGATTGAATGCAGAATTGTCGTAATGGGCCCGCACGGTGAGCCGCGTTCCTTGGGGGAATTTCATCGCGCCGTCGCGCCAGCGATACGCCATCTGCCAGTTGAAGTCGTAGTTGGGGATCGCCAGCAGGGTTTCTTCCGTACCGTCGGGATACGCGGCGCGAAAGACCATGTCTTTGCCCCGCAAATGCATGTGGCTGTAGAGGCCGATGCCGGTTGCGGAGCAGGGGAACATCTGCGTTGTCTCCAGGCGGTGGTTTCCCTCGCCGGGCGGGATGGAGATGTTGTGTTCGATGCAGGGAAGATGTTGCAGCCGGCGTTCGATTTTTTCCTGGGCGAAGACGATCCCGACGGAGGTGCGGTCTTTTTCCGGTTGTCCCGTCGTCACGTAATGGATCTGCAGCGCGAGCACGGAGCCGGCCGGAATGCATAGCCCCACACCGCGATCGAGCGTGAGCGGGCCGCCGCCGGGCACGTAGCCGGAGACGAGATTCTTGGTGGACGGCTTTTCTCCCAGCTTCACGTACCCCAAGTTGCAGTGATGCACGACGGCGCGATTGCCGGGCAGAACCTCCACGCGCTGCACCCACGTGTCGTGCAGGAAAACCTTCGGCAGCACGGCGTACTGATATGGCACGATCCCGGTCGCCGGAATCTCCGATTCCAGCAGTGTCGACAGCACGAGGTCCGGCTCGCCGATCTGCCACTTCCCGGCCGGGAACTCGCGTGGAGCGGGCTCTTTGGCCGCGTCGCCGGGCCGTTTCCCTTGCCGCACCCAGGCGAGAATCAGCGCGCGATCTTCCTTGGACAACGTCCGCAGATTCTCGAAATGCCCGTACTCCCGGCTGGCGAACGCCGGCGGCATCTGCCCCGAACGGACGACGTCCGCGATCGTCTCCGCGTGGGACGCCGCGTCTTCATAGGTGAGCAAACTGAATGGGGCCGCGGTCCCCGGCCGATGGCAATCCTGGCAATGCCGCGCGAGCAGCGGCGCGACATGTTCGGAGAACGTCACTTCGTCCGGCACGCGGGCCGGAAATGCCCGCAGCGCTCCGAACTCGATGAGGCATCCGTCCACCGGCGTTTCCCGCACGGCGACGTCGCGCGACGCCAACAAATCCTCCAGCGCTTCTCGCAATTCTTCTTTCGGCGGCGCGGGGCTGACTCCTCCGCGTCGAACCTGCGAACTGATGCGTCCGCGATAACACAGCCGCAACTCAGAGTCGAGCACGACCGCTTCCGGCGTCCGTGAGACACCCAGCGCCTGTGCGGCGACGCCGTCGAAATCCTTCCCCACCGGAAAACCGAGTTCCGCCTGCAGCGCTTGATTCGCGATTTCGACCAGCGGGTCATCCGCGCCGACGTTCAACGCGAGGAACTGCACGTCGTGCGGGCGATACGCTTCCGCCAGCCCTTTCAGCGCCGGCAGCGACCGGCGGACAACGGGGCAATCCAGCGTCGTGAAGACGATGACATAGGCCCGCTTCTTACCGAAATCCGCCAGCGTCCGCGGCAAATAATGCGTGTCGGTGAACGTGATCGCTGCGGGCGTCTTCCCGAACTTCAAGCGCGATGCCGTCTCATCCTCCGCGCGGCACGGCACGCAAACCAGCATCGCCAGCCACAGCAATTTCCAAGGCGTCTTGCTCATGGCGTTCCCAATGCGGCAATCGCGATTTCACGCCCATTCGGCGAGATGCCGGCCGTAGCACAACGGCAGCGGGCGGCCGGCGGGGTCCGGGAGTTCCTGCTTGTAATCGATCCCTAGATGGGCCAGCAGCGTGGCCCGGATGTCGTCCGGATCGAGCGGGCGGTCGACAGGATGTTCGGCCTTGCTGTTCGTCGCGCCGATCACCGTCGCCAGCGGGCCGCTGCCGCCGGAAATCAGCATCGACATCGCCGCCGGATAATGGTCGCGGCCGAAACGCCCCGGTGAATTCGTGTCGACGCGCGGCGTCCGCCCGAATTCGCCCGTGACGAGCAGCAGCACTTTTTTGTTGAGACCCCGCTGATGCAAATCGTCGATCAGCGTCGTCACTACGCGGTCGTAGAACGGCAAGCGATCCTTCATCGCTTCGATCAGATCCCAGTTCACCGCATGATCGTCCCAGTCGTAGTTCTTGCCGAGGCTCCCCGGCGCGCGGCCCGGCACCGCGACGGTCACCATGTTAACGCCGCGCTCGACGAGGCGGCGGGCGATCAGGCATTGTTCGCCCCACTCCACGCCGTAGCGTTCCCGGACCCGCGGGTCCTCCTGCGAGACGTCGAACGCCTCGTGGGCCTTGTTCGAGAGAAGAATCTCCGTGGCTTGCTGCTGGAAATAGGTCATCGCCTGCAAGTTGCCGCTGCGGTCCAGATCGGTCCGCAGCTTGTCGAATGATTTCAAGAGCGACCGGCGGTCGTCGAGCTGGCCGGGCTGAATCTGCAGCTTCCAATTCTCGAGTCCCCGCGACGCGACCGGCACCCGATACATCTCGCCCCAATACCCGGGCGAACCGTACCAGCGATACCCGCTGCTGAGATCGATTGAGACCGGCATGCCGTTCCGCGTCAGGCCCAGCGCCCGATTCACCACCGCCGTGAGGCACGGATGCTTCGATTCGCTGCTTAGCATGCCGCCGACTTTGTCCTGACCGAAGCCGCTGGTGAACCGGAACGTCCCGTCCGGGTGGCCGCTGTGCCCATGGCTGACCGAGCGAATCAGCGAGAACTTGTCCGCGATCTTCGCATGCAGCGGCAACAATTCGCAGACGTCGATCCCCGGCACGTTGGTCCGAATCGCATGCAGCGGCCCGCGAATTTCGCTCGGGGCCTCCGGCTTCATGTCATACGTTTCAAGCTGGCTCGGCCCGCCGCCGCACCACAGCACGATGACCGCCGTATCGCTGTCCGACGGCTTGAATGCCGCCTGCGACTTCAGCTTCAAGAGATCGGCCAGCGTGAGGCTGCCGATGCCCAGAAACCCCGCCTTCAACATCCCGCGCCGCGAGAGTTGGCCCGACCGATGCGAGACCGTTTCCAGTTCCAGCATGCTGCAATTTCTCGGCAAAGAAGACGGTGACCGATGCGGGCTTAATGATAGTGGAAGCGCCGAGCGCTTGCCAGAGAAAGCGTAGCACACGTTCAGGGCCAGCGGGCGTCAATTCCCCGACGACGGGCTGCTCGTGCCGGTGGTGCTGCCGCCGGCATACGGCAACGCGACGAGCGGGGGAGCGAATCGGGGCGCCGGCCGCATCCAGGAGACAAGGATCGGAAACCAAAACGCCAGCGCCAGGAACGCCAGCCAAATCGCCAGCCCGATCAAAAACTCCGTCGGCCACCGCCACACGGCGAACAGGGACCGACGAGTAGGATTCGGGCGTGGTTCGGAGTTGCTCAAAGGCAGCCTTTCCAGAACTCGATTAGTGATTCAAAGAATGGCCGAATTGCGGGCCATTCGTCGAATAAACGAACAAGCGGCGCGTAGGCCAACCGAATGTACGGCTTCATCGGTCCGGGAAAATACCCTGCCTGATATAGCGCCGCCGCCGGACCAATGCTGGCGACATATCCCGCGGGAAGCAACGCGAGCCACACCCACCATCTCCACCGCCATGGCATCAGCACGAGCCGGCGAAACGGAAGGCGGGCGGTGGCTGTCTCAACGCTATCCAAACCCATATTCCCATTCAGCGGGGTCGTAGGATTCAAACGCGGCCAGAATGTTGTCGATGCGCTCGACGATCCAACTGGTTGACGCTGGTTGCTCGGCGAAATAGCCCCGCAATTGCCAAAGTTCGCTCGCGAGGCGAGGGATAAATTCGCTGGGCATGGTGGTAAAAGACCCGTCGGCCAAATACGGGATCAATTCGAGCTCCAACGCGCTCGCGGCCGGGATCCACAACTCATTGAACGGACTGCTGCACGAGACGGGTACCAAGTGATACTCGCCCGTTGTTCGATGTTTCAATCCGAAGCTCACTGTCATGCCCGCATCCTCCCGCCCACCGCAGCGGGCGTCAATCGGAACGTCCCGGCTTCTCGCCATTGGTGGGCCTCGCAAAGCCTCGACCCACCCTACTTCAAAAAGGTGCTGGCTCTGCGCGGCAGACCGCTGCGCTGGCAGCCGTCTGCTATCGCAGTCAGAATGACGGCCGCTCGCAAAATCCTCCGCGGAGTCGTCCCATGCGTCACCTGACGTCTCTTCCCTTCACGCGCCGTGGGTTTCTGACTTCGATCGCCGCTTCGGGAGCGATCTTCGCCGCGGCTCGGCGCAACGCGGCGGCGGAGAAATCGAGCGGCGCCGGCGAGGTCCGCACGGCGAATCATCTCCACGCCGATCTGCATCTGTTTCTCAATCGCGACGAGCTCGCCGTCGTCGACGACGTCGCCATTCAGATCAACCGCCCCAAAAAGCATCCGGAACCGGTGCTGGTTGCCGATCGGCCCTGGGAAGGGGAGCGAGCCCAGGCGTGGGGCAGCGTCCTCGTCGAGCCGGACGGCCTGTTGCGGATGTGGTACTTCGCGTTCAACACGCAGCGCAAGCCGGACGAACTCGATCGCGGCGGCTACGCCTACGCCGAGAGCCGGGACGGCGTTCACTGGGACAAGCCCGATCTGGGCGTCGTCGAGTTTCGCGGCAGCAAACGGAACAATCTCTTTTACACCTGCGCCCCGGACGGCAAGAATCTCGTCGATGAGGAACTGGCCCGCCGCAACATCGGTTTGCCGGCGATCAGCGAGGAAGGCAACGTCATCGGAGTGGTCAACAACCTCGACGGATTGACGGTCATCCGCGACGACGACGATCCCGATCCGCAGCGGCGCTATAAGCTCATCGCCAACATGCAGGACCACCGCATGTGGGCTTACGCCTATCCGGAGAAGTACCCGAACGTCACCAAAGAGGACGAGAGCCAGGCCCGCACGATCATCGGGCAGTATCTCGACACCAGTCCCGACGGCATTCACTGGGCCCGCCAGCCGCGGCGGATTTCGCACGGCGCCGGCGGCGACTACATGATGGTGCTCCGCGATCACCGCCAGCGCCGCTGGTGGCTCAATGAGCGCAGTTCGAAGGGAACCGGCGGACGCAATGCGGCGCTGCGGTTCGGCACGAACCTCACCGATTGGTCGGAGCCCGAACTGATCTTCGACAACGGGCCGGAAAGCGAGTTCGGCAAGCTGTTCGAGTGGCACGGCGGGATGACGCCGTTCAACTACGGCAACGTCAATCTCGGCCTGCTGGAACGGTGGCCCAACGTCGGCTTCGGCGCCACGTGCGAGCTGATCTGGCAGCCGGACGGAGGCGCCTGGCAGCGCGTGGCGCCGGGCGTGCCGTTTCTCGACGTCGGCCCGGAAGGGGCGTTCGACCGGCTGCTGGCGTATCCGACGCACAACGCGCCGATCCGCCTCGGCGACACGTTGTACTTCTTCTATACCGGCGGCGGCGTGAAGACGAATCCGCAGCAGGGCATTCCCATGGCGATCGGCCTGGCGACGGTGCGTCTCGACCGTTTCGCCGGCTTGGGGAACTGGCGGTCGCGCCGCGTCGGCATGGTTGTCACGAAGCCCGTGCTGGCGACGCAGCCTCACCTGGAGGTGAACGTCGACCTGCTGGAAGCGGCGCCGCTGCAAGTGGCCGTCGTCGCCGCCGACGGCGCGCCGCTCCCCGGCTTTGGCTTCGATGAGTGCGTGATGCACTACGATCCGCAGAAGGTCTACACCCGCGTGCAATGGAAGGACCGCGCCGATCTGAGTTCCCTCGTCGGCCAGCCGATCCAGCTGGCTTTCCGAGTGGCGACGGCGCTGCTTTACAGCTACCGCTTTTCCGCAGGGTGACTTGCCGCGGCCGGGCTGCGAGCAATTTTCCCGAGACGCTGTGGTCCGGTTGTTCGATCGCGATGGTCGGGCAACGAGAACCACCGGCCCGCGCCAAAGTTGTCCACCTTACAAAATTGTGAACCGCCTACCCTTACATTTGAGTAATGGTCATCCGTTATGATCAGGAAATAGAAAGAGCCGGAAGATTGGCGTAGTCCTCAGGTAGCGCAACCCGTAGAGACTTCTGTAGAACTTTATGTTCTCCAACATTCTTCACCGGCCCGCCATGGCCATGGTCATCTCGGTGATCATTGTGTTCCTGGGCGGGCTGTCGATCCACACGCTCCCGATCTCGCAATTCCCCTCCGTCGCGCCCCCCAGCGTGATCGTCGCCGTCTCGTATCCCGGCGCCAGCGCCAACGTCCTGGTCGACTCGGTCCTGATCATCCTCGAGCAGGCCATCAACGGCGTGCCCGACATGCGGTACATGGCCTCCGCCGCCACCAGCGCCGGCGAAGGGGCGATCCAGATCATCTTCGAGCCGGGCACCGACCCGAACGTCGCGGTGCTGAACGTCCAGAATCGCATCCAGACGGTGAAGAACCGGCTGCCGCCGCTGGTGGAGCGCGAAGGCATCATCGTCATGCAGGCCATGACGAGCATGCTGATGTACGTGAATATCTACAGCACCGACCACGACCACGATCAGAACTTCCTCTACAACTACACGTTCGTCAACATCCTGCCGGAGATCAAACGGGTCCGCGGCGTCGGCAGCGCCACGATTCTCGGCAACCGCGCCTACGCCATGCGCGTCCTGCTCGATCTCGACCGCATGCGGGCCTACAACCTCTCCTCCGACGACGTGATGAAAGCGATCGGCGAGCAGAGCATGATCGGTTCCCCCGGCCGCCTCGGCCAGGCGACCGGCAAGAAGTCGCAGACCGTCGAATACGTGCTGACCTGGGTCGGACGCTACAACCAGCCCGCGCAGTATGAAGACATCATTCTCAAGGCGTCGGCGGACGGCGAGATCTTGCGCATCAAGGATGTCGCCAAGGTCGAACTGGGCTCCTCGTTCTACGACCTTTACTCGGACATCGACGGCCATCCCTCCGCGGCGATCGTGCTCAAGCAACTGCCCGGCACCAACGCCGCCACCGTCATCGAAGAAGTCAAGCGGCAACTGGAAGAGATCAAGGAGGACTCGTTTCCTCCCGGCATGACTTTCGAAGTCAGCTACGACGTGTCGAGCTTCTTAGAGGCTTCGATCGAGCAAGTGCTGCATACCCTGCTCGAGGCCTTCGTGCTGGTGTCGCTGGTGGTCTATCTGTTCCTGGGAGACTGGCGTTCGACGCTCATTCCGGCGCTCGCGGTCCCCGTGTCGTTGATCGGCACGTTCTTCTTTCTCTTGTTGCTCGGCATCTCGATCAACCTGATCACCCTGTTCGCGCTCGTGCTGGCGATCGGCGTGGTGGTCGACGACGCGATCGTGGTGGTGGAAGCCGTGCATGCCAAGATGCACGAGAAGCATCTGTCGCCGTTTCACGCCACCAAGGAAGTGGTGAACGAGATCAGTGGCGCGATCATCGCCATCACGCTCGTGATGACGGCGGTCTTCGTGCCCGTGACATTTTTGCCCGGACCGGTCGGCGTCTTCTACCGGCAGTTTGGCATCACGATGGCCACGTCGATCATTCTGTCCGGCATCGTCGCGCTGACGCTCACGCCGGTCCTCTGCGCGATGATTCTCAAGCCCCATTCGAGCCTACCCAAGAAACGCGGCCCCCTGGGCATGCTGCTACATCTGTTTGACCGCGGCGTCGAGAAGGTCACCGGCAGCTACGCGTCGTTTCTGCGCCCGATCGTCACGCGCCGCGCGCTGACGCTGTCGATCATCGCGGGATTCAGCGTCGCCATTTACGTCGTGAACACGCGGCTGCCGGCCGGTTTCATCCCGCTCGAAGATCAGGGGATGATCTATGGCATCATCCAGACTCCTCCCGGGTCGACGCTCGAATACACCAACGCCAAATCCCACGAATTGCAGGCGATCGCCAAGCGCATCGACGGCATCACGTCGGTCTCCTCGCTCGCCGGGTACGAGGTGCTCACGGAAGGCCGCGGCTCGAACGCGGGAACGTGCCTCATCAATCTCAAGCCCTGGCACGAACGCAAGCTGACGTCGAAGCAGATCATTCAGGAACTCGAGCACGAGTGCCGCGAGATCTCGAATGTGAAGCTCGAGTTCTTCGAGCCGCCGGCGGTGCCGGGCTTCGGCGCGGCGGGCGGATTCTCCGTGCGCGTCCTCGATAAGACGAACACGATGAACTACCAGCAACTGGGAGAAGTGACCGACAAGTTCCTGGCGGCGCTATCGAAGCGGAAAGAGGTGAAGGGGCTCTTCACGTTCTTTGCCAGCAACTATCCGCAGTATGAAGTGGTCATCAACAACGACCTGGCGATGCAGAAGGGGGTCTCGATCGGCAAGGCGATGGACAATCTGTCGATCGTCATCGGCAGCACCTGGGAGCAGGGCTTCATCCGCTTCGGGCAGTTCTTCAAAGTGTACGTGCAAGCGGAACCGAAGTTCCGCCGGTTCGCCGAAGACCTGGAGAACATGTTCGTCAAAAACGAGCAGGGGGACATGGTCCCGTACTCTGCTTTCATGCAGCTCAAGCGCCGGCAGGGGATGAATGAGATCAACCGCTACAACCTGTATCCGTCCGCCGCCATCCAAGGCGCGCCGGCGCCCGGCTACAGCAGCGGCGAAGCCATCCAGGCGATTCAGGAAGTCGCCGCCGAGACGCTGCCGCGCGGCTACGGCCTCGGCTGGGAAGGTCTCTCGTATGACGAGGCCGGCAAGGGGAACATGGCGATCTACATCTTCTTCATCGTCGTCATCTTCGTCTATCTGGTGCTGGTCGGTCAGTACGAGAGTTTCATTCTCCCGCTGGCGGTGATCCTGTCGCTGCCGATCGGAATCTTCGGCTCGTTCCTGTTCTTGCAGCAAATGGGCCTGGCCAACGACGTCTACTGCCAGATCGGCCTCGTCATGCTGGTCGGCCTGTTGGGCAAGAACGCGATCTTGATCGTCGAGTTCGCCGTGCAGCGGCACCACGAAGGCGTCAGCTTGAAAGAGGCCGCGATCGAAGGGGGCAAGCTGCGCTTCCGGCCGATTCTGATGACGTCGTTTGCCTTCATCGCCGGCCTCATTCCGCTGGTCCGCGCCTCGGGGCCCGGGGCCCTCGGCAATCGCACCATCGGCACGACCGCCGTCGGCGGCATGCTCCTGGGAACCATCATCGGAGTGCTGGTGATTCCCGGCCTGTACTACTTGTTCGGCAAGATGGCCGACGGCCAGAAGCTGATCAAGGGCGAGGGCTGAGGAACATCGCCGGGCATTCTTCGCCCCGGCGCGGGCGGTCCTTCCCATGAGACGGTCGAGCGTCGAACCCCCGAGACTTTTTCAACAGCCACAAACTCCGCACACCGCCCGGATTTTCATAGACACGTTGTTCGGCGTGTTTGAGAACGGTTTTGCGCGCGAGTTTCGACGCCGTGCGCGCACGTTGCAGCCACGAGTTTGCGCGCTGCGCGCACATGGCGCGCAGAAATCGGCGCGCGAAGACGAATTTGGACGCATTCATCCGATCGGCGTTCAGCTAATGCCGTTAAGTCGTGGCGGCCCAATGACAAACAGTTTGTCGCGCAACACCGCCCGGTAGGGTGGAGAGACGGTTTCGGAGAGGCCGTCTGTCACGAAACCCTGGAAAAAACGAGGTTCAACGATGCCAGCACTTTTCAGACGCCGCACGCTCGTCGCAAGTCCGGATTTTTCGCGCAGTGAAACCGCACGATTTAGATCACGTCAGCCCGCGCGATTTCAGCGCGGCGACGACGGCCTCCACGATGCGCGAAATCTCCGCCGGATCCTGCGCCGCGCTGGGAACTGGGCAGCCGCTGATCGGCTCGTCGGTGAAGCCGTGCTCCGCGAGCAGGCATTGCAGCGTGTCGGCGAGATGAGCGAGTTCGGTCTGCTGCTCGTCGGTGATCGGCTGCCGTCCCGCGCCAGGTTCGAAGCCGCGCAACCGCACCGCCGTCCGGAAGCCGTCCGGGAACTCGCCCGAGCAGAAGATCATCGCGTCGAAGAGCCGCACGATGTCGTACTGCAGTTGCCGCGCCTCGTCGATGCGATGCGAGATTGTCAGTTCGTAGAGCTTCCGCGTGAGTTCCGGCACCACGCCCGAACTGGCGTTCGTGCCGCCGTCCGCGCCGATGAGGATCATCGGCATCAGCGCGGCGTCCCAGCCGGTGAGGAAGCTGAACTCGGGCCGGCTCGGCCGCACGGCTTGAATCATGCGGATCATGTGGGGCAAGTCGCCCGACGAATCCTTGATGCCAATGACCTTGGGGCACTCTTCGGCGAGCCGCCGCACGGTTGGCACGTCGATCGGGCTGGCGAACATCGGGATGTTGTAGAGCGTGACGTCGATCGGCGTGTGATCGGCGATCTCTTTGAAGTAGGCGTAGACCGCCCGCGGACTCAGCTTGTAGTAGTACGGCGCGACGATCGCCACCGCCGTCGCGCCGAGCTCGTAGTACGTCTCGCAGGCGCGAATCGTTTCCTTCACGTTGGCTTCCGCCGCGCCGGCGAGAATCGGCACGCGGCCGCGCACGTGGTCGCAGATGATCTCCATGATGCGGACGCGCTCTTCCGCCGTGAACCGCGTGAACTCACCGGTCGATCCGTTCGGATAGAGCCCGTGCACGCCTTTCGCGATGAGCCAGTCGACGTAGCGGCGCAGCTCGGGTTCATTGATGTCGCCGCGCGCATCGAGCGGGACGATGTTCGGCGTGTAGATGCCTTGCAGTTTGGCGGAGGAGGGCATGAATCAAATCGCCTGTTCAACTCGCAAATTGTCCGAATTAAAGCCCGCCGACCGCGCCGGCGGGACCGCTTCTGCGAAGCGTCGTTAAAGCGATATCGTACCGCGGCGCAGGGGACTTTACCCGCCCGGCGGTTGTGCGGCAGCCTCGCTTGCCGGCCAAATCAGCCGGACCGTCGTCGGACCGGTCGGCTGCGAAGCGATTTCGATCTGAGCGCGGTGCATCTCGGCGATGCGAAAGCATTTGCACAGACCGAACCCAAGCCCGCGGCCCGCTTGCCGTCCCGAGAAAAAGGGATCGAACGCGTGCCGGGCCTCCAGTTCGCTGAAGCCGCGGCCGGAATCTTGAATCGTGATTTCGCAGAACGGCAAGTCGCCCAGCGTGAGTCGCCGAGCGTGCCAGCGGATGTCGCCGCCGTCGGGCAGCAGCGCTTGCCGCGCATTGCGGAGGAGTTCGTGCAGCACGACGGCAAATTGTGCGGGGTCGGCAAAGACGTCCGTTTGCGCGGCAAAGTCGGTCGCCACGCGAATTGCTGGAGCCGTGGACGCTGTGCGGGATTGTTCTGTCCTTCTCCCCTGGAGGGAGAAGGTGGCCGAAGGCCGGATGAG
>CAZDGB010000129.1:6673-18583 GCA_964504645.1 uncultured Planctomycetaceae bacterium | reverse complement strand
GGATTTCCTGGCCGACTGCTTCCTGCTGGTCGGCGTGGCCGTCACGCTGTTCTATTCCAACTTTCAGCTCGGCGTCGCGACGCTGCTGCCGTTTCCGTTCATCGTCTGGGCGATGTACAAGTCCCGCGACAGCCTGCACGTTGGGTTTCAGTCCAGCGCCCGCGCCTGGTCGGCCATGACGAGCGTTCTCGCGGACACCATTCCCGGCATCCGCGTCGTCAAGGCGTTCGCCCAGGAACATCGCGAAATCGAACGCTTCGCGGCGGCGAACCAGGCCGTCTTTCGCTCCAACAATCGCGTCAATATCGTTTGGACGTTCTTCTGGCCGCTGATCGGGTTTCTGAACAACCTGGGCGTGCTGGTGGTGTGGGGCTACGGGGCGTACCTGATTTATCACGGTCAGATTACCGTCGGCGCACTCGTCGTCTTTCTGACGTTAAGCGCCCGCTTTTACAGCCGGCTCGAATCGATGAGCCGCATGGTCAACGCCTCGCAACGCGCCGCGACCAGCGCGCAGCGTATCTTCGAGATTCTCGACCGCGTCTCCAACGTGCCGGAACCGGCGCGGCCCGTGGAACTGACCAAACTCCGCGGCGACCTGGAATTCCGCCACGTCGGCTTCCGCTACGGCAACCGCAAAGTCATCAAGGACCTGACGCTCAAGATCGAAGCCGGCGAAATGATCGGACTCGTCGGCCACACCGGCGCCGGCAAGAGCACGCTGATCAATCTCGTCTGCCGGTTTTTCGACATCGCCGAAGGCGCGATCCTCGCCGACGGCGTCGACATTCGCTCCTACCGCGTCCGCGATTACCGCTGCAACATCGGCATCGTGCTGCAAGACCCGTTTCTGTTTTACGGCTCGATCGCGGAGAACATCGCCTACGGCAAACCCGAGGCGACCCGTGAAGAAATCATCGAGGCGGCGCAAGCCGCTCGCGCGCACGAGTTCATCCTGCAACTTCCGGATGGTTACGATTCGCTCGTCGGCGAGCGGGGCGGCTCACTCTCCGGCGGCGAGCGGCAACGCATCTCTATCGCCCGCGCGTTGCTGATCGATCCACGGATTCTGATTCTCGATGAAGCGACCTCGGCCCTCGATTCGCAGACCGAACGGCAAATCCAGGAAGCGCTGCAGAACCTGGTCCGCGGCCGCACGACCATCGCGATCGCCCACCGCTTGAGCACGCTGCGACAAGCCCATCGCATCGTCGTGCTGGAACGGGGCCGCATCTCCGAAATCGGCACGCACGAGGAACTCCTGGCCCACGACGGCGCTTATGCCGCGCTGCATCGCGCCCAGCAGGAACTGACGAAGGACATCGGGTGGTGAGCATGACCGACGCACAACCATTGTCATTTCGTTGCGACGAATGGGGCCAGTTGCTGTTGCTCCGTCACGGCGAAGAACCGATCCCAGTCGAACCCGTGCGCTGCTTTCCATTGACGCATCCCGAAGAGCACATCGCACTAGTCGATACCGAAGGCCGCGAAGTCTTGCGCATCAATTCGTTGAACGAACTCACCGAAGAACCCCGCAAACTGCTCCTCGCGGAACTCGCCGAGCGGGAGTTTTCGCCGGAAATCCAGCGGATTCTGCGGGCCGGCGCTTCCGCGCCGTGTAGCTTCGACGTCGAAACCGACCGCGGCGTGACGCGATTCGAGATCGACAGCGAAGACGATTTTCGCCGGCTGCCGAACGGCGCCGTGATCATCACCGACACCAATGGCATCCGCTTCCGCATTCCGAGCGTCGACCGCCTCGACGCGAAAAGCCGCGACGTCCTGCGGCGGTTTCTGTGACCGTTCGGAAACCCGGTTCTGCTCCGATAACCGGGTTTCGCTTTTAACGGCAGCCAACGAAATCAAAGCGAATCCCGGTTAGAAGACGAACCGGGATGCCGCAGCCGTTCCGCGATGCGTTGCTCATCGACCTCATACTCGCAGCGCAGCAGATACAACCCCTCCGGCGGCGCGGTTTCGCCGGCGTCGGCCCGGTTCTGTGATTGCAGAATCCGCCGCACGTCGTCCGCCGTCCAATTGCCGCGGCCGACGTGGATCAGCGTGCCGACGATCGCGCGGACCATGTTGTAGAGGAACCCGTCGGCCGTGAGATCGATGGCGAGGAAGGTCGAAGAAACCTCTTCCGCCTTCGCCCTTCCGCTTTCCGCTTTCCAGATATCCCATTCGATCATACGCCGAATCATCGCCGCAAAGATCGTCCGCACGCTCGTCGCCTTGTTCGGCCAGTCGGATTCAAAGCTGCGGAAATCGTGCGTCCCGGCAAGGACGTCGAGCGCGGCCTGCATCGCATCGACGTCGAGCGGGGAGCGGTGCCAGCCGACATAGTTGCGCAGCCACGGCGTCCGCAGCGGCGCGTTCTGGATGACGTAGCGGTACGTCTTGCGAACCGTGTCGTAGCGGGCGCTGAAGCCGTACGGAACTTCGACGGCGTCCTGCACGACAATGTCGTCCGGCAATTTCGTCTGCAGGCCGAGGCGAAACCCGATCGCCGGAATATCGCTCGCCGTGTGGATGCTGACGAGTTGGCCGAGCGCATGGACGCCGGCGTCAGTCCGCCCCGCCGCCGTCGCCCGGAGCGATTCGCCCGTGTATTCCTGCAGGGCTTGTTCGACGACTGCTTGAATCGACGTCCCGTTCGGCTGGACTTGCCAGCCGCAGTAGTTCGACCCGTCGTAGGCCAGGGTGAGGAGCATTGTCCGCATGATGTTCGATCTTATCGCCGGATCGAACCGGAACACCAACTCCAGAGGCCATGAAGGATTTCTAAAGCGACAAGTTCCAAAGTTCCAACACCATCATCAGGAGACGTTTGAAACGCTCAAATTGGATTGCATGCCCACCCGTTGTATTGCCTCCCTGTTTTCTATTTTTTATCATTTTGTCAAAATCGCTTGACAAAATGGGTGTTTTGCAATGATTATAACGAATATGACGATTGAAGATGTGGTCGCGCATTCATATTGACTATTTATTCACGCCTCATGTGCCACCGTCGCCAGGATGTCGTTTTATGGTCTACGACTTTCATGAACTCGCATTGTCGGGCGTCAGGCGTTGGGCAACACGGACTTTGGTCGCGCTGATCGCCGCAGCGATGATCAGACTGGCGATGCCGCTCAGCACGAGGGCTAATCCCTGCGGGCTAGATGATTGACGCACGGCGGCCGAAAGCATGAGTCCCACCTGCGTTGCAGCGGCGGCGGTGACCAGCGCGGCCGCCGTCAGTTGGTCCGGGCCTCTCAGCACGCCCCACATCAGCCAGGTGACGACGGCCAGCGTCGCCACGTAGCTCAACGTCACCCACGGAGATGGCGCGTACATCGACTGCGAGGCGTACGTCACGCCCCCCGTCGCCAGGCCGATGAACGCCAAGGCCACTATTCGCCGCAGAAACTGGGCAAAACTGTCCGCGCAGACGAGGCAGATCAGCGTCAACGCGACGAGCAGCAGATGCCACGCCGGCGCCCCACGATACGCGGTGAACGGAGTATTCCACAGCCCGGTCGTGAGCGCGGCAATGCCCATCGCCGCAGTCGTGGTCCAGCGGAACGAAGAGCGCGGTGAGCGCACGGCGCGAATCGCCAGCAGCGCCGCGGCCGCGGCGAGCGGTTCCCACACCGGGGCCTGGAACGAGTTGATGTGCAGCGTGTCGTTCCGGGTGAACGCCAGGAGCGCGATCGGATACGGCACGAGTTCCGCCGCCCACGCCGGTCCGCCGCGGAGTGTGGCATACGCCAGCAGCAGCGCGACGCCGACGCAGGCGACCTGAATCGGCGCTCCGAAGAATTCGCGGTGGAGATTCATGAAGTCGGCCGCCGGACCGGCGCACGGAAATCCCGGCAACGAGAGGGGCAAGAGCAGCAGCGACGATCCGAGCGCCGCCTGCTGCCACGCTATCCGTCCGACCGACTTGGCAAGTTCGAACACAATCGCCGCGACGACCAGCAAAAACGGCGTTAGGAAATAAATGTGAAACGCACTGTCCGTCCCTTGCCGCGGATGGAACGACACCGTCAGATAGAATGCCCGCAAGACCACGGCGACGCCGAGAATCACGAACAGCGACCAAGGATACAACGGCCACGTCCACGGCGACGAATTCTGTGCGGCAAGCTTCGGACCGCGCATCGCCGCCGGCAACAAGAGCAGGCCGATCATGCCCGCCGCGGTCGGAAACAGCAGCACGCCCAGCAGCGTCAACCGTTTGCCGAGGGCTTGGTTCGTATCGCCGATGATGTTCAGACAGTAATCGAGTCCTGCCGGATAGAGGAAGAACAACGCCAGGAACAGATAGAACGGCCCGCGCAACAGCCACGGCAGCGCGATGCCGGTCAGTCGCAGCACCGTTTCGCAGAGCAGGATCGAAAACAGCAGCCCGCCGACAAGGAACCACGACGCCGCCCCGGCGTGCATCAGAATCGGCTTGTCGCCGTTGATGCTCAGCGTGACGAGGAGCAAAACCAGCGTCAACAGGATGGTGCGGGCGTCGTCCCAGACCTGGCCGAGCCGCACGATCAGGCAGACGATGATCGCCAGCACGACGGCGTAGCCGGCGATCACGGCCATCAGGATGCCGCTGTGGAAATTGATCGCCGTGATGTTCCGGGCCGATTCCGCGTCGTAGAAGACCTGATGCAGTCCCATCAGAATCAAGACGGCGCTGATCGGGTAGAACGGGTTATGATTGTAAAGATAGCGCAGCAGACGCAGGACTTCCGATCGCTCGTGCAGCGGCGGCGGGGGCGGCGGTTCAGAAATGGGGACTTGCGGTTCAAGATCGGACGGCTGGGGAAAGTCGGGAGTCGACATGCACGCCTCCTGCCGGTCTGCGCGCAGACCGAAATGTGCCGGCGGTCGCCGGACGAACGGGGAGCAAACTCTCGGCCGGCCCGTTGCCGCAGAGTCGGTCGAGGAAACGATGCAGGACGTCGATCTGAAACGTGATGTGCGTCGGAGTTGAAACTAAGAGGTGCGCCGAACTTACGCCGGAATTCGGACGAATGCGGGATTTTTTTCGCCCAGCGTCTTCCGAGCGGGATGCTTATTTTTTCGAGGACAACTCCGGTATCATCGAACTATGTCCGCACTCGCATTTTCACCGCAGATCACCTGCCTGCCGATCATTCATGGCAGCGGGGACTTCGCGATTGAAGTCCGCCGGCTGATGTTGTCGCAGACGTTCGATTGCGTCGCCGTCCCGTTGCCGCCGTCGTTTCAGTCGGATGTCGAGCGGGCAATCTCATTCTTGCCGAGCGTCTCACTGGTGATTCAAGAAGAGGACCGCTGGGGAAACGCCGGCGAGTGGACGGGACAGGACGACCGCGGTGAGGAACATCGCATCGCCAGCTACGTGCCGATCGATCCGTGCCAGGGCGTGATCGCCGCGCTGCGGATCGCTTTGCAGGAACGGATTCCACGGGCGTTCGTCGACCGGGAGACGGCTCGGTTCCAGGTTCGCCAAGGGAATTTTCCCGATCCATACGCGTTGAAACGCGTCTCGCCGGAACAATTCGCCGCGGCGGTGCTACCGGCGATTCCCCCGCCGCCGGATGGCCAGCCGCGCAAACGCTGCGCGACGATGGCGGCGGAACTACGGCGATTGGAGCAATCGCATCGGTCGATTCTCTTCGTTTGCTCGCTGCTCGATTGGCCGTGGATTCGCGACGCCTATCTGCGCAACGAGCAGGCCCCGGAGAACGGCGACGCCGTCGACGAGACGCAGATCTACGCGGCGAATCCCCGGCAACTCTTGTTTCTGCTGGGCGAACTGCCGTTCCTCACCGGCCTGTACGAACGGGCGCGGGCCGAGTTGGAGCAGGACGAAAACCTGTCGGTCGACGGCGTCAAAAGCCTGATGCTCGCGGCCCGCAATCACTACAAAGAGGAACTCGGCAACCGGGCCCGCAAGATTTCGCCGAAGCTCTTGCAATCGTATTTCCAGTATGTCCGCAATCTGTCGCTGATCGAACATCGCCTCACGCCCGACTTGTACACACTGATCGTCGCGGCCCAGCAGACGGCCGGTGACCAATACGCGATCTCGGTCGCGGAAACGGCGCGAAGCTATCCGTTCCTCGAATATCTGCCGTTTCCGATGATGTCGCTGGGAATCGGCAAGGGGAAACTGCCGGACGGCGACGTGCTGGAGTTGAAGTCTCGCTTGCCGGGCCAGGCGGTGCAGTGGCGGAATTGCAGCCTCACGCCGCAGCCGCCGAAGATCGATCAGATGAAATGGCAGATGCGGTGGGACCCGTATCACCAGTGCAGTTGGCCGCCGGAAGACGTCGCCATCGAGAAGTTCCGCACGCACGTGAAAGATACGGCCCTGTCGCTGCTCGGCAACGACCTGGCTCGTAGCGAGAAGTTCACGACGAGCCTGAAGGACGGCCTCGATATCCGCGAGACGCTCCGCAACTGGCACACCGGCGACTTGTTCGTGAAAGTCTTGCCGCCGACGCGCGGCACGCTCGACTGCGTGGTGATGCTGTTCGATTCCCCCGCCGATCCGCGGGATTACCCGTGGCGCGTGACGTGGCATGCCGAGCATCACGACGAATCGACGCTGGCGCTGTTCGCCACGAACTTCACGCAGAACATGCTTGGGCCGGGGATCGGACAAGCGACCTACGGCGGGGCGCTGTTCCTGTTTCCGCCGCGGCCGGTTCCCGACGTCTGGCGGAACCAGCGTTTCGATTTCACCGATACGCTGGAAGAACGCCTGCTCGCCGCGGGCTGCTTCCATGCGAACGAACGGCACGTCGCGCTGTTGAGCACGGCTCCCCCCGGCCCGGTCTTCCGGCAGATTGCGAAGCGCTTCGGCAAGAAGTTGGTGCACGTCCCGCTCAACCGCTTCAGCCAGGAGATGATCCAGCAGTTGCGGATGTTCCACGTCTTGAACGGCACCCACATCCGCAGCTACGCCGCCCACTTCATCCGCAAGGCGTGACGCTTGAAGGCGAGCGGCGCGGCGTCAGCCCGCCGTGTGATCTCCCCGCCCCGAATGCAGATTCTCGTCCACCTTCCCGCGGCGCAGCAGCATCCATAGTTCGTCCAAGTGCAGCATCCAAGCGGCGAGGAAGTAGACGCCGATGCCCGCCAGCAACGGCAACGCCAGCCGGACGACGCGGCCGAGTGTCACTGCTGAATGAGGCAGCAACATCGTTGTGAACCAGCACGCCGCGGCCATCAAGCCCGTCGCAATCAAAGTCTTCGCGGCGGTGCGGCCGATGCGGCGCCAATCGAGCCGGCCGATGCGTTCCTGCATCAACCAGCCGGTCACCACGCATTGCGTCGTCGCGACAATCGTCGTGCTCAACGCCAATCCAAAACCGGCAAGCGGCCAGATGAGCGTGAGATTCAGCACGAGATCGAGAACCATCGCCGCCAGTCCCACGCGGAGCGGCGTCACGCGGTCGCCAACGGCGTAGAAGCCGCGCTGCAAAATGAGCAGTCCGCAATAAGCCCACACGCCGGCGCCGTAGCCGGTAATCATCGCGGCGGTCTGGCGGGCGTCCTCGGCGTCGAAGCGGCCATGCTGGAACAAGGCTTGAGCCAAGGGATGCGCCAAAAGCATCAAACCGGCGCTCGCCGGCAACCCGATCGCCAGCACCAGCCGAATACCCAGTCCAAGGTCCGCCCGCAACTGCTCCCAGTCCTTGTTCTGCGCATGCGTCGCCAAAAGTGGAAACAGCACGGTGCCGAGTGCCACGCCGAACACCCCGAGCGGGAATTGATACAGCCGCTGTCCGAAGTAAAGCGCCGACGCCGTGCCCGCCGAAAGGGGATAGCGGACCTGATCGAACCACGGCAAAAATTCCGGGCCGTCAGCCGTCCGCGCGAAGCCCCACGCGATCAAACTGTCGAGCAGCGTGTTGAGCTGCGTGATCGACAACCCGGCGACGACGGGGAGCATGTGCTCCAGAATCGTCCGCACTTGCGGCCACGCTTCATGCCAGCCGCGTTCCCAACCGAAGCCGACGAGCCGCAGCACGGTCATCGGCAACGCGAGTTGGAATCCGCCGGCGAGAATCACCGTGGCGCACATCACGTACAATTGCTGTTCCGGCGACGTCCACCAGCGGAGATACGTCCCCATCGCCAAGAGCCAGACGGCGTTCAGCACGACTGGCACCAGCGCCGGCCAGATGAAATGCCCCAGCGCGTTCAGCACCGCGCATTGTTGCGCCGCGAGGCAGATCAGAATGACATACGGCAAGAGCAGCGCCGACAAATTCCGCAGCAGGATCGCTTCGGGACTCAACTCCCAGACGACGCCAATGAGCCATAATGCGACTTCGCCGAGAATTGCTACGCCGCAGAGCAGCCCCGCCGTTGCGACGAAGACCGCTGACGAGAGTTTCCGCGCTGCCGTATCGCCGTCCCGCGTGCGGGCCTCGACGAGCGCCGGCAGGAACGCCGTCGTGAGCGCTCCCTCGCCGAGCAGCATGCGGGCGAGATTCGGCACGCGGAAGGCGACGGTGAAGGCGTCGAGCAACGGGCCGTTGCCGAAGTACGCCGCGAGCCCCTGGTCCCGCACCAGTCCTAGAATGCGGCTTAGCAGCGTGCACAGACTGACGGTGCGAAGATTCGCAGAAACCGATTTCAGCGACGGCACGCGGAACTCCTACGGCGCCGCTTGGACTGGAAACAGAAGCGATCCGCAGATTTCGCAGATTGACGCAGATTCAAATAACAGACAACTGCGACTAATGCGCCCAAGCTTTTCCTGGCCCTGAATCGGTGTGAATCTGCGAAATCTGCGGTTCCTGTCTTTGTCCGCCGCTATTTCGTAGCGTCCTCCTCGTCCCCCGTCAATTGCAGGCGGCCCGGCGCGTCTTTGTCATGCTGCGGCGCGCCGAACGCGACATTCACCGGCAATGCCTGCGCGGTGCTGCGCTGCGTCTTCGGATTGGTCGAGCGATTCAATTCGGTTTTCACCGTGCCGTTCTGGTACGGGCCGACGCCCATCACCGTCCAGTTGTTGTCGTCGGCGATCGAGGACGAAACGCCCCCCGAGCCGAGGATCTCCTGCGATTTCGCGTCGTACGCCACCAGGCCGATCTTGGCGACGGCTGTCTGGTTGGTCCGCGTGATGAACTTCACTTGGGGCAGCGTCATCATGCCGGGAAGAACGATCTCCGGGATACCGACATAGGCGTCCGACATGTCGGTCCCCACGCCGCCGCTGCGGAGTTCGAGCACGACGTCGGCGTCTTCCGGCTTGCCGACGATGTGCGCCCCGTTGTACATCGCCCGGTGGCGGATCGAACTGACGAGATACCCCTTGTCGGAGCACTCCAGGTACTTCTCTTCGAGGAAGACCCGCTGCCCGCTGAAAGCGGCGAAATCGACCTTCGACAGCGACATGTCGATGGCATTCGAAATCAGCAACTGCTCGCGGGCCGTGCGGGCCGTGTTCGACTGCTTCGTCGCCGAACACCCCGCTAGCAGCGCACAGCAACCGTACAGGACAAGGGATAGACGCAAGAACATCGCGCCCTCTTTCGGTCAGGACTTCGGGGAGACTATCAACGGATTATCAGATTGGAAAAACGGAGACGCGGCTTGTAGCGGAAAACGCCGCCGCGCGGCAAGGCGGGTTTGGCGTGGGACACGTTTCGAACGTGCCAGAGTTTTGTAGGGTTTGCCGAGGGCTTTGACGAGGCAAACCCTACAAAGGTCAGACATAACCTCGGAACAGCCGGATCGTCCAATCCGCGGCGAGCAGCACGCACAAGGCCAAGAGCAGGCTGAAGTTGTGCCACAGGTCGAACGAGGCGCGGCGGATCACGGTCGTCGCGGTCCGCTGCTCCGCGCCGACCCAGCCGTCGCTCGCGTCGGGATCGATGACGCGGCCGCCGGTCGCTGAAGCCCAGCGTTCGAGCGCCGCCTGATCGACAGGAGAACCATCGGCTTCCTGACCGCGCGAGGAAACTTCGATCACCACGGACGACTCTGCCGTCGACTGGTTCTCGCCGTGTGCGGCGGCTTCGATGCGATAGCGGCCCGTTTGCGTCGGCTCGAACTGGGCGCTCGCGGCGCCGGCATCGGCCTGGAATGCAAGGGGCAGGCGGCGTCCATCGGGCAGCACGACGGTCCCTGCTAATGACGGCGGCACGCCATCGCCTTCAGCAACGAGTTCTGCCGCGACGCGGATCTGATCGCCCAGGCGGTATTGCGTCCGTTCGGGCCGGAGAAAAATCTGCCGGCTGCGCGACGTTTGTTCGGTCGGCGCGAGCGCGCGGAACGCATGCTGCAGGAACGCCGCATGCAGCGTAACACCGTCGTCGGTGCGCGGGCCGTGCGTCTGCCACCGCCAGAGCGTGTCGGTGCCGATGAACAGCACGCGGCCGCGGCCGACGGTCTGCTCCGCAATGACGGCAAGCGGACCGTACGCGTTCTGTTGGCCGACGGCCTCCAGCAGCACGGCGGCGGCCGGGCGTTTGCGCAGCACGGGGTAGACGTGTTCCAGCGTAGGCAGCGCCGCTTCGTTTTCGGATTTCTCCGACAACCGGAACCACGACGATGCTTTCCCTTCCGGCGTGATCCGCACCTCGACCGGGCCGTCGATCGGCATCCCGGATTCCCGTGTCAGTTCGACCGGCAACAGGCGCGTCAGTTCCGGCGTGTCGACCCAGTCGCCCAGATGCGTCCCGGCGAGCACCACCAGCGACTTGCCCCCTTCGGTCACGGC
Organism: uncultured Planctomycetaceae bacterium; assembly: GCA_964504645.1. Classification (GTDB taxonomy): domain Bacteria; phylum Planctomycetota; class Planctomycetia; order Planctomycetales; family Planctomycetaceae; genus CAZDGB01. The sequence continues at coordinate 7,866 of CAZDGB010000129.1, read as the reverse complement.
TCCGGAGATATGCCGGGCCAGACCGCGCGGCCAGGTCGCGGGCTTCACATCGCCGAGCACGATCGTGTCGAATCCGTCGATCTCGCTGCGGCTCTGCGGAAATCCGCCGAGCTTCACGCGGCGTTCCGGCTCGCCGAATTGCACGAACGCGTTCTCGCCGCGCGACAACAGTGCGGTAAGGCTGAAACTCGGATCGTCCTCCAGCACGCGGCGGAGATACTTGAACTCCCACCGCCACGTGTCTTCCAGGATCAAGACGTCGTGCTTGTCGTCGACGGCCTGCACGTTGACGGCATACGCCTCGCCGACGTTTGTCTCGCCGCTGCGCAACTGGAAGCGATACCGCTTGAGCCCCGGCTCCTTCGGCTGATAGGTGATCTGCAGCGCGTGATCTTTCCCGGCGGTCAGTCCCGGCAATTCGCGGCGCTGAATCTCCTGGCCCTCTTCCTCGACAACGAGCACCAGCGGATCGCGCACCTGATGCGGACGGATCGTCACGTCGAAGACCGTGTCCGAGCCGATGAACACCCGCCGCGCCGCTTGCACCAGCGCGATCTCCGCCGCGCCGAGCGCCGGCTGATCGGCGGACAACGGCGGCACGAGGACGTCGAGCGACAGCCCCAATTCGCGGGCCGTTTCCACCGGATCGGCGAAACTCCGTTGTTGCCCGTCGCTAACAACGAGCGCCCGCTGCGGCGTCGCGGTCCGTTCCCGCGCAGCGTTCGCCAGGCGGACGTAATTCCATGCCGAAGTCAGACTGGCGGCGACGTCGGTGGCGTCGCCTTTCGGCTCGACCTGATCGAGTTGCTGTGCCGATCCGATCGGATAGGCCCGGCGATCGAACGTGAACCAGTGCAAATCGTGCGTCTTCGCCGCGGCTTGAATCGCCGGGCTGTTCATCACTTGCCGTTTGACGTCGTCCAGCCGCGAGCCGTTCACCGCCGGGGCCGACATGCTGGCAGACGTATCGACCAGGATCATGAGTCCCGGCGCATCGCTCACGGTGCGCGGCACGGAGAAGACTGGTTGGAACAAACCGAGAATCAAGAGGACGATCATGCCGAGCCTCAGCGTCGCCAGTTGCAGGACCGACCGCCGCGGCACGTGCTTCTGCAACAGCAGCCGGCTGCCGTAGATCAGCGCGGCGACGAGCGCCGCGGCGAAGAGCGCGATCACGGCGGGCGGCAGCAGCG
>CAZDGB010000129.1:0-6663 GCA_964504645.1 uncultured Planctomycetaceae bacterium | reverse complement strand
GGCTCCTGCCAGCCCGGGAAGCCGCCGGCGGGGAACCATTGCCAGGTCACGGCGCAACTCCCTCCCGTTCGCGTTCCCGCAGCGGTGCGACGAAGCCCCGCCGCCGGTGATGCGACGTGCTGACCGCCGGATTCATCCGCGGGCACATCCACGGCGCAAGGAACATCTCCGCCAGAAACAGCAGACACGCCATGCCCGCCAGCCACGGCTCCAAAGCCACGCGCCGATCCGCCGCTGGCGAGTTCGCAGCGCTATTGGCCGGCAACTCCAGCTTGATCTCCTGCGGCGCCCACCACGCCTGGAACCGCTCCGGATCGGCCGGCTCCAACCGGCTATCGCCGCGGCCCGGTTGCACCACGAACGACATTGAACTCGCCGTCCTGGTTGCTGGGGGAGTCACCGGTTCGAGCCGATAGAATCCCGGTTCGTTGGTATCAATCAGCGTCGCCCGCGAGCGGCCGTTCGAGGTGCGAATCTGCGGTTCGATGCCGCGACCTGAAGGCGACGTGATGCGCAGCGGCGAACCGTTCCAACCTTCCGGCACGGCGAGTGAAACCGTCTCGCCGCACACGAACTGCCGCCGCGAACCGGCCGATTGCAGGTATTTCAGCAGATGATCGACGAGCGGCACAAAGCTGCTGCGTCGCGGCAAGTCGCTCCAGCGGTCATCGGCGGAACTGTTGATGAGGATCACCCGTCCGGCGTCCAACCTCCGCGCGAGGATCGCCGGCGAGCCATCTTCCAGCGTGGCGAGCACATCGTCTGTTGCAGCGGGCGGATTGCGGAAACGATGCCAGGTCCGCGACTGCGTTCCGGCCAGATCGCCGACCTTCGGGTCCAAAAGCCCCTGCAAGACCGGATGCCGGTCGTTCCATTGATTCCACGCCGAGAGCCCGCCGCGCTTCGGGTCGGCGGAGACGCTCCCCGCGAGTTCGCTCGGCAGCAAACTTTGCTCCGGGAAGAGCGGCTGGAAGAACGTGCGATTGTAGACTTCGGATTCAACCGACGGTCCGAGGAACATCGCCAGTCCCGCGCCGCCGCGAATCCGTTCGACGATCGCCGAGGACAACGCCTCGTTCAAACCGGGAACATCGGCGAGCAGAATCACATCCGCAGCGGCGATCTCGGCGGCGGTCAGCGTGATCGGCGTCCGCGCGATCAACTGGCCTTCCGCAGTTTCGGAACCGGTCTCCGCCAGCGAACGAATCGCTGTTTCCAATGCCAGTCCCGGCTGATGCGCCGCATTCGGCGGGACGTTCGGCGTCACCAGCAGCATCCGCGACGCTCCGCTGCTGTCGAGGTCGAGAGAGTAAGTGTCGTCTTCAGGCAGTTCGTCGCTCGGCTCGATCTTCAGCGTCGCGAGACTTCCCTGCCGCTGAAACGTCGACGGCAACGGCAAGTCGAGCGCCGTTTTCCGTCCCGGCGGCAGCGTCAACGCGAACTCCTGCTGCTCGACGCCCGACAATCCCGAAACCAGCAGCTTCCGTTCGAGTGCCACGTCGCTGCTGCACGAGGCTTCCACGTGCAGCACCGGCTGGCCGTCCTTCGTCCGCAGCCGCGCGGCGCTGAGCCACGCATTCCGCGGCGCGGGCAGGCCGACGTCGATGAGCCGGCAGGCGATGTTCTTCTGCTCGGCGATCTCCTGCGAAAACGCCGCGATCTGGCTCGTGTTCCAGCCGTTGGCGGGATTGTCGGTCAGAAACACGATCTCCACGCCGGCGCCGGAGCGGCGCTGCTGCAACAGCGAGCGGATCGGCTCCAAGGCGGAATCGAGTTGCGTTTCGGACAGCGTTGCCGCGAGCGTGGACAGCGTCGGCAGATACAGCGCGGCCTCCGCGGTCCACGGCGCGAGGACTTCCGTCGTCGCGCCGGTGAGCAGAATCGCCGTGCGGTCGCCGGGCAGCGTGTCGCGAATCTGTTTCGCCGCGGCGGCGCGGGCCGTTTCGATCGGCGTAGGCCGGCCTTCGACTTTGCGTCCCATGCTGCGGCTGACGTCGAGGACCAGAATGCGGTCGAGTCCCGCCGAGGTTCCCGCCGGCGACCAGATCGGCCGGGCCAGCGCGAACACGAGCAGCGACAGGAAGCCCGCACGGAGCAGGAACAAAACCACCTGGTGCCATTGAATCCGCCGCGCCATCCGCTGCTGCGTCAGGTGCAGCCACCGCAGGCTGCTGAACGGCGTCTGCCGGACGTGGCGCGGCTTGAACAGGTGCACGACGATGGGAATCGCCAGCAACGCCAGTCCGAACAGCGCGGCGGGAGCGAGCAGCGTCATCGTCGCACCTTGCTCCGCCGGTTGAGGTACGCCGACAGCGCCTGGTCATACGGCATGCGGGTGTTGATCAACTGGTAGTCGATGCCGCTCTCCGCGAGTCCCTTCCGGTAGAACTCGTTGCACTGCCGGACCTGCTCCAGGTAGCCCTTTCGCACGGCGGACGGATCGATCTCCAACTCCTCGCCCGTTTCCAGATCGCGGAATTGCGTCGCCCCCTGGAACGGGAAATCCAACTCGGCGGCGTCCTGGATGTGGAACACGAGGACGTCGTGCTTCTGGCTCCGCAACAAGCGAATCGCCTGTAGCGTCCGTTCGGGATCGTCGATCAGATCGCTGATCACGATCACCATGCCGCGGCGTTTGAGGTTCCGCGCGATCATTCGCAGGCTGCCGGGCATGTCGGTCCCGCCGGCGGGGGGATTATCGATCATTACCTTCATCATCTGCCGCAGATGCGGCCGGCGGCAACGCGGCTGGACCAACAGGCCCGGCTTCGCGCCGAAGAGGGCTAAACCGCAAGCGTCCTGCTGGCGCAGCACGAGATAGCCGAGGCAACTGGCGAGGAAGCAGGCGTAGTCCCACTTCGTCAATAATCCGGTGCCAAAGGCCATCGACGCGGAGCGGTCGACGAGCAGGTAGCAGCGGAGGTTGGTCTCTTCCTCGAACCGTTTGATGTAGTAGTGATCGGTGCGGGCGAAGAGGTGCCAGTCGAGATATTTCAGATCGTCGCCGGGGACGTACTCGCGGTGATCGGCGAACTCGACGGAGAATCCGTGGAACGGGCTTTTGTGCAGCCCGTTCAAAAATCCTTCGACGACGAGCCGCGCGAGCAGCGGCGACATGCCGATCCGCGCCAGGACTGCCGGATTGAGATACTTGTCCGGCGTGCTGCCGGCCAGCCCTTCGGCCAGCACCGGCTGCCCATTCTGCTCGGCGATCGCGCGGTGCAGCTTCTGCGCTAAAGCCGACGCCGCCGGCCCGAGGCGCTTCCACCACGCGGTGCGCGGCGGTTTCAGCGAATCGACACCGTTCGAGGGAATAGAAGAACTGGACATAAATATCCGATATGACAAATTGAATCAGAAATTATCCGCAGATTTCGCAGATGGACGCAGATTTAGACCCGAGATGAATGACCGCAAAAAATCCGTCGGAGTTTTTGTCTCTTTGTGGCCAAGGCTTTTGCCTTTCATCTGCGAAAATCTGCGGATCGCAATCTACTCACCGTTTCCGTTCCGGGACGATCTCCAGCAGTTTGCGGATGATGTCGTCGGTCGAGACGCCTTCCGCTTCGGCGGCGAAGCTGCACGAAATACGGTGCCGCAGCACAGGCAGCGCGAGATGCCGGACGTCGTCGCACGAGACGTTGATCCGTCCGTTGAGCGCCGCCAGACATTTCGCGCACAAGATCAGCGCCTGACTCGCGCGCGGGCCGGCGCCCCAGGAAACCTGCTCGGGGATGAAGTCCGGCACGCCGGGTTCCGTCGGCCGCGTTGCCCGGACCAAGTCCACCGCGTACTGCGTGACGTGCTTCGACACCGGCAGGCTGCGGATCAGCTTCTGCACTTTCATCACGGCTTGCTGATCGCAAACCGGTTTCAATTCAACGGCGGCATTTGAGGTCGTCCGCTCAACGATCTGCTCTTCTTCCTCCAGGCCCGGGTACCGGATGAACGTATTGAGCAGGAACCGGTCTTTCTGCGCTTCCGGCAGCGGGTACGTCCCTTCCTGATCGATCGGGTTCTGCGTCGCCAGCACGAAGAACGGCTCGGCGAGCTTGTAGGTCTTGCCCCCCGCGGTGACTTCGTGCTCCTGCATCGCCTGCAACAGCGCGGCCTGCGTCTTCGGCGGGGTGCGGTTGATCTCGTCGGCCAATACCAGGTTTGTAAAAATCGGCCCGGAGACGAAGACCGTCACCCGCTTGCCGGTTGTGTGATCCTCTTCGATGACGTTCGTGCCGACGATGTCGGACGGCATCAGGTCGGGCGTGAACTGGATGCGTTTGAAGTTGAGCGACAACAGCTGCGCCAGCGTGTTGATCATCAGGGTCTTGGCGAGGCCCGGCACCCCTTCCAGCAGGTTGTGCCCGCCGGCGAAGATGGTGACCAGCAACTCCTCGAGCACCGATCTCTGCCCCACGATGACCTTGGACATTCCGTCCAGCATGCGGGTGTGCAGCTCTTTCAATTGTCCCAAATGACGTTCGATATCCGGCGTTTCTTCACTCACGATGGGCACTTCATATTCGGAGGGCGGACTACGGGGAAACTCAGGCAGGCGCATCAGCGGCAGAACTCAACATAACCTGAGGCGACGGCAAACTGTGATTCGAAATCCGATACGTTCGGGTCAAAAACTCGAAATACAACACGAATAACTCCGTTCGGCGCGGGTCTCCCGACCCGCCGGCATTTCGACCGAAGGTCTCCTCTTCGATGCCTGAGAAAGACAGTGGTCGGGAGACCGCAAGAGAAGAACGGCGGGGTCAGGAGACCCGCGCCAAACGCGATTCACTCCTTAATGACTCAACGCATAAGTGATGACATTGATAATGAGCCGTGCCGCATCGTCTGCGGCGACTCCCTTGGCGTACGCGTTCGATTCGTGATTCACGGCGCTCAACAGATCGAACGGCGAATAAACGACGGCAAGTCGGCCGTCGAGGAACACGCCGTAAAACTCCGGCATCTCCAGCGTCGGGTCGTCGCGCAAAGCCGTCGGCGTGTACTCGACGCGGTCGATCGGGTTCCAGCCGCCGGAGAAGAGCGGATGCGTCGCCGGCAGCTTGATCAAATCGGCCTCGGGCAGCACTTTTTTGATTTCCCGGCGGAAACCGAGGTCGAACGGTTTCAAACCCGCGGCGGCGGTGGCCAGCAGCGTGCCGCCGCGCTGCAGATAGTTTCGCAACCCGTCGGCTTCCTCGGTCGTCCATTGAAAATCGTAATGGCCGGTGAGGGAGACGAGCGGGTAGTCGCCGAGTTGTGGATCGTCGAGCGTCACCGTGACGGGAGCATAGTCGACTTCGACGCCGGTGTTTTCATTGAGTCCCTGCAAGATGCTGTTCTGCAGCGCGGGGTTGACGTCCCAACTGCCGCTGTAAGCAACCATGCCGAAGCGGAAGACGTCGCCTGGCGCGGTGCGGCCGTCGTAGACGGGAAAATCCTGCGCGAGGAAGCGGCCGTATTCGGTCGCCCCGAGGACGTAGGCCACAATGTTCACGCCGAGCCGCAAGGCCGATTCGCCGACGAAGTGTTTCCCCTGCGGATGGTACTGCTCGCCGCTCCACGCGGCCCCCATACCGACGGGGACGAGAATCGCCGCGGCCCGCGTGCCGATGTCGAGCGTGTAGACTTCCGGCGCCTGCTGGAACTGCACGCCGTTCACCAGCGTCATCAACTGCTGCACGCGGTAGCGGGAATTGAACAGCGGGTGGTCCTGCGGAGCCCGCATCATTCGTTTCTGCGGGAAGACCTTCCGCATCTCGCGGGCGACGGCCTGCGAGAACTCGTCGCGGCCGCGGGCGGCGTTGAACAAAATCGTTCCGCCCGCGGTGAGGAAGTTGCGCAGGTTCTCGACCTCTTCCGGCGTGAAGACGAAATCGTAATCGCCGGCCATGAAGAGCAGCGGGATATCGACCGGATCGAAGCCTTCGCTGGCCAGAGGCTTCGTCGCGTACTGGTAGTTGTTGCCGTCCGCCAGCCGCGAGTTCGTGGTCGACATCAGGTAGTAGCCATCGTTCGGGAAGCTCTTCCACTGCTCGAACTTCTGGACGGTGCCGTCGGTGTGGACGTATTCCAGCGTCTCGCCGTATTCCAGCTTGTACATGACGGTGAGATTGGTCGGCGGCGGCGGCGTGCGGGTCTGCGTCTTCCGCTGTCCGGGGCCGGGATCGGGAATGATCCCGGTGTCTTCGCCGCTCGACTCCATCTTCTGCGGCGCTTTGACGGGCGGCGGCGGCGGAGCTTCGGCGGGCGGAAAGTTCACCCGCCGCTGCGCGAACGCAGGGCAAGCTGCGATTGGAAAGATCAACGCCATGATCATGACGCACCCGGCGAGCGTCGAGGCGTCAGTCCGACGTGTTGGCGAGCACATCACTCGCCCTCGTTCGGCGCGGGCGCGCCCCCCCCGCCGGGGGTCTCTTGCGGTCTGCCGCCCCCGGCCGTTCTCATGCCGCGACGAGGAGGCCAACGGGGGGAAGAGCGGCGGGGTCGGGAGACCCGCGCCGAACGAGAATGCCGAACGCCGAACGCCGAATTTCATGGCAGGCTCACCTCGATGGTCGGTTTCTTGTCGTTCGCGTCGGCGCGGTACCAGCCGGCTTCGGGCGTGATGCTGAGCGTCTTCAGCACCTTCCGATTCCCGGCTTCTCCCTCCGGCGGGCCGACGAT
>CAZDGB010000128.1:0-18672 GCA_964504645.1 uncultured Planctomycetaceae bacterium | reverse complement strand
GGGCGAGGGGACTGGAAAAGACATCTCGCGGAGTTACGTTAGAACCATGCGTTGGATTGTCGGTCTCAGCCTGTTAGTCGGCGTGTTCGCCGGCCCCGCGTTCGCCGAAGACGTCCCGGCGGAAGTCGCCGAGGAGTTCCGCACGCTGGACGCCGACCAGAGCGGCGAGGTGACGCTGGCCGAACTGCTCGCACAGGCCACGAAGATCGAAGAGAAAGGCCTGCGCCGCGATTTCCGGCTGGCCGATTTTAACGCCGATGAAAAACTGTCCCGTGCCGAGTATCTCACGCTGCACGGCGTCAACGTCCCCGATCCGTGGTCCGAATTCGCCGCGGCGGGCGTGAAAGCCTGGCAGGAACTGCTGCCGGAGGCCGACAAAAACGGGGACAAGAAGCTCTCCGCCGAGGAATGGCCGGACGCGGCGCTCCGCGAGAAAGTCCGCCCGCTCGGCGAAATCGAATTCATCGTGTGGGATGCAAACCAAGACGGTCAGGTCGATCTCGCCGAAGCCCAAAGGATCGCCGAAATCGCCTACGGCGTCCGGCATCCCGACGGCGCGCAGATGCGTTCGCCGAACGGTAGCCTCGTCTTCTGGAGTTATCTGCGGGACCTCGATCGGGACGGCGACGGCGCGATCGCCGAAGCCGATTTCGTTGCCGCGCACTGGATGGGCGCGCCGAAGAACCGGGCCTACTTCCGCGAACACGATAAAAACAAAGACGGCCAGCTCGATCTGGCGGAGCAGGTCGCCGCCGACGCGTTCCACGCGCAAGCGCTCGACGCCTTCCGGCAGTTCGACGCCGATTACGACGGCAAGCTCAGCACCAAGGAAATCGGCCTGCAGTGTCCGCCGGTGCAGAACAATCCGCGCTTGTTGGCCCTGACGTTCCCGGCGTTCGACGAGGACGGCGACGGCTTCTATTCGCTCCGTGAATTCCGTATTTCGCCCGCCGGGCAGTTGTACGTCACGCTCGATCTGCTCCACCAGAAGGACGCCAATCGCGACGGGGCCGTGACCTGGGACGAGTTCTACCGGTTTCCGAACCCGCTCTTCCGCGGTCTGGCGTGGGAAGTCTTCCGCCGCTTCGACCGCAACGGCGACGAGCGGCTGACGGTCGAGGAGTACGATTTCCCCGTGGACGGGGCGCAAGGCTCGGCCGACGCCCTCGCCGCGCTGTTCAAATTGCAGGACAAGGATGCGAGCGGCGGCCTGTCGCTACTCGAACTGCAGGCCGACCTGCCACCTGACAAGAAGAACGAAACGAAGTTGAAGTTCTCGACGATGGACTTCGACCGCAGCGGCGAATTGTCGCTCGACGAATTCCTGGCCTACAAGGGGTTCGCCGTCCCCGACCCGTGGCTGCAACTGGCGGACGCCGCCTTAGAATCGGTCCAGGAAGTCTTCAAAAAATTCGACCGGGACGGCGACGGCAAGCTCTCGCGGCAGGAATGGATCGACGAGGCGCAGCCGGCGCTCGCGCGGCCGTTCGGCGAGATCGAGTTCGTCTGGTGGGACGTCGACCGGGACGGCCACGTCGACCAGCGCGAGCTGCGCCGCCTGGTCGACATCGCCTACGCCGTCAAACTGCCGACCGGCGAGCCGGCCCGCTGGTCCGACGGCTCGGTGCTGTATTGGCTGCATCTCAAGGACGTCGACCGGACGGAAGACTACGCGTTGTCCAAACTCGAGTTCATCGCCGGGCACTGGCTCGGCAAGGAAAAGAACGAGGCGCTATTCCCCAAGCTCGACCTCAACGGCGACGAACAGTTGTCGTACGACGAATTGATCGATGTCGCTTCGCCGTTCCGCGTCAATCTCGTCAACAGCTTTTACGCCTTCGACGCCGACCTGGACGGCCGCCTGAGCCGGGCCGAACTCCTCGAGAAGTGCCCGTCGGCGATGAACAATCCCCGCGGGCTCGACCTGGGACTGGCGGCGTTCGATAAAGAAGGCGACGGCTTCGACCTGAACGAGTTCCGCATCTCGCCGCTGGGCATGCTCTACGTCACCGTGCAGTTCCTGCACAAGAAAGACACGAACCAGGACGGCGTGATCGCCTGGAGCGAGTTCCACCGCATGGCCAAGCCGCTGTTCGCGGGGATCGCCTGGGAAGTCTTCCGCCGCTACGACCGCGACGGCGACGGCGAGCTGTCCCCCGACGAGTACGACCTTCCCGAGGACGAGCAGCTCAAGCAGTTCATCACGCAGTGGCAGCCCCGCGTGCGGCAAGTCGCGAAGACCGAGCTACGCTACTTCCTGGCGATCTGCCCGCTCGACGAGACGCAGCGAATCGCCCTGAAAGCCGCCGTCGAGCCGATGCTGCATCTGGTGACGCGCCGTGTGGCGCAGGCCAACCGCCGCGTGAACCAAGGGGGCGTCGCGAGCACGTCCGACCCGCAAGGACTTTGCATCGAGAAACTCGCCCACTTCGCCAAGGAAAAACTCCCCGCCGAAATCGCCGCGGCGTACCTCGTGGAGGTGGAGGCCCGGGCAGAGCAGCAGAAATCGGCCACCGTGCTGATGATCGTCGCGCATCTCGACCGGCATCTGCTGCTCAACGAGGATCAGCGCGGCAAGATCGCCGCGTCGCTCAAGTCGCGGTGGCAGCCCTACTGGCAGAACAATCTCGAAACGCTGGCGCACAATCCGCAGTACGTCCCCGCGGTGCCGAACGACTGCGTGATACCGTTTCTCAACATCGATCAGAAAACGATCTGGCGGACGCTCACGAAGCTCAACGTGGGGGGCATGGTGCACGTGGAAGAAGTCCAGGAACAAGCGGCCGGCGACGAGGAGGATTTGGAATTCTTTCTCCCCGCAGGCGACCCGGCCCGCATCGAAAACATCGGCCCGGCGCTGAGAGTGCGGGAATTGAGGATCCAGAAATGAAACTGGCCACGCTCGCGGTCCTCGGTTTCCTATCGCTGCTGTGCGGAGCGATCCGCGTGGCACCGGTCTATGCACAATTCGGCGCCGTCTTGGTCAAGGGCGCTGTAGCCGAGGAAGAAGCGGACGGCGAAGAAGAAGACGCCGAAGACGCGGAAGAAATGCAGGGCCGCGGAGCGGCCGGAAACGCCGGCCTCGTCGGCCGCGTCCGCGTGCAACGGTTGCAGCCCGAAGTCTTCGACCAGTGGGTCTTCAACGGCACGAACGCGCAAGAGACGCGGAACCGGATGAATTCGCTGCTCACCATGCGGATCAGCGACATCGACCGCGTCAGCCCGCTGTCGCAGGACCAGTCGCAGAAATTGCAGCTCGCCGGCAAGCTCGACATCAAGCGGCTGTTCGACCAGGTCGAAGCCGGCCGGCGGCGGTTCGAAGTCAGCAACCGCGCGAACCAGGGGAACGCCGCCCTCATTCACCGCGACGTTCAGCCGCTGCGGCAACTCCTGGCGAAGGAAGCGTTCACGGAGGGCTCAGTGTTCGATAAGGCGGTCCGCGGCCTCCTCTCGTCGGACCAGTTGCCGCAATATCGCAAGCTGCTCGACGACCGGAAGACCTACCGGCAGCGCGCCCTGCGGGAATCGATCCTGTTGACGCTCGACAAGCAGATCCCGCTCCGCGAGGAGCAGCGGAAGAAGCTCCGCGAGCTGTTGGACGAAAGCCGGCCCGTGAACCCCGGCCAGTTCGAATCGCACGCCATGTGGTTCGTCGCGTCGAAGCTGCCGGACGAAAAATACCGGGCGATCCTCTCCGACCCGCAATGGAACCTGCTCAAGGCCCGCTTCGCACAAGTCCAGGGGCTGGAGCAGTTCCTCATCCAGAACGGGGCACTGGGGGATGTCGAGGAAGCGAAACCCGCGGCGGGTGGGTTCTAAATTCCAAGATCCAAATGTCAAATCTCAAATTCATTTACGCATGAAGAACTCCCACTCGAGTACCGATGCCCTGCAGGAGCGCGACCGATGATCACCGGCCCGGCTTGCCGCCTGCTCGTCACCGCGCTCGGCGTGTTGTCCGCCGCCGGTGTGGCGGCGGCGATTCCGCCGGAGGAAGAAGACGAAAAGGATCCGCCGGTAGACAAGCAAGCCGTCGTTCAACAACTCTCGGAACTCTTCAATCAGCAGGTCTATCGGAGCCTGCCGCCGGAAGATGCAAGTCAAAGATTGGAAATCAAGCTGAAGACGCGTTTGGACAAGATCGACAGGATATGCGACTTAACGCCGGATCAACTGCGAAAATTGGAACTGGCGGGCCGCGGGGATATCAAACACCTCGGCGACATCGTCGCCTCCCGTCGCCGTGAGTTCATGAGCCAAGACGTTATCGTTCCCGCGGACATCACTCAACGGCTGGCGGAACTTGCGCCCTTGGGGGCGTACGGCGGGTCGTTGGACACTCTCTTCCGGGAGCGCTCACTGCTCCACAAAACCGCCGAGACGATTTTGTCGCCGGATCAACGGGAACGATATCAGTCCGAAATGCATGAGAGCCGCCTCTCGCTGCTGCTGAAGTTACAGCAATCGGTCCTGAAAACCATCGAAAAAAAGAAGTCGCTCGATGAGAACCAGCGGCGCGAGTTGCTGGAATTGTGGGCCGAACTGCCCTGTGCGGCATCCGGTCCGGCCGATGCCACGGTGTTCCGCTACCAGGCGTCGCGCATCGCGGAGCAGAAATATCGCGACATTCTCGAGGACCGGCAGTGGGAAGCGCTGCGAAACTCGTTCCGATTGGTACATCACTACGGTCCCGCTCTGATCCAACTCGGCGTGATCGACGAACCCCTGCAGGACAATCCGTGAGGTGCCTCATGCCGTATCGTAGATTCTTCGCAGCGGCCGCTCTCGTGCTGATCGGCGGCTCGTTCGCCCGCGCCCAGGCCCCCACCCCCCGCCTGGGCGACGCCGTGCCCCGCGATGTCCGCGAAGTCTACGAGCGCGGCATGCAGTATCTCGCGAAAACGCAGGGCGAGAACGGCGACTGGGGGAACGATGGGTATTCCGGACCCGGCGTCACCGGCATGGGGGTGATGGTCTTTCTCGCGTCGGGCGAAGACCCGAACTTCGGGCAGTTCAGCGGCAACATCCGCCGCGGGCTCCGCAGCATGATCAAGGCTCAGAACGCCAGCACCGGCTACATGGGCAACAGCATGTATCAGCACGGCTTCGCCATGCTGGCCCTCGCCGAGGCCTACGGGGCCGTCGACGAACGGAATCTGTGGCCCGACGGCGACCGCGACCGGCGCTCGCTCGGCGAGGCGCTCGAGCTCGCCGTGCGGCTGGCGATCACCAGCCAGCGGAAGAACTCGACCGGCGCCTGGCGCTATAGCCCGGATTCCCAGGACGCCGACACTTCCGTCAGCGGGGCCGTCCTCGTCGGCCTGCTCGCCGCGCGGAACGCCGGCATCGAAGTCCCGGACGAGGCGATCAACAAAGCGATCTCGTACTACCAGAAGATGACGTCCGGCTCCGGCCAGGTCGCGTACTCCGGGCTGGGCTTCGACAACTCGCTGGCTCGCGTGTCGATCGGCACGCTGGTCTACTCCATCGCCCGCCGCAAGGATCTGCCGCAATTCAAGGCGACGCTCGATTTCCTCGTGCAGCAGGGCGATTCCGGGAATTCCGGCCACGGCGGCGCGGAGTACCAGCGCTACTACCAGGCGCAGGCCCTCTTCCAGGGGAACGTCGACGAATGGGAAAAATGGAACAAGCTCCTCGTCCGCCAGATCAAGGCGTCCCAGCAGCCCGACGGCAGCATCCAGGGCCAGTTCGGCGTCGTCAGCACGTCGCTCTCGCTGTTGGCGCTCGCCGTGAATTACCGGTTCTTGCCGATTTATGAACGCTGAACGACAAAGCCCGGGATTCGGTCGGAGACGGATATGAAATACGAACGATGGATCTGTCTGCTCGCGCTGGCTGTTGCCACGGCCCGCGCCGACGACGCGATTCCCGAAGCCAGTATGCAGCTTGGCAACGGCGACTTCGTCTCCGGGCGGCTGCTCGCGGCGGATGCCGGCGATCTCGTCGTCTGGCAGGGAACGCACTTCACCGCGCCGTTCCGCTTCCGGCTGCTCGACGTGAATTCCGTCCTCTATCCGCCGCCGGCCGTGTTGCCGCGGCCCGAAGGAGAGTTCTGCTTCGAACTCGCGGGGGGCGACGTCCTCTACGGCGCGCTGGCGGGCATCACCGATCAGCACGTCGTCCTCGACGAGTCGAAGTTCGGCAAGATCTCGGTCCGCCGCGAATACCTCCGCCGGTTCTTCCGCTGGAACGCCGGCAAGGAACTCGTGTTCGTCGGCCCGGCGGGACTCAACGGCTGGAACGCCGGCGGCGACGGCCACTGGCGCGACGACGGCGGCCACCTGGTGACCGCGGAGCCCGAAGCGAAACTCTTCGGCGACTTGCGGATTCCCCCGCAGGCCGCGTTCGAAGTCGAACTCGCGTGGACGAAGCTGCCGAATTTCATCCTGGCGTTCGGCACGAAATCGGGAGAGGACGCCGCCAAAGCGGGGGCGCGGCTGGAAGTCGTGGGCGACGCGCTGGTCGCCGTCCGCGAATCGAAGCAAGGGGCCGATCTTGCCGCCGTCACGCCGGTCGGGCCGAACGAAGGCCGCGTGAATCTGCGGCTGTTTCTGGATCAACCCGCCGGCCGGCTGCTCGTCTATTCGCCGACCGGCAAACTGCTCGCCGACCTCTCCGCGCGCGACGCCGAGGCGAAACCCGGCGCCGGCCTGACGCTGCTCAACGTCGCAGGCGACGTGCGGCTCGAACGGCTGCGGATCAGCCGCTGGAACGGCGTCCCCGTGGCCGGCGAAGGGCAGACCGGCGCCCGGCTCGTCGTCGCCGATACGGCCCTCTCCGGCCAGCCGACGGCGTTTGATCCCGGGCAGCAACTGCTCACCGTCCGCGACGGCACAGCCGAGAAACAGATCCCACTGAAAGACGTGCAGGAAGTCGTGTTGGAAACCGCCGCGCTAGCCAACGCCGTGCAGAATCTGCACCTCACGTACCTCGACGGCACCCGCATCGGCGGCACGCTCGGCCGCATCGACGCCGAGAAAATCGTCATGACCTCGCCGGCGATCGTCGAGGAGTTTTCCGCGCCGCACCGCAGTTTGAACACGCTGCGAGTCATCGAGCCGGAGACCGCCGCGCGCGACGCCAACTCGCGCCGCGAGACGCTGGAACTCCCCGGCGCGCGGCTGCACGGCCGGCTCGTCGACGGCGTCGAAGCGGACAACGCCAGTTGCCTCGTCTGGGAGCCCGAATTGAGCCGCGCGGCGAGTCCGCTAAAGCCCGACGCCGCCGGCCGCATCGTCTACCGCGTGCCGCCGAAGCGTCCGAAGAAAGTCGTGCAGAACGAAAACATCAATCGCCGGCAAGCGACGGCGAAAATGTTCGACCTTGGCAAACTCTTGCAGTCGTCGGCGCCCAAACCGCCCCAGCCGCCGAGCGGCGCCGCGATGGAAGACCGCTTCCTGCATCTCCGCAGCGGCGACACGATCCCTTGCCACGTCACGGCCATCGACGAGCGCGGCGTCTCGTTCACCACGTCATTGTCCGGCGCCACGTTCGTTCCGCATGAAAAAGTGAAGGCCGTCGAGCTCGTCAAAACGAAGGCGCTCCCCAAGCTCGCCAAGCTGAAGCGCGAACGGCTCCTCACGCTGCCCCGCATGCACCGCGATTCGCCCCCCACGCAGCTCGTCTGCTCGCAGACCGGCGACATCCTCCGCGGCCGCATCCTGGCGCTGACCGACACAAAGCTCAAATTGGAAGTGAAGCTCGACATCCGCGAGATTCCCCGCAACCTCGTCGCCCAGATCATCTGGCTGCACGAGGACGAGCTCGCGGACGAATCGCCCGGCGATAGCGCCGATCCGCCGCCACCGAAAGCGGAAAATCTGGCCGGCCGCGTGCAGGTCCGCCGCAGCGACGGCATCCGCCTCACGTTCGATCCGCAGCGCGTGGAAGGAGGCGCAATTCTCGGGACGAGCGACGTCCTCGGCGAGTGCCGCACCGATTTGTCGCAGGTCGATCAACTCCTCTTCGGCGCCGCGATCGAACAGGCCGCGCAGGTTCTCACGTATCACCGCTGGAAGCTGCATCACGCCGTCGATCCGAAGTTCGTGCAGGAGGAGAACGGGGAGGCGGTCGCCGGGAAGGATTCGCCCCTCGTCGGCAAGCCGGCCCCAGATTTTGCGCTCGATTTTCTCGACGGCGCGCGGTTCCGGCTGAGCGAGCAGAAGGGCAAAGTCGTCGTGCTCGATTTCTGGGCGACGTGGTGCGGCCCGTGCCTGCAGGTGATGCCGCAGGTCGAACAGGTCGCCGGCGAATTCCGCGACGCCGGCGTGCAACTGGTCGCCGTCAACCTGGAGGAATCGCCCAAGCAGATCACCGCGACGCTCGAGCGTCACAAGCTGAACGTCCCGGTCGTGCTCGACCAGGATGGCGTCGTGGCCCGCAAGTACGCTGCCAACGCCATCCCGCAAACCGTCATCGTCGACCGCGAAGGGAACGTCGCCCGGCTGTTCATCGGCGGCGGCCCCGACTACGCCGACCAACTGCGTGAAGCCTTGAAACAAGTGGTCGAAGGCCCGAAACCCGCCGAGGCGGAAACGAAGTAGGACTAGGTCCGGACTGCCTGACCGGTCAAGGGGTGGCGGGGTGTAAGCCGCTTTGGGCGTCGCCTCGTAGTTGCGCAGCAACGGGGCGACGCAAGGCCTTACGCCCCGGTACCCGGCGCTCAATCGCAGAAGTAATGAGGGAAGAACAACTTATGCTGCCTATAAGGAAGCAACTATTGGTTCTGTGCGCACAATTTGTAGGTCTCTTATTGTTAGCAACATCGTGTGGCCCCGCAGCAAAGAAGGAGAGCAAGCATCAAGAGCGATCGAAGAATGTGAAGCAGAAAATCGTCGAAGTGGGGGAATCTGATACGTTCCGTTTTCGTTGCGGGTTTATCGGGTCGCCAAGTAAACTTTTTTCTCTTTCTGTCGACGAGAGCGGTAATTGCCAATACAGATATGCTTGGGAGGGCTCTCATGGTGGAACAGATGCCCCCAAGGGTGAGCAGAACTTTCGTGTTGTTCCGGACGTCGTTCAAGGACTTCGAAAGACGGTCAATGCCGTTGATCTTGAGTGGGAACTCGTGACGCCAGATGTCAATGACCGCGTATCCGACACATCCTCATTGAAGAGTAATGGATTCGTAGTGGTTCTGGAGCAGCAACATCAAACAGTTCGGTGTGTCGGTAGCATTGCCGAGTCAGCAGGATTGGCGGACTTTTACAGTTTTATAGTCTCAGGGGTACTAGATCGTCGATCCGATGCCGATGCCAATCAGATAGACACTCGCCTTCTGTTAAACGAGGTTCAATCACTAACTCGACCTTAACCAAGAGCGTGTGGCTGTCCGCGCCAGTACAAAAAATTTACGACGGGTGGCGGGGCATAAGCCGCTTTGGGCGTCGCCCCGTGGTCGCGCGGCAACGGGGCGACGCAAAGCCTTACGCCCCGCCACCCAGCCGTTCAGAAACTTTGGACAAGAGAAAACGAGAAGCATGGCCACAAACAGCACAATGATCACAAAGAGTATTCCCTTGAATTGGCTCGCTTCCGCCGTTCCCTTTTCGTGCCTTTTCGTGTTTTTCGTGGCCGGCCTTCTTCTGTTCGATTCCGCCTCCGCCGCGGAGCCTCTCTCCAAGCGCTTCGCGGCGGCCGATGCCGATGGCGACAAGAGAATCTCGCTCGATGAATTGCTGAAGCTGTCGGGCGAGAAAGACGTTCTGAAGCGAGATTTCCAGTTGTTCGACCAGGACGCGAACAAGTTTCTCTCGGCGACGGAGTTCGACGCCGTGCCGCTCGGCCGGCCGGCGGCGGAACGCGGCGCGTTGCCCGATCCGTTCGCGGAGATCGTCGACCGGGCCATGGAACAGCTCGACGAGACGTACAACAACTGGGATCAGAATCCGCGCCGGCAGATCAACGTGCAGGACTTCATCCAGAGTTTCCTTTTGAGCTTCCCGAATCCCGACCGGCTCGTGAGCTTTCCCGAAGAATTGCGGAAGGATGCCGACGCCGACCAGAACCAGCGCGTCACCCGCGACGAGGCCCGGCGGTTTCTGGAGATTCAACTCGGGATCCGCCGCAGCGACGGGCACCTCTTGCGTCTGCCCACCGGCCAGGTCGTGGCGAACACCATCTTCATTGCGATCGACGCCAATCGCGATCAGTCGATCGACCGGGCGGAGTTCCTCGCCAAATGGCCGCGGCAAGAAGGCAAGGAAGAGGTGTGGACGCTGATCGACAAGGACAAAGACGGCCAGATCAGTTTCGTGGAGTTCTCCGCGTCGCCACTCGTCGCGGTCTTCGACGCCGTCGAGCAGTTCCGCAAACTGGACGCGAACCTCGACTCTTTCGTCGACGCGCAGGAGCTGCTTGCCGGGTCCGACGCCGCCGACAAGCCGCTGGCCGAGCGGGCGTTTCCCGGCTTCGATCTCAACGGCGACAAGAAGCTGAGTCTGTGGGAGTACCGCCAGTTGCCGCAGGCGAACCCGGTGATGCCCTGGAACGCGGAACTCTCCGATCTCGACCGCAACGGCGTGCTCGACTTCCTCGAGTTCTCCACCTACGGCGGCCGGTTCCCGCTGTTGCGTCTGATCTACTTCTATCGCTTCGATCTCAACGGCAACGGATCGCTCGACACGAAGGAATTCGCCTATAAGACGTTTCCGACGGAGGCGCTCTTCCGGCTGAACGCGGACGGCACCGGCTGGAAGAAGATCTTCTCCTCGGAGAAGTACGTTTCCGTCGGCTCGCCGAAGATTTCCCGCGACGGCAAGTGGATCGCCTGCGACGCCGTGCTGCAAGGGCAGAGCGACCGCGGCCGCGTGATGCTCGTGATGACGATCGACGGCGAGAACGTCCGCGAGCTCGGGGTAGGCATGATGCCGACGTGGTCCGCCGATGGTAAAAAGATCGCCTACTCGAGCGGCGGCGTGCAGATCATGGACGTCGAATCCCGCGAGACGCGGCAACTCGTTCCCGGCTGGAGCGCCCAATGGTCGCCCGACGGCAAGCGGGTCGCGTTCACGCAAGGGCCGGCGCTCAAGACGATCGACGTCAATACGGAGGAAGTGCAGGAACTCCTCACGCAGCAGGACAGCCCCTATCGGCAGATCTACTGGAACCTCGGCTGGGCCCCCGATGGCGAACGGATCGTGTTCAAGGGAATCAACCGCAACGGCCAGTCGGAGGTCGCTTCGGTCTCGACGAGCAACCCGCCGGATTTGAAGATCCACTACGACGGCAAGCAGACGTTCTCCAATAATTTCGCCTGGTCGCCGGACGGCGCCCGGGTCGTCTTCGGCATGCAGTCCGCCGACAACGGCCGCATGCAGTTGCACGAGTTCAATCCGAATGCGAAGGACGAGCCGAAGCGCCTCGCCGGCGCCGACTTGGAACTCCTCTCCGACGACTCCTGCTGGAGCCCCGACGGCAAGTTCCTGATCATGAACGGACGGCCGCAGTGAGGGCGGGTTGAATAGGGTTTGTCGAGGCGAACCGGATCAACTGCAGACGGGAAGCCTGTGTCGATTCTCAGACAGCTTGTCGCGCAACGGCGACAGGAATTGGCGCGGTGATTTCACCGTCGTTCGGCTTCTTCGACACTCTTGTTTGTGAATCAATTCGCCCCAGAATTCCAGACAAGCCCGGTTTCACAGAACGCTCCCCAACTTGCCCACGCCACCAAACACGCATCCATGCCCGTCGATCCGACTCCTCTCGCTGCGCGCCAGCAGCCACTCAGCAGCCACCCGGCGGCCATGCAGCAGCCACCCGCAGCCAAAAAGTGCGCAAAAATCGCCGCACGGCGATCACCCATCGGACGTCTGTTTGCAAACGATTTGTTGCGCAACAGCGACGGGTTGGTTGAAGGGCGACACGTTCGCCACCTCGCTCTTTGACAACCCGGTAGCAATGGATGGCGGCCGCCGGCGCGCCTTCACTGCGCTGTGCTCGTTGCTACAATTCCTCAGCATCTTGAAGCGAGGAGGAACGGATGAACTACCAGGAATCGCACCAATGGATCGGCGATGAATCGCCTTCAAAACCCGCGGGCGACGCGGGGAAGACTTCACGCGTGCCCGCCGACGCCGAGCTGCTCGACGCCTATTCGCAGGCGGTGATTCGCGTCGTGCAGCAGACCGGTCCGGCGGTGATCGCGGTCTCCGGCCGCGAGCATCGCGAAGGGAGCGGTTCGGGCTTTCTGATCACGCCCGACGGCTTCGCGCTGACGAACAGCCACGTCGTGCACGGCCGCCAGCAATTGAAGGCCACGACGCACGAAGGGGATCGCCTCGACGCCGAGTTGATCGGCGACGATCCCGCGACGGATGTTGCTTTAATTCGCTTGGCGGCGCGCGATCTGCCGCACGCGGAACTCGGCGATACCGACGCGCTGCAGGTCGGGCAACTGGTGATCGCCGTCGGCAATCCGTTCGGCTTTCAATCGACGGTCTCCACGGGCGTCGTCAGCGCGCTGGGCCGCGCGATGCGGAGCCAGGAAGGCCGGTTGATCGAGAATATCGTGCAGCACACAGCGCCCCTCAATCCGGGGAATTCCGGCGGGCCGCTGGTCGATTCCCGCGGCCGCGTGGTCGGCGTGAATACGGCGATCATCGCCATGGCGCAGGGACTCGGCTTCGCGGTGCCGGCGAACACGGCCCGCTGGGTCGCCAGCGAGCTGATGTCGCACGGTCGCGTGCGGCGGCTGACGCTGGGCATCCGCGTCGGCGCGGCCGTGATGCCGCGCTGGCTCATGCGGGAACTCGATTTGCTCAGCGAGCAGACCGTGGAAGTCGTGGACGTGATCGCCGGCAGTCCGGCGGAGCGGGCGGGCATGCAAGTCGGCGACTGGATCGTCTCCGCCGGCGGACGGCTGGTGACCAACACCGACGATTTGCATCGCATCCTGACGTCGATGTCCACGGCCCGCGAGCTGGCGATTGAAGTCCTCCGCGACGAACGGCGGCTGGAACTGGCCGTCGTGCCGCAGTGACAAGGAACAACTCATGATCACCTTCGATCCGATGTACTTCGTATTCCTCGGGCCGGCGATGCTGCTGGCGTTCTGGGCGCAGGCCCGCGTACGTTCGGCGTATGCGCAGGGGATGCAGGCCGCGAGCCAATACACTGGCGCCGAAGCGGCGCGGACGATTCTCGATCACGCCGGCCTGCAGGACATCCCGATCGAGGAGACGCCGGGGCAGCTCTCCGACCATTACGATCCGCAGCAACGCGTCGTGCGGCTGAGCAGCGAGGTGTATCACACGCCGTCGCTCGCCGCAGTCGGCATCGCGGCGCACGAAGTCGGGCACGCGATGCAGCATGCGCACGGCTACGCGCCGCTGGCGCTGCGGAATCTTGCCGTGCCGGCGGCGATGTGGGCCCCGAACCTGTCGATTCTGATGATCATCGGCGGCGTGATCCTGGCGTCGCCCAATCTCATCTGGCTGGGCATTCTGACGTTCAGCCTGGTGGTCGTCTTCCAGATGATCAATCTGCCGGTCGAATTCGATGCCAGCAACCGGGCCAAGCGCCTCTTGCCGGATCTCGGCCTGATCGACGGCCAGGAAGGCGCCGTGGTCGCCAGCGTCCTCAACGCCGCGGCCTGGACGTACGTCGCCGCGACGCTGCAATCGCTGTCGACGCTGCTCTATTACGCGATGCACTTCGGCGGCGCGGGGAGCCGGCACAGCGACGAGTAGCGGACGCTTCAGGACGCCGCCGCAGCGTCCGCCAATCCGCTAGGATAGCCGTGCAATTCGAAGATGCGGCGGCATCTCTGATAAATCTTTCTCAGCTGCGCGTCATCCTTCGCGAAGCGGTTCTTGCGGTAATTGATCAGCTCCGGCAGCTTGGCTTGGATGGCCGCGGCGAGCGTCGGCCAGCCGTCGAGCCGCAGCGTCTGGTAGACCCGTTCCATTTCGCCGAGTGGATCGACTTCCAGATCCTCGAAGCGGAGTTCGTGCAGTTGTTCGGGCGGGATCAGGCCTTTGGTCCGCTCGAACGTCTCGACGCAATGGTGATACGTCACGGCGGTGTCCTCTTCCATGCCGACCGTGTTCAATTCCGCGAGTCCATTTTCCGTGAAAAGCGCGCGGCGCAGATGAATCGACGAGTTATAGACGTCGTACGGGTTCCGGCGAATGAAGACGAATTTGGCTTGCGGAAAGAGTTCGAGCAGCGGCTCGACTCGGTACGTGTGCGTCGGCGACTTCAGGCAGATGGCCTTGCCGGTCTTGAGCGTGAGCTTCTGGACGAAGTGCAGGAACGCCGCCTTCCATTCGGCCTGCTCATCCGGCGTCATATCCGCGACATCGAAGAAGCGGCCGTATTTCTCCCGCTGGCCCTGGAACGCCAGCATCATGTAGGGCGACAACTGGGTCAGCAGCAGCAGCGCCAATTCATCTTCCTGCGGAATGTCCCACCCGGCCGCCATCTCATCCATCGGGCGCTGCTTCGGCACCAGCCAGTTCGTCAGCGCTTTCCCGGCGGTTTCCGAGGTCAAAAAGTGCGACGGAAACACGCATTGAAACGTATTCGGCGCGGCGAACTGCGGATCGAGCGACAAGAGGTTGTGCAGCAGCGTCGTCCCGCTCCGCCAGTGGCCGAGAACGAAAAGCGGCGG
This sequence comes from uncultured Planctomycetaceae bacterium, assembly GCA_964504645.1. Lineage (GTDB taxonomy): Bacteria > Planctomycetota > Planctomycetia > Planctomycetales > Planctomycetaceae > CAZDGB01. The sequence continues at coordinate 4,040 of CAZDGB010000128.1, read as the reverse complement.
CTGCGCGATCTGCGTCTCGCGGATCGCGCGGCCGAAACGGGCCTGCTCGATCGCCGCCAGCAGCGAATTCAGCGCGGCTTGAAGCGTGATCGACGCCAGGCGCGGCGTGCGCCTCCACGACAAAGGGGGCCGCTTGGCCAGCAGCTTCAACCAGCCGGAAAACGTCAGCCCATGCCAGAGGCAGTACAAGCCCTGCGAAGACCGATGCGCTTGCGGCGCCGCTTGCGTTCGATCCGTGGAACCCGCAGCCCCGGTATCAGGAATTGTTCCGGAGTGCTGTGGCGCACGAGCGACCGACATGGCGGCGGTTTCCTTGGTTGTAAGTCGATGAGCGGCCCGATCCTTACGAAATCGTAACAATCGGCTCCTCGCGGCGATACCGACTAAATGCGGCGTCCTTTGTTCGCTTGCAAGTAGATCGCCAGCATCAGCACGGCGCCCACCGTCGACATGAACAATCCGCTGGCGTGAAGTCCCGGCTCGCCGGGATTGTACCGAAACAGCAGTGACGACAGAAACCCGCCGACGAGCGATCCCAACAATCCCAGGCACATGGTGACGAACATACCCATCGGTTGCGGGCCGGGAACCAGCAAACGGGCCAAGGCTCCTGCCACCAGACCAATGATCAACCACCACAGAAACGCCAGCATCGCAACACCTCTTTCTTGGAAATTCCTCAATCAATGGATGGATCGTTCAGCATGGCATTTCATGTGCCAGCGCCTAGATCTCCTGTATCGCCAGTGCCAGTGATTGGCCATCTACCGGGAAATCGCGTGGTGTCGCTTCCTGCCCATTCAACAAGCTTGGTTGCCGAGCAACTCATCTATGGGCCTTGCGAGGTTGCTGCGGTTATGCGTCAGAACTTCACGCACCAAACTCCACACCGTGCTTGATGTTAAGGTTCGACCGCGATGAGTGAAATGCGTCAAGGAGGGATTTGCCGTGTCGCGGCATTGAAAATGCTTTGGGGAACATTGCCTGTCGATTGAGCGAGTCCGATATCTAAGCTGGGATTCAGTTTATGCTGGCCCATTCCCCGCAAAGCCCCCAATCTACCACCTTGGCCCATGAAGTCTCACAGCACTTCTTCGGCAGCGGGCATCTTCGTTTGCGATCCGTGAAAGTCGCGGAAGATCACGGGAGCGTCGTCTTGTCGGGACGCGTTCCTTCGTTCTACTTGAAGCAATTGGCTCAATCGATCGCCGTGACGGTTCCCGGCGTCGGAGCGATTCAGAACGAATTGACGGTCGAATTAGTGGCCTGATTACCGGCTCAGCAACTCTCTGAGCGTGGCAATGTCAACGGGTTTGACGAGGTAGTGATCGAACCCTGAGCCCTCTGTAGACGAATGACCGGCATCGTTTCCGTGGCCCGTCAACGCTATCAGTCCGACGTTTCGCAGCGAATCGTCTTCGCGCACGCGACGGGCGAATTCATACCCGTCCATCCGCGGCATCGTGATGTCGGAAATGATGATGTCGGGCTTCTCTCGCCGCGCCGCCTCCAATCCAGCGGGCGCGTCATGGCAGATTTCGACATCTTGTCCCAGCGCCTCCAACAACTGGCCGAGCAGATAGGCTGCAGCCCGCGTGTCATCGATTACGAGCACGCGGCGTTTGACGAGCGCGCCGCTGTTTTCGGGCGCAGTCGCGACGAGTTCTTTCGTCTCCAACGGTAGAACAACGACAAACGTTTCCTGGCTGCCATCCTGGCGAACTTCCATGCGGCCGTCATGGAGTTCGACGATACTCTTCGCGAGCATCATGCCGACGCCCCTTCGCTCGACGCGATCCGAACCCGGTTCGGAGGGAGCGTCCCATAGCTCACGCGGAACCTCGGCCCTCCGATTGCGGACAAGAAGGATCGCCGAGGCGTCGCGAATCTCGACCGACAAACCGATCTCGCCACCATCTTCTGCATCCTGGCCGACTGCGGCGATCAATTGGGCGATCGCCTGAGAGAGTCGGGCCTTATCAACTTCGAGAGAAATGGATTGGTCGGCGCCAGAGAGTTCCACGCGTTGGCCTCGCAGCGCGAGTTGCGGGCGGCTGACCTCAATCGCGTTTTGCAGCACCTCGATCAGATCCGCCCGTGTTTTGTCCAAAGCTATACTGCCGCGGAGAAAGCGCGTCACATCGAGCAGGCCGTCCACCAAGCCCGCCAGATGTTGAACCTGCCGCTCCATGATGCCGCGCACGTTTTCCTGTAGAGCGGCGTCATTCGGCCGCAATCGCAGCAGTTCGAGGGCGTTCGACAGCGGCGCAATGGGACTCTTCAATTCGTGGGCCAGCGTGGCGAGAAATTCCACCATTCGCGGGTCCGTCCACGCTTGATCCGCTGATTGTTCTTTGCGATCTGCCATCGGAAAACCCATCTCTCACGACGGTCGAACACGTTTTTTGTTCGGCCGCCTTCATTTCGCACAATTTTCTTGATGATAGCTTTCACATTCAGGAAAGCCTACAACCGCGCCGTTCAGACCCCTGAAAACGCGATTCGGCGGCCAACCTCCAGAGGCGGGCCGCCGAATCCGCAATCAAGCTCTGCAACGCTTACTTGTTCTCGGTCACCGTCACCTTCAAATCCACATTAGCATTAGCCCCCGTCGCGGGTTGGCCGGTGAGCTGAATCGTGAAATCGCCGAGCGCCGCGTCGTCGGCTGCCGCGATTTTCAGCACGATCTCTTCTTCGCCGTGTTTGATCATCGGATTAGCGGGATCCACGAGGACGCCCTGCGGTGTTCCGGACACCATCAGCGTCACGTCCTGGTCAAAATTCTTTCCGCGTTTGATCCCGACCGTCACGGTCTCCGTCTCTCCCTGCTTGACGGTCGTCGCGAGCACGGGGACGCTCAGCGAAAACGTCTGGTCCGCTTCGCCGAACGTCGGTTTGTTGACCGTCGTAGTGTCGCGCGTCGCCGGCGGCGTCTGAGTCGTCTTAGGCGGCGGATTAGCGCCCGGTCCCCCCGGTGTTCCTTGAGTGCAGCCGGCCGCGGCGAGCGTCAGCACGGTCAGGCCCAGCGACAAATTTCGTGTGAATTTCATGAGTCGAACCTTTCCTGAGTCGAGAATTCAAATCGCGCCGAACTCCTCGGCGCATTCACTTACCAAGCATCCGCGCCACGATGAAAATCAACAGTGCCCCGAACAATCCGCCGCCACCCAGCAGGTAGACGAGCGAGTAATCCGCAGCAGCCAGCACCAGCATTGACGAGGTTATAGCGTCCACAGTTGTTTCCTTTCGCATTGAGCGACAGTGAGTAATTTCGAGCCGGGAGTTCATAACGCAAACGAAGTGCCGAAGGCCGAGACCACCGTAAAAATGCCGGCTGGCGACGTCTGCTCCTCGCGAATTGGACGACCATCCGCCGCTGTGACTCGTCAACGAACACGTTCCGGCGGCTGAGCTGAACGTGGTGAGTTGTATTGCAGCAATTCGACGATTCAATGCGACACAGTCATTGGCACGGCCTTTGCTTCCGCTATCCTTCGCCTTGAGACTTTCTTGGAAGGAGAATTTTCATGACCTGGAATCGCGAACAATCCGCCGCACAAATTGACGCTTTGGAGAGCGAACTGACGGCTGAGATCATGGACTTGAGTCACGAGCCACTGACTGCTTCCTCGCATGCGCAGTTGATTCAAGCCCTCGATGACTTGTTTCGCCTCTTGCCCCAGCGATTCGATTTGAAAGAAGCCGACGGTTATTTAAGCGACGTCGTCGAGGAATTTCCGGAGCATCGGCGGCATGTGGAACAGCTGCGTATCGAACAGGCGCTGCTTTACGAGGATCTGCGCGAGATTCGCGAACGGCTGCGCGACGTGTCCAACCTGGGCGCAGCGCAGACCTGGATCTCCGCTTCCCTCCACGAGTGGATTGCTCGGTTGCAGCATCACGAGGAACAGGAAGCCCGGCTCAGCGACCAAGCGTCCCACGTTCACGGCTGAGCCTTCCACAAACTGCGCTGGTTCATCGCGGCATCGGCAAGCCTCCAAGGTTTGCCGATGCCGCTTTATTTCTTCCACCTGTTGCAT
>CAZDGB010000127.1:15919-18699 GCA_964504645.1 uncultured Planctomycetaceae bacterium | reverse complement strand
GCTCGACGGCGACACCCGCGGCGGCGCGGCGCTCTCGATCAAGGAAGTCACGGGCGTCCCGATCAAGTTCATCGGCCTCGGCGAGCAACTCGACAAGCTGGAGCCGTTCCATCCCGACCGCATGGCCGGCCGCATCCTCGGCATGGGGGACGTGGTCACGCTGTTCGAGAAAGCCCAACGCGAATTCGATCAGGAGGAGATCGCCCAGCAGCAAGAAAAGATGATGCAGGGGAAGTTCACCCTCGAGGACTTCCGCGCGCAGATGAAGCAGGTCAAGAAGCTCGGTTCGCTCGGCGAAATCATGAACATGATGGGCCTGGGGCAAATGGCCGACATGCTGGCCGGCAATCCGGATATGGATCCCGAAAGCGACATGGGCCGCATCGAAGCCATGATTTCGTCCATGACCAAAGAGGAACGGACGAATCCGAAGATCATCGACCGCAGCCGCCGGCACCGCATCGCCCGCGGCTCCGGGACCGATCCGGCGGACATCAACAAGCTGATCAAGGACTTCGACCAGATGGCCGGCCTGATGAAGGACTTCGCCGGCATGGGCATGATGGACCGCATGAAGGCGATGCGGCAGATGATGTCCGGCGGCATGCTGAACCCGAACGCCAACCTCAAGGTGCCGAAGGGGACAACGAAGTCGACGTCTCCGAACGCCAAGGCGCTCGCGGACAAGAAAAAGAAACAAAAAAAAGACGCGAAGAAGCAGAAGAAACGAAATCGGTAAGTGACGTCGCTGTACCGCGAAGCGCAAGCGATCTGCGTCGACAAATAATTCAAGACTAACGGCTAACAACTTTTCACAAGGAGACCCACTTGGCAGTACGCATCCGCATGAAGAAGATCGGCCGCAAGCATCGGCCGTTCTACCGCATCTGTGTGATGGACTCCCGCGTCCATCGCGAAGGCAAGGCAATCGAAGAGGTCGGCTTCTACGACACGTCGGTGCACGACAAGTCGAAGCGCGTCACCATCAAGCTCGACCGCGTCGACTACTGGCTCTCCGTCGGCGCCAGCATGTCCGACCGCGTCGCCACGCTGGTGAAGAAGGTGAAGACCAACCGCTTCGGCACCGCCGCGCCGCCGCCGGCCGCCCTGGCCCCGAAACCGCTCCCCGAACCGGCTGCCGAAGCCCCGGTGGAAGGCGGCGAGGCTCCTGCGGAAGCTCCGGCTGAAAACAGTTGAACCAGGACAGTGGCGGCAGATAGTTTTTCTATCCGCTATCCGCTATCCGCTATCCGCTATTTGATCCATGCGCTTCGACGTGCTCACGCTGTTTCCCGACCTCTTTGCGGGGTACTTGAAGCAGAGTCTGCTCGAAAAGGCGATTGCGAAAGGATTGATCGACGTCCGGTTGTGGAACTTTCGCGACTGGACCGCCGACCGGCATCAGTCGGTCGACGACACGCCGTACGGCGGCGGGCCGGGCATGCTCATCATGTGTCCGCCGGTCTATGCGTGCGTCGAACACGTCCAGTCGCAAAGTGAAGTGCCGGGTCAATTGGTGATGCTGACGCCGCAAGGCCGTCGGCTCGATCAGAAACTGGTGAAAGAATTGTCCGGCCACCAGCGGCTCTTGCTGCTGTGCGGCCGGTATGAAGGATTCGACGAACGAATCGCGCAGGGATTGAAACCGCTCGAGGTCTCCGCGGGAGATTTCGTGTGCAATGGCGGCGAAGTCCCGGCGATGCTCATCATCGACGCGGTGATGCGGCTGGTGCCCGGCGTGCTCGGCGACGAAACGAGCAGCCGTTACGATTCGTTCGCCGAAGGAGAGTTGCTCGAATATCCGCAATACACCCGCCCGAGAGAATTCCGCGGCATGACCGTGCCCGACATTCTGTTGAGCGGCAACCATCAGGAAATCGCCGCCTGGCGCGCCAAGCAAAGCGAGGAGCGCACGAAGGCGCGACGCGGCGAATGAGAAATCTGAGATTTGAGATTCAGGATTTTGAGATTTAGAAAGTTTCAAACATGCGTCACAAACTGCTGCAATCCGTCGAGGAATCGAGCCTGCGGAAGGAACCGCTGAAGTTCGAGATCGGCGATACGGTCGATGTCCACCAGCGGATTCTGGAAGGCGACAAAGAGCGCATCCAAATCTTCAACGGGATCGTCATCGCCCGCCGCGGCGGCGGCACCCGCGAGATGTTCACCGTCCGCCGCATCGTTGCCGGCGAAGGCGTCGAACGCATCTTCCCGGTCAATTCGCCGAAGATCGCCAAGGTGGAGATCAAACGCCGCGGCCGCGTCCGCCGCGCGAAGCTGTTCTACCTCCGCGGCCGCACCGGCAAGGCGACCCGGTTGATCGAACGGACCGACAAAGTCGAGAAGAAGTCCGGCGGGGCATAATCCTTCGCGACGCTTCGCAGAAGCGTGCCCGCCGGCGCGAGGTGGCGGGCTTTGACGGAGCGACGAAATGTGGACCGTGCTGCGTCGCGTGTTCTCCTCTGCCGGCTGGTTCGGCGACGTGGGAGAGCGCGAAGCCGCCCGGTATTTGCGGCGGAAAGGATTTCGCATCCGGCAGCGGCAAGTGCGGAACCGCTTCGGGGAAATCGACCTCATCGCCCTCGACGGCGAGACGATCGTTTTCGTCGAAGTCAAAACCCGCGCCGCCGTCGCGCAGGGCGAGCCGTTTGAAGCCGTCGGCGCAGACAAACAATCCAAAATGACGAGAGCGGCGCTCGCGTACTTGAAGCGACACAGGCTGCTCGAACGCCGCTACCGGTTCGACGTCGTCAGCATCGTCTGGCCGGAGGGCGTCCTGC
>CAZDGB010000127.1:0-15909 GCA_964504645.1 uncultured Planctomycetaceae bacterium | reverse complement strand
CGGCCGGACATCCAGCATTTCCCCCACGCGTTCGAAGCCGCCGGCCGCGGGCAGATGTATTCGTAATTAATTCAGGAATCGAGTCAGCATGAAAGTCGGTCTCGTCGGTTTCCAAGGGGGCGGCAAGAGCGCCCTGTTTCAGCTCCTCACGGGGCACGTCTCCGATCCGTCCAAGATCCAGTCGGGACAGGTCGGCGAGATGATCGTTCCCGACGCCCGCTTCGACCGGCTGGTGGAGCTGTTCAAGCCGAAGAAAGTCGTACCAGCGAAGATTCAACTCTTCGACACGCCGGGCCTCGTCAAAGGCGAGAGCAAGGGGAACGCGCAGCGGCTCGGCATCATCCGCGAATCGGCCGTGCTGATCCAGGTTGTCGGCGTCTACTCCGGCGCGGACCCGTTGGACGAAACGACGGCGTTCACCGACGAGTGCATTTTGTCCGATCTGCAGATTGTCACCAACCGCCTCGACCGCGTCAAAAAGGACTTGGCGAAACCGAAGCCGGCGACCGAGAAGGAGCAGATGCAGGCGGAGATCGACGCCCTGGCGCCCCTTGAAGCCGCACTCACCGGCGGGCAGCCGATTCGTTCGATGAAATTGACCGAAGACCAGGAGAAGGCCGTACGGGCGTTCGCGCTGCTGTCGGGCAAACCGATTCTCGTCGTGCTGAACTCCGCCGATTCGAAGCCCGATCCTGAGATGATTGCGAAACTGCAAGCACAGGGTTACACGGCCCTTCTGGCGCCGGTGGGGCTTGAACAGGAAATTGAAGCGCTCTCGCCCGAAGACCGCGCGTTGTTCGCGGAGGAGATGGGACTGACGGAATCGAGCAAGTCCCGCGTCGCCCGGGCCATCTTCGAGATCACCGACCAGATCACGTTCTACACCTGCGACGAAAAAGAGGTGCATGCGTGGCTGCTCCATCGCGGCGAATCGGCCCTCGACGCCGCCGGCACCATCCACACTGATCTCGCCAAAAACTTCATCCGTGCGGAGATCATGTCGGTGGAAGACCTGTTACGGCTCGGTTCGGAAAAGGAAGTCAAAGCCGCCGGCCTCTTCCGATTGGAAGGCAAGGAATACGTGATGCACGACGGCGATGAAATTGTCGTCCGCGCCAACGTGTGAGTCGATTGCGGATATCGGATCGCGGATGGAAAAAACGCTTGCGAGTTCGCAGTCCGTCTTCGTCCTCGAACTTGTCTCCGCGGGCTACTTCGGCGACGACATTGAACCGAATTTCCGTGCCGAAGGCCGAGCGATGCTCGACACGGTGCTCGACGATCTTCGCCGCATCGCAAACGTGACGGTGCCTACGATCGCTAATGAGACGACGCTGCTGCGAAGCGTCGCTCAGGTTTGCACCAATGCGGCGCTCATCATCGCCCCGGAGTTTGACCATCTCCTGGAACGATTCTGTGCCGCGGCCCGCGAGTCCGGCGCTCGTTCGTTGAATTGCGATCCCTCAGCTTTGTCCCTCTGCAGCGACAAGGGGCGATTTGCCGGGCATCTCGCGGAACATGGCATCCCGACGATTGGCACGCAACTCGTTGATTTGCACGCCGACCCGGATGAATTTCCCTGTGTCGTGAAGCCGCGCGACGGCGCCGGTTCGTGGCTGGTCCGAGCCGTTTCTTGTCGTGAGGATTGGCCGAAAATCGTGAACGAATACCGTTCGGCGGGTCGAACGGAACTCATCCACCAGCCGTTGATCAGCGGGAAATCGTATTCCGTTGCCGCGATCGTTGCTCCGAATCGATCGCTGGAACTCTTGCCTGTTGCCGAGCAGCGATTATCCGACGACAGCGAATTCCATTATCTCGGCGGCGAGATTCCAGCGCGGATATTCGATGAAACCAAAATGCGGATTCAGCAACTGGTTCGCCGCTGTGTCAAATCGATTCCCGGCCTGAATGGTTACGTCGGCTGCGATGTGATTGTCCCCGACGACAATCCCGAGCGGCCGCTCCTCGTCGAACTCAACCCCCGGCTGACGACGTCATACATCGGCTACAGGCAACTCTGCGCCGACAACTTGATGGAACGCATGCTCTTCCCCGACCGCTTCACGCAGCCGCTCCGTTGGCACGGCGGAAGCGTGTCGTTCGATTCCTGCGGCGCCTGCCGCTATGCTGCGGCTCTATTACCATGATCCTCGGCCTCGACATCGGCGGCGCAAATCTCAAAGCGGCGACGTCCGACGGCCGCGCTGCGGCGACGGCGTTCCCCCTCTGGAAGTCACCGGAGCGATTAGCCGATGCGCTGCGAATGCTGGCCGTGCCATTCACCAACTGTGAACGCCTCGCCGTCACAATGACCGGGGAACTGGCCGATTGCTTTGCCACGAAGGCGGAGGGCGTTTCGCGAATTCTCTCCGCTGTCGGCGAGTTCGCCCGCGAGAAGCAAGTTCATGTCTGGACCACACACGGACAATTTGTCGATTCGGGGTCCGCAAACAAAAACTGGAAAGCCGTCGCCGCGGCGAACTGGCATGCATTGGCCACTTGGACTGGGCGCTTCGCTCCGCGCGGTGACGGATTACTGATCGACATCGGTTCGACGACGACCGACATCATCCCGCTGCGAGACGGCTTGCCGATTCCGGTTGGCCGAACCGATGTCGACCGGCTTTTGTCCGGCGAACTTATCTACACCGGCGTACGCCGCACTCCCGTTTGTGCGGTGAGCCGAAGCGTAAATCTCCGCGATCGGAAATGCCCGCTCGCCGCCGAGTTGTTCGCCACGATGCTCGACATCCATCTGTTAACGGGGGATCTTTTGCCCGACGAGGCAGATGGCGACACCGCCGATGGCCGGCCGGCGACCGTGTTTCACGCCGAAAACCGCCTGGCTCACATGCTCTGCTGCGACCTGACGGAACTCACAGGCGACGAACTGCGGGCAGTCGCTCGGGAAATCGCCGTCGAGCAGCGCTGTCAGATTCGCGAGGCCATCGCCAACGTCATCCAACGGAGTTGGCGCGGCGATGGAGCGGCGACTGTGATTTTATCTGGTTCCGGCTCATTTTTGGCTCAGTCCGTCATTTCCGAACTGCCAGTCGAGAGAGACACCGAGTTCGTGGAATTGTCGGCGCAGTTATCGCCGGAACTCTCGGAATCGGCGTGCGCCTACGCGGTGGCGTGCCTGGCTCTTGAGCGACAACCCTCTTGACCGGTTTGCCTCGATTCGCTACGTTTCCCCGCCACTTTCGTGGCCGGGGGAGTCATGGCCGGGTTCAAGACGCACATCACGGTGAGCACCGCCTGCGGCGTGGCGTACGGCTGGTACGGCGCGACGGAACTCGGCCTGCCGATGCCGGCGTGTCTGCTCGCTGGCGGAATGTGTTCCGTGGCTGGCATGCTGCCCGATCTCGACAGTGATTCCGGCGTGCCGGCGAAAGAATTGAAAACGTTCGCCGCGGCCATCATCCCGATGCTGGCCTTTCACCGGCTGCATGCGAACGGCATCTCGGTGGAGCAAATGGTGCTCGCCGGTGCGCCGATGTATCTCTTCATCCGCTTCGGATTGGGAACACTACTCAACCGGGTGACGATCCATCGCGGGATGTTTCACAGCATCCCGGCGCTCGTCATTGCGGCGATGATCGCGTTCCTCATCTGCGATTGCGGGATGACGACGATCCGCTTTTTCAAAGCTGGTGGCGTCGCTTTGGGATTCTTTTCGCATCTGCTGTTGGATGAAATCTGGAGCGTTAATCTCACGAAAAGCGGGCCGATGATCAAGAAATCATTCGGCACCGCCATCAAGTTCTTTGGCCCGACGTTGTCCGGGAACTCCGCGGCGTACGGGCTGCTGATTCTCGTTTCGCTGCTCGTCGTGCAAGACTCGCAGCCCGCTCAACATTCGCCGCACATGCTCGTGCAACCGCCGCCGATCTACGAAGACTTCGGCGAGCCCCCCGTGCAGCAGACGCGGCATCCCCGCGAAATCATCTACGAATAAACTGGAGGAAACGTCCTCATGTCCCTTTCGCTCTACGACGGCGTGATGCTGGTCATCGTGATCGTGTGCGTGATTCAGGGCGCTCTCAAAGGCATGGCCTGGCAACTCGCGCCGATCGCGTCGCTGGTCCTCGGCTACCTATTCGCGATGCCGCTATCCTCGGCGACGGCGCAGTGGTTCGGACAACCGCCCCTCAACCGTGTATTCGCGATGATCACGATGTACATGCTGGTCTCGCTCGGCGTCTATCTCATCGCCCGGTCACTGCGGGATTCCATCGAAAAGATGAAGCTGGTGGAGTTCGACCGGCATCTCGGCGCGCTCCTGGGCGGCGTGAAAGGCGTGTTGTTCACGACGGTGGCCACGATCGGCCTGTTGTGCGTCTGGCCGGCGTCGGCGTCGCTGATCGTTCACTCCGAAAGCCGCACGATCGCGGAGAACATTATCGGCTTCGTCGAGCCGCTGTTCCCGCACGACGTGCAGAAGGTGATCGACCCGTATCTCAAGCCGATTGAAGATTTGCCAGACGACGACCCGCGGCCGATCGTCAAAGAGAAATCGCCGTTCGAGGTGGACGACGTCGCCCATACGGAGGACGAAGAGCTTGCTCCGCGGCGGCGGCGCAGCCAGCCGATTTTCGAGGACGACGCCGAAACTCCGTTGGACGATCCCGATTCGCTCTCGTCGCACTCGCGCCGCCGCCAGTCGATTGAAGACAGAGACGAGATGGAAGACGAACCGGCCCCGCGCCGCCGACGCAGCACGACAAATGACGATTCCGCTGCAGACGAGTTTGATGCGGCGCGCGGCGAAGATTCGTTCGGCGATGACCCCAGTCAGGCGTTCGAAGATGAGCGCCCGCCCCGCCGCCGGTGACCCTCTCGTAGCACACGTCAAGAATCGTGTGCCACGGCTACTCGTCCTCGGTTTCGCAGTCCCGCGTGCCGGATTGAATGCCGCGCTTGGACGGCGCCTGGAGAAATTCGCACATCACGCGGCCGGCGGGGGTGGAGACCAGAGTGCTGGAGATCTCCTCCATCGCCCGCGAGAGGCTGCCGGCGGTTCGATAGAGCGTTTTGTAGATGGCTTTCACTTCCTGGCGCTCTTCGCGGGAATAGCCGGCGCGTCGCAGGCCGACCACGTTGACGCCGACGCACAGGCCGGCCCCGTCGAACATCAGAAACGGTGGAACGTCGCGCGTGATTTTCGCCAGCCCGCCGATCATCGCCAGCTCGCCGATGCGCGCGAACTGATGCACGGCGGCGTTGCCGGAAATCACCGCGCGCCGGCCGACGGCCACGTATCCGGCGAGCAAGGCTCCGTTAACCAGCAGGATATCGTCGTCCAGGCGGCAATTGTGGGCGACGTGCGAATGCGCTAGGAGCAGACAACGGTTGCCGATCACCGTCTCCGATCCCGGCGCCGTGCCGCGATGCACGGTCACATGCTCGCGGAGCACGGTTTCGTCGCCGATGCGGCAATAACTCTCCGCACCGGTGTACGAGCGATCCTGCGGCCAATCGCCAATGACCGCTCCGGAATGGATGCGGCAGCCGCGCCCGATTGTCGTATGTCCGAGGATGTGGACATGAGCCGCTACTATGGTGTCGGCCCCGATGCGCACGGGACCTTCAATCACGGCATACGGACCGATGCTGACAGAGGGATCGAGCTGAGCCGAGGGATCAACAACAGCGGTCGCATGGATCGGCAAATCAACATCCGTGTCAGGTGAGAATCGTCGCCAGTCAGCCAACTTTGGTCGGACGATTTCACTCAGCGTAGCAAGTGCCGCGAATTCTGCCTACTGGCACAGGGGTTTGACCGCATCCTTGCGCCCGGCTAGCATCGAAGGGACGGACTCCCGATTACGTGTCTTCGAACTTCGACAGATGGACAGCATTATGTCTCGCCGTGCGCTCCTGAGTTGCAGCAACAAGACCGGTTTGGTCCCGTTCGCGCAAGGTCTGGCCAAGCTCGATTTCGAGCTCATTTCCACCGGGGGAACCCGCAAGACATTGGAAGAGGCCGGGTTGCGTGTCACCGATATCTCGCAGCACACCGGCTTTCCGGAAATGATGGACGGACGCGTCAAGACGCTCCATCCGAAGGTGCACGGCGGCCTGCTGGGCCGGCCCGATCTGCCGTCCGACGCCGCGGCGATGAAAGCACACGGCATCGCGCCGATCGAACTCGTCGTCGTCAATTTGTATCCGTTCGTGGAAACGATCTCCCGCCCCGACGTCACCACAGAGGAAGCCATCGAGCAAATCGACATCGGCGGACCGAGCATGATTCGTTCCGCCGCGAAGAACCACGCGCACGTCGCCGTGGTCACGTCACCCGACCAATACGACCGCGTGCTCGCCGAACTGGAACAGGGGCAAACCAGTGGTGCGCTGCGGCGCGAACTTGCTGCGGCGGCGTTCGAGATGACGGCCCGCTACGACCGGGCCATCTCCGATTATTTTGTGAAGATTCTGCCGAACGGCCGCACCGATCCCGATTTTCCGCCGCGGCTGGCGCTCTCTTTCGAGTGCCGGTCGGAGTTGCGCTACGGCGAGAACCCCCACCAACGGGCCGCGTTCTACGTGGATCCGGCCTATCACGAATCGACGCTCGCCGCCGCGGAGGTGCTGCACGGCAAGGAACTCTCGTACAACAATCTGCTCGATCTCGACGCGGCGATGCAGATCATCCGCGAGTTCTCCCAACCGGCCGCTGTCGTTATCAAGCACAACAATCCCTGCGGCTGCGCGGTCGCGGAAGCTTTGGCCGACGCCTACATTGCTGCGGATGCGGGCGACCCGGTCAGCGCATTCGGTTCGATTCTGGGCTTCAATCGCAACGTCGACACGGCGACGGCGGAGCAGTTGTGCGTGCCGGGGCGATTCATCGAAGCCATCATCGCGACCGGGTTCGACGCCGATGCGTTCGAGATGCTGACGACGACGACGAAATGGAAGAACAGCGTCCGGCTGCTGAAGTGCCCGGCGCTCAACGAGCCGCGGCCGTTGAGTCTCGATTTCCGCCGGGTGAGCGGCGGCCTGCTCGTGCAGGATCGCGACGAGGAAGCCGACCCGCGCAGCGAATGGCGCGTGGTGACCGAGCGGCACCCGACGCCGGAAGAAATGGAAAACCTCGGCTTCGCGTGGCGGGTCTGCAAGCACGTGAAATCGAACGCGATCTTGCTCGCGAAAGACCGGGCCGTGGTCGGCGTCGGCGCCGGACAGATGAGCCGGCTCGATTCCGCGTACATTGCCGCGTATAAAGCGGGCGATCGCAGCCAAGGGGCCGTGTGCGCCTCCGATGCATTCTTCCCGTTCCGCGACGGCATCGATCAACTACACGAAGCCGGCGTGAAAGCCATCATCCAACCGGGCGGTTCCAAACGCGACGACGAAGTGATCGAAGCGTGCAACGAGTACGGGATCGCGATGCTGTTCACCGGACGGAGGCACTTCCGGCACTGAGTCGTCCAGAAAATATTGCGAACCCGCAAGCGATCATCCAAGTCGCTTGCGGGTTCGCAGCCTTTCTTTATCTCGTACGATTCTCGCGACTTGCGCTGATTTCGCTTTTTTAGCGAAATTCATCCAAGATTCCCGCCTGCCCGGCGAATTCCTGACACAACGGCAACTTCAGCGACGCTGCCATTGGGGGACGTCGTCTTGCCCGGTTTCCACAGGTCAGGAGTTACGGTCATGCTCAAGAAACTGGTTCTCGGCTCGGCGATCGCGGTGGCGCTCGCCACGTTCGTCTTCGGCAGGGACGTCGTCAGCTACATCCGCACCGGCTGCCATTCGGTCCGGAACGCGGTGAAATCGGAAGTGCCGATCGAATTTGAAATCCAGCGGGCCCGCACAATGGTCGACCAGCTCGTGCCGGACATCCGCCAGTGCATGCACGTCGTCGCCGAGCAGCAGGTCGACATCGAGCATCTGAACTCCGCGATGGCCAGGAAAGACACGGAAATCGGCAAGCAGCGCGAGGCGTTGCTGACGCTGCGGACCGATCTCGACAGCGGCAAGTCGATCTTCGTCTATGCCGGCCGCAGCTATCAGGCCCGCGACGTGAAACGCGACTTGGCGACGCGGTTCGAGCGCTTCAAAGCGGCGGAGGAAATCCTCTCCGCGGATCGCAAGATTCTTTCCGCCCGTGAACAGACGTTGCAAGCCAATCGCGAAAAACTCGACGGCATGCTGCAGGCGAAAAAGGAACTCGAAGTGAAGCTTGAGCAACTGCAGGCTCGGTTGCAGACGGTCCGCGCGGCGGAAACCGTCAGCACGCTCGCCATCGACGATTCCAACCTGAGCCATGCCCGCACCCTGATCGCCGAGTTGAACAAGCAGCTCGACATCAAGGAGAAGCTGCTCGATGCCGAGGGCAAGCTGACGGGCCTGATTCCGGTCGAGGCGACCCAGTCCCCGGCCGCTCCGGACGACATCGGCCAGCAGATCGACGCCTACTTCAGCGCCGAAGAACCCGCCGACGCCGGCGTGGCGCAGAAGTAAGTTGCAGCAAACCGAGCGGGGGGCGTAAGCCCCCTGATTGGGCGTGCCATGATCATCGCGGCCGCAACCAGGGGGCTTACGCCCCCCGCTCGGAGTTGATCTTGATCCGTTCGCCGCCGCGAGACGTTACACTGAATGTTCCGGAGTTTTCACCGTTCCTCGTTGACCGACCGGACCGCGTCATGAAGTTCACCTACGCTGCCGATGCCCGGCCGGTCGACGGATTCACGATCCGCCGCGGGATCCATCGCGGCGGGTTCGGCGAGGTCTACTACGCCGTCAGCGACGCGGGCAAGGAAGTCGCCCTCAAACTTCTGACGCACGATCTGGACACCGAGCTCCGCGGCATCCGGCAGTGCCTCAACCTCAAGCACGCCAATCTCGTCACGATCTTCGACGTCAAAACCGA
This sequence comes from uncultured Planctomycetaceae bacterium, assembly GCA_964504645.1. Taxonomy (GTDB): domain Bacteria; phylum Planctomycetota; class Planctomycetia; order Planctomycetales; family Planctomycetaceae; genus CAZDGB01. The sequence goes on along the minus strand of CAZDGB010000127.1, from coordinate 7,025 downwards.
CGCCGACGGCGATCACTGGGTCGTGATGGAATACGTCAACGGCTCGAACCTTGAAGAAGTCCTGACGGCGTTTCCCCAGGGCTTGCCGATCGGCGAAGTGATCGACTGGATGCAGGGCCTCGTCTCCGGCGTCGAGTATCTCCACGACCGCGGACTCATCCATCGCGATCTGAAACCGGCAAACGTCTACCGCGAAAACGGCGTCGTGAAGATCGGCGATGTCGGCCTCTCGAAACGCATCGACGGCGACCGCCGCCATCAGCACACCGAACGCATCGGCACCGTCTACTACATGGCCCCGGAAGTCACGCACGGCCAGTACGGACCCGCGGTCGACGTCTACAGCCTCGGCGTCATTCTCTACGAACTCCTCACCGGCAAGCTCCCGTTCAACGGCGAAACGTCCGGCGAAATTCTGATGAAGCAACTCTCCGCCGCGCCCGACCTGGCGGCGATTCCATCCAACCTGCGGCCCGTTCTCGCTCATGCGCTTGAAAAGGACCCGCAGAAACGGACACCGTCCGCCCGGCAACTGGGACACGAATTCGAGCGGGCCGTCGGGGCGTCCGGAGCATCTTCGCCGCGACATGTTTCCTACGAAACGGCCCGCAAAGACACCGACCGCAACGGCGACACGGGACGTAAGTCGCAGAAGAAAGATGAACAGCCCGGCAGCCTGGCTTATGAGGCGGGCCGCATCTATGGCGAGTTGACGACGCCGATCCGCCATGCCAAGCACAAACACGATCCAGCGCGGCCGCCGAAGGAACAGACGCCGCGGACGATGGAAGGGATTCTGCTCCTCGCCGTGCTGGCGCTGCTGCTGTTCCTGTTGCCGCGACGCCCTTTGAATTGGTCCGATATCGCACTTGGTACGCTCGTGTTGGCTGTGCCTGCGGGACTGATGTGGCGTGCCGCGCATCGGCGTGCTGCTGGTCGCGTCGCCGCGAGTCCCCCGCCGTCGCGGCTGCAATCGTTTTCGGAGTGGACCGGCAGCTTCGCCGTGGCGTCGGTGGCCGCCGTATTGTTCAGCAGCATTCCGATCCTAGTCGTTACCAGTCTTTCACAGCCACCTAACGCGGCGTTTCCGCCGTGGAGCATTTTATGCTTTGCGTCCGCTGTGACGCTGATCGGCACGTGGTCCCTGATCGGCGTCCGCGGGCTGGCATACTCCGTGCCCGTCCTGGGAGAGTTTCCCCGTTGGCTGCACGCCGCCGCCGGCGTCGCGACGGGCGCCGCCGCGTCGATCCTGCAGCACTACTTGCTTATTGACGCCCTCGCCGTGACGCCGCGGGCCGGCATGCAATCGTCAGCATTCTTTCATCACATCGGCTCGCATCCGCTGATGAACGGCCCGTTCCCGACCGAACTGGGATTCGCCGTCTTCTTCGGAGGATTGTTCGCGCTCCTGGGCAAGCGATTTTTAAAGAGCCAGAACCCGCAGCGAAAACGTCACTGGACGGTCGGGCACGTCGTCGTCGCCGCCATTGTCGCGTGGCTGTGGATCCACCTGTTTACGTTTGAGCGGAATGCGGCACTGCTGTGGTCCGCGGCGATTGCCGCCTCGGTGCAACTCGCCGCGCCGTGGCAACCGTCACCCACTCTTGCTCGTCGAAAGTAGCCGATGTCCATGTTGATGATCCCCGTGGTCATTCTGGCGCTGGTCTTCACCGGCCTGTTGTTCGCCGCAACGACAGTCGGCAGCGTGCTGTTTTTTGCCGGCCCGCCCGGTTCCAGCGTGAGCCGTGTCGGACGCGCCCTCGCTGTCGTCTGCGGCAGCTTGCTCGGTGTATTGCTCTGTGCGGCAACGTTCTTGGGATTTGCCGCTCGTGGGACTATGGTCGTCAACCATACCCCACGAGGAACAATCACTCGTTCCGCGGCGCATTTCACACCGAGCCAGCCCTTGTTGGCGGAAGCCGAGGAGGAACAAATCCCACCCGTCAGCGCGGAATCTACGTCGCCTGCCGCCGGCCATGAAGATCGCACGATTTCCGCCGCGCCACCCGAGTGGACGCTCGCCGGCGAAGTGCGCCACGGCGATGTGCGGCAGATCGTTCTCTCCAGCAAGCAGTTCTCCACGCTCGACGAAGCGCGAAACGATATCGCGGCGACAGCGAGAAATCTGCTCGCGAAGGACTTCGAAAACGTCTATCACACACCCGCCGAGACGCTGCGTCAACTGCCTCTGAAGACGTTGACCGACGTCGCCGTGAAGCAGGAGCACGTCGAAACCGTTGAACGGGACTTCGGCAGCTTCTTCGCGCCGATGCACCGCGTCTGGTGGCAGGTGGAAGTCTCGCCCGACGTGCGGACGAATCTGCATCCCGTGTGGAAGGCGGCGGTGCAGGAGCAGCGGACCATCACCGTCGCGGGAACGCTCGCCGCCGCGACCGTCGCCTTCGCCGGCCTGTCCTTGCTCACGCGACCGCGGCGTGCTGTGATGTGATCATCCTCTTAGCCCCCGGCGAGTCGCCGGGGGTTTTTGGCGTGGCACATCGAATGCCCCCGGAGACTCGCCGGGGGCTAAGACTGGAATCATGGCCGAGTCGACCGACGCCGATCTCGTTCGCCGCATCCGCGCGCAACAGCCGGATGCATGGGAAGAACTCATCGACGCGTATGAACGCCGGTTGCTGGCGTTCGTCGAGCAGCGCCTGGGTGACCGCGTCGCGGCGGAGGACGCGGTGCAGGAAACATTTCTCGGTTTCTTGCGGGCGCTGCCGAACTACGACGCCGCGACGCCGCTCGAAGCATTTCTCTTCGCCATCGCGGCTCACAAACTGAAGGACACGCTCCGCCAGCGCGGCCGACGGCCGGTCCTGTCGATGTGGACGGCTGGGGAAGATTCGCGGCCGATCGATCAACCCGGCCAGGCGCGCCGAGCATCCACCTTGGCCCGCTCCGCCGAACAACGCGGCGCCGAGGAACGCGTCCTCGCACAGACGCTGCGCGACCTCGTCCAATCTTGGTACAGCCGCGGCGAGTTCGAGCGGCTGGCGTGCGCCGAACTGCTGTTCGTTTCCGGCTGGCCGAACAAGGACGTCGCCCGCGAACTCGGCATCTCGGAGCAGGCCGTCGCGAACCACAAGCAATTCGTCGTTCAGAAGCTCAAGAGCGCCGCGGGAAAACTGTCGGACATCGACTGGAAGCGGCTGGGAGCGGAGTGATGAATTTCGCTTGCGCTTCGCGGACCTTTGACTTCACCGCTCTTCGATCGTGATCCGCTTCCAGAACGCGTATTCGTTCTTCCAGTCGTTCGATTGATTCAGCACTTCGAGCAGCACTTTCTGGCCGGCGAATTTCGCGAGGTCGACCTGAATGCTGGCCCAGCCGCGTTGCGGGGTCGTCAGTTTCTCGTCGACGATCTGGTCGTGGATCACTTCGCCGTTGGCCTTCACGACGAGCTGCCAGTCGGCCATCGGCAGATGTGACACGCGGAGATCGAGGTACGACGACTTGTCCCCCGGCAACCGCACCGCGGCCCGCAGCACGCAGGGCTTGTTCTGGTCGAGGGGGTACGTCCGCAGCGAATCCATCTGCCCGGCGTGTTCCTTGATGAGCGCCAAGCCCGTAGGAATTTCTCCCGACGAGAACTGCGGCGCGATGCGGGACAATAAGCGGTTGTAGTCGTCGCGTTTCGCCATTCGCAGCGCGACGTTCGCCTCGCCGTCCGGCGTCGGCGGCTTCTGCGGGTTGACGAGATGCGTCCGCAGGTACTCGACGTCCTGCGGCGTTCGCGCGAGATAAATATGATCGAAGAACGCCGCGTTGCCGTCGGGCGAGCCGAGCGACAACCCTGTCAGATGAATCGGCCCGAAATCGGTGAAAACGTCGCGGGTCATCAGCGCCCATTTATCCGGGATCTTCGCGTCGAGCCGGAGCGGCGCGTTCGATTGCGGCGCCTCGGTCCCGGCGTCGTAGGAGAAGCCGGAACGCAGGCCGCGCTCTTCGAGTTGCCGCTTGGGATCGAACGGCCCGAGCCGTTTCCGCACCGGCCGCTCGGCGGCGGGAAAGAGCTGCGCGATGTGCTCCGCGAATTTCCCCTCGTGCGCGAGTTGCAGCAGAATGCGGTTGCCGGCGTCCTTCTTCCAGGCGAAGACGAGGAAGCGATACTGCCCGTTGCGCGGCTGCTCGGCGATCCACGTGTCGAGGCCCGTCAGATGACCGTTCTCCGCGCTGCCGCCGGAAACTCGTAACGAATGCGTGCCGGAAAAGGGTTGATCGGCGGAGAGCGCCACAATCGGCCGTTCCGCCTGACGCAGTTCAATCGCGAATTCGTCCTGATCTTCGAAAATCTTGTGGACGCCGGGGCGGTCGGCCGACAGCGAGACGCCGCGCCAATCGACGAGCGATTGCTCGCCGTGCGGCAACAGCGCGAGTTCGACGGTGACCGTCTTCCCCTGATAGCCGTCGAGCGGTGCGATGACGGGATCGGGATCGAGCGGGCCTTGCTGCATCGGCACGTCGAGGTCGCCCAGCACGCGGCCGTCGATGCGAATTTGCACGGACGAAGGCGTGGTCTTCTCGTGATCGCGCGTCAGCACCGCGGCGAGCCACCGATGCTGCGGGCCGATGGTCATCTTCCGCGAAAATGTGACGAAGCGGTCCTTTGCCAGGAATTTCAAGCGGAATTCCGGCCGTCGCGGATCGTAGGGATGCATCACGTTGACGACTTGGAGCTTCTCGGCATCATCCGGGCTGACGGTCCAGCCCGCCAGTCCCGGCAAACGCGTCCAGCCGCGGCGGGCGACCTCCGCTTGCAGCAGCGGCAGATCGAGCCGCACTTCGGGCTCGTACCAGTTGACGGCGTCGCGCACGTCGAACGGATCGGCCCCCGGCGGACGCGACGCATGATCCATGTCGGCCAGCAGCACGATCTGCTTCGAGGAAATTTCCTCTTGCGGCAACGCGAGCCAGCCGGTGTCGATCACACGGGTCGAACCGGTCAAATGCTCCAGTTGAAAGAGCGGCTTAGCCGCGCCATCGAGCACGGCAAGATTCACGCAGCCGCCGTTGCCCGACGTGCGGTCCAATCCCGCTTGCGTGCGGAGGGCTCGCGCGAGAGGCGGATAGTCGAATCGCAACTCCGCGGTGGCTTGCACGCCGAAGCCGCCGCCGAAGTCGAACTGGGCCGATTGCATCAGTCCCTGCCGCACACTGCGATTCGTCTGCCACGTCCAGCCAGTGCCGAATGCGGCCCGCTCTTCGACAGAGCTCGGACCGATGACCGTCAGCGGCACAACGTCGGGTTGAAAGAAACGCCACGCGTTGATCTTCCGATAGCGGACCCACAGCGGATCGAGCGACCACGCGGGTTGAATGTGCTGATACCACGTCTCGGGTTTGTTGGCGTCGCCCCAGTTCTTGGCACGGAACCGTTCCTGCGACGTCGTGCAGCGGCTGCCGTCGACGGTTTCGATTTGAATCATGCGGGCCGTGCACGATGGATTGACGGCGGCGAGTTGATCGAGATACGCGTTCCACGCGTCGAGCTTCGGCAGGTGCAACTCCGCGAGATCGTCCCACGCAATTTCGCGGATGCCTTCGGTTGTCAACAAGCGCAGGCGATCTTTCTCCCAACGCAGCGTGCGAAACGACATCGATGCGCCATTGCGGAGCACCACGGTGCCGGGACGGTACTCGTGCGATCCCGCCTGCTGCCAGACGATGCGCTGCACCCATTCGATGCCGACCCGCAAATCGGACGGCAGCTTGTCGTCGGGGAAATTCCACTCGGCGGCCGGCTTCACGAAGAGATGCGGCGGCCGCTGATCGTAGGGGTCTTCCAATCCCGTCTGCACGCCGACAACCGTTCCCGCCAGGCGATCGCCGCCGACGAATTCGACGAACGCCGCGGCGGGCGGAACCGGGGGCTGTTGCCGGTCGATGATCCACCGCGCGGGGTTCGCCGGATCGAACACCGGCTTGCCCGCAATCGTCGGCTTGGCGTCGACGTCGTGCCACGTGCGGACCTCCGCTTCTTCGACGCGGACGCCGTCCTGCAACTGCGCCGCATAGCGCTCCGCGGCGCGGAGCGGAAGCGATGAGATCACCAACCAGAAAACGCAGGCTCGCAGCAGCATCGGCGGTTCTCCGGGACGAAGGAAGCAGATCCATCCTACCACCTGGTCCCCGGGACTCGATACCGAGTCCCGAGGACCAGATTTCAATTCCCTCCAGGTTGTCAATGAGCGCGAGATGATGAAATCATCTCCTCATCCGACCGGGTGGTGTTGCGCAACAAAGTGTTTGCAAACAGGCGGATGACGCACTGTGGATTATTGTCGCGCGGATGTCGCTGCTGGTCGCTTTCGTGTCGCGCGGATGTCGCTTGTCTGTCGCCTGGCGCACAGGACGCACCATTGCATCGGAGTTCGCCGATGCGTGTTTGGAAATCGGCCGGCCGATTCGGAATGCTCCTCCCATGACCAGCAGGTGTTGCGCAACAAGTTGTTTGGAAATAGGGGCGAAGTTCGCTGAAACGAAGAGGAGGCCTGCGATCGGAGGGCCGGCGGGGTCGGGAGACGTCGGGAGACCCGCGCCGAACAGCGGTACCGCGGACCAAGAAATGTTCGCCTTGTCAATCGCGGGGCCGGCCTCGATTATCGAACCATGATCGCCACGCCGCAGGAACTTTCCGATTTCCATCGCTACGCCGAGGAGAAGCTGTCCCTCGGCATCGCGGCAACGCTGCAGCAATTGCTCGACGAATGGATCGCGGTCCGCGAGCATCAGCGATCCGTGGCAGCGATTCGCGAAAGCCTCCGCCAATATGAAGACGGCGAAGGCTTGCCGGTGGGGGAAGCGTTTGACGAAGTTCGCAGAAAGCTGAGTCGCGACGAGTGAATTACCGCGTCATCGTCTCGCCGAACGCTCGTCAAGAACTGTATGACGATGCTTTGTGGTGGGCGGCTCGCCGGAATCCCGGGTCGTCTTCTAACCAGGATTCGCTTGGACTTCGATGCTCGAAAGCGAAACCCGGTTATCAGAGCAGAACTTTTTCCATTCACGTCGCAAGCTGT
>CAZDGB010000126.1:0-18731 GCA_964504645.1 uncultured Planctomycetaceae bacterium | reverse complement strand
ACGGTGAAGGCCGTCCCGGCGGGGGCCGGACCGCCTTCCGTGGCGCGCACGACATGGGTGACTTTCGAATTCGGAAACAGCGAGACATAAAAGTTCGCGGCTTCTTCCGCCTGGTGGTCGTACCAAAGAAACGTGCGGATTTTCTGTCGTGGCATGAGCGCGACCTTTCCGGTTGGCGTGCGTGAAATCGTCCCGTCTGCCAGTTAGTCGAACGCCCCGCCGCGGAATCGACATTTCAGGCCGGAGAATTTTTTCAGGCCTATTCGACTGACGATAACCCGTAGTCGGTCAAAGAGATAGGAGCAAACCCTACCGTCAATATCCCGCCGCCGCGCCGTCTTTGCGCGGGTCGGTGGCGCCGTGGAGGACGCCGTGGTCCCAGTCGATGAGGATGCCCTGATAGCCGCCGAAGGAACCTGCGGCGCCGCGGACGATCTTGTGGCCGCGGCGTTGGAGTTCGGCGACCGTGGCGTCGGGGATGCCCGATTCCACGTAGACCGTCCCGCCGTCGGCGCTCATCGGCAGGCCGGTCGGCGTCGCGGAGCCGATGTGGTTCACCCGCGCGGCGTCGCCGGCCATTTGCGGGTTCATGCCGAAGTCGATCAGGTTGACGAGAACCTGCACGTGTCCCTGCGGCTGCATGTCGCCCCCCATCACGCCGAACGAGAACCACGGCTTATCGTCCTTCGTGACGAACGCCGGGATGATCGTGTGGAACGGCCGCTTGTGCGGTTCGAGGCGGTTGAGATGATCGTCTTCGAGGGCGAAGAGCGCCCCGCGGTTCTGCAGCGCGAAGCCGACTTTGCCCGGCACAATTTGCGAGCCGAAGCCGTAGTAAATGCTTTGAATGAACGAGCAGCAGTTGCGGTCCTTGTCGACGACGGTGAGGTAGATCGTGTCGCCGTGCGTGAGCCGCGGATCGCCCGGCGGGACTTGCTTCGCCGCGAGTTGCAGGTCGATGCGTTTCCGCTGCGCATCGCCGTATTTCCGGGAGATCAACTCGGCGGTCGGCAGCTGGCCGAACGCGGGATCGGCATAAAACTTCGACCGGTCGGCGAAGGCGAGTTTCTTCGCTTCGATCAACGCGTGCAGGTAGTCCGCACTCTTCGGCCCCCACGCTTTCACGTCGTAGCCGGCCAGCACGTTCAGCATTTCCAGCGCGGCGATGCCTTGCCCGCTGGGCGGCAGTTCCCAGACGTCGTAGCCACGATAGTTCGTCGAGACCGGTTCGAGCCATTCGCTCGTGTGGTCGGCGAAGTCCTTCAGGCTGAAGTAACCGCCGTTTGCTGCACTGAACCGCACGATTTCCCGCGCGATGTCGCCGCGATAGAAACCGTCGCGGCCTTGCGCGGCGAGCAGGCGATAATTCGCCGCGAGGTCCGGATTGCGGGCGATCTCGCCGATGTTCGGCGCGCGTCCGTCCGGCAGATAGACGCGGGCCGAATCGGGCCATTTCGCCAGCGATTTTTCGGAGCCTTTCCAGCCGTGGCCGATGATCTCGCTGACGGGAAAGCCGTTTTCCGCGGCGTCGATCGACGGGGCCAGCAACTCCGCCAGCGGCTTCACGCCGAACTTCGAGCGTAATTCTTCCCAGCCGTCCACGCAGCCGGGGACCGACCACGACAGCGGGCCGAAATCGGGAATCTGCGTGAGATTTTTCTCGGCAAAGATTTGGCGATTCAAATTGTACGGACTGCGGCCCGAGGCATTGAGTCCGTAGAGTTTTTTAGTCTTCGCGTCCCAATAGATGACGAACAGATCGCCGCCGATGCCGCAGCTCATCGGTTCGACGAGCCCGAGCATGGCGTTGGTGGCGATCGCCGCGTCAGCCGCGGTGCCGCCGGCTTTCAGGATATCCAACCCCGTTTGCGCCGCGAGGGGGTGGCTCGTCGCCACGATGCCGTGCTTCGCGATGACGGCGGACCGACTCTGCTGCCGATGCGGCGCCGGCCGGTCGTACTCCGCCGCACCGGCTGCCTGGGAGCGGAGATCGAGTTGCGGCATGGAGAGTCCCCAGAGGAGGGAGGCGAGGAGAAGCAACCGTCCGAACGCCGTCCGTTGCCGATGCATTTCCCCTCTCCCCTGGCGGCATCGGTCTCCACTCATCGTCATGGAATGCCTTTTTCCAGTCCCCTCGCCCCCGTGGGGGAGAGGGCTAGGGAGAGGGGGTCGAAGAATCACGGGCTCGAAATTAGGAGACATCAACCTTTGACAGCATTTGCAGCAGAACAATCGAGAGCGTGTTGAAGCACTCTCCCCCTCTCCCTAACCCTCTCCCCCGAGGCGGGGGCGAGGGGACCGGAAAGGACTTCACGTCGCCGACGGCGCGGGCGTCTCTGCCGCAGGGACTGCGGCCGGGGCGGCGGCTTTTTTCGGCGGGGCGGCGTGCGGGGTGTTGTAGGCGACGATCACGATTGAAATCGCCGTGCCGAGCATGCCGACCCAGAGCATCGGGCTGACGCCGTGATCGCTTTTCACGGTCAACAGGTTGACGATCGCGTTGACGACGACGGCGGTGCCGAAGACGCAGGGCATCACGATCTGCGGCATCGCGGTGCCCCCTTTGAACATGGCGATGGTCAACGTCAGCGCGCCGAACGCGCCGAGCGAGCCGCCGACGAAGCCCCAGAACGAACCGGTCGGCGAAAACTGGAAGCTGGCGTTGGTCGCCTTCATGCCCACCAGGCCGCCGAGGATGCCCCAGACGAGGTACGCCACGCCGATCATCACGTACGGTTTGAACGCGTTGTGTTCCGCCGCGCGAGAATAGCCGACGGCGGTCCCGTACGTTCCCCAAAACAGGCCGGTGAGCAGGGCATAGAAAATCGGCGAATTCATCGGGGGTCCTCTGGTGACTGATACGTGGTGGAGTTTCTGCGAACGTATTTTAGCCGGAGGGTTTGCGGCGGGGAATGAAGGGCGGAGACCGCGGCCAGAAACCCAGTTCTGCTTTGATAACCGGGTTTCGCTTTTCGACCTGGCGACGACGATCAAAGCGAAACCCGGTTAGAAGACGAACCGGGTTTCGGGGCATGGTCTCTGCACATTGCCGAAAGTGTGAGAGCCCTCACAAATCCATTTCCAGGACCGTCGTCTGTTGGCCGCACTTCTGGCATGTGCCGGCGAATTCGATGTTGCAGAAATAATCCTGCACGGCGATCTCCGGTTCTTCGTCCAGCAAATCCTGGCAGGCGTTGCAATAGTCGAACTGCATGGTCACCGCGAACTGCTGGTTTCCGCACTCCGGGCAGGTGAAGTTTTGGGGCTGGCCCTGGCCGCGATATTTCGCAGACCAATTCAATTCGCCGTGATAGCCGTGAATTTCGCTGTCGAAGACGACCGTTTCGCTTCCATCGGGCCAGCGCAAGGTCAACGGCGAGATGAAATCGCGGCAGTCCTTAACCGCCGTGTTGTAGTCGCTCAGCGGGTAACCCAGAATTTCCGCGGCCCAATTCGTAGTTCCTTTGGCCGACAAGCGGTGCGCGGTCGAGACGCAATTACGATCGCGGATCAGCTCCACGGGCTGCGCATCGACTCCCGCGAGACATCTTGGCCGATGTTGGTCAACTTGTTCTGCGAGGTCTGGCACGCGCTGGCTCCGCTCGTTGAGATGCACCACGCTTCTGCGAAGCGTCGCTAACGGCGATCAATCGTCATCATCTTCGTCGTCGTCCGCTTCATCCTCATCGTCCGGATGCAGTTCGTCGTCGGGGTCGAAGAAGAAATCGCCGAGGCCCATGGGCATCACGTTGCCGCCGAGAGACTGTTGTTTCTTCTTCGCGAGTTGCTGCAGGTCGCCGGCTTCTTCGCCGAGGCAGGCGATGAGGGCGTCGGCCCAGACCTGGTCGCGGCCGGCGGGATGCTGCGGATTCTGTGCGAGGCGCTTGAGCGAGTACCGCAGCACGTTGATGCCGTCGCGGGTGGAGAAATCGAGCTTCAACTCGTGCGAGTTCTGCAGGAACTCGACGGTGAGATTCAAGAGGTCGGCCTCGGCGAACGGCAGGTGATACCGCAGGATCGCCAGTTCGTCGTCGCGGTTGGGATGCGACAGCGACAGCGTCGGCTGCAAGCGGCTAAGGATGTAATCGGGGATCTCGAATGTCGATTCGTCGTCGTTCATCGTCACGGCGCAGCGGAAGTTTTTATTCGCGTGAATCGTGATGCCGGCGACGATCGATTCGACGTAACGGCGATGATCAAGCAGCGGGGCGAGGCTGGCCCACGACTTTTCGTTCATGCGGTTCCCCTCGTCGAGGATGCAGATGTCGCCGCGGATCATTGCCGTCACCAGCGGCGAAGCGTGATACTTGATCGCGCCGTCCTCGGCGAGAACGGGCGTCACCAGCAAATCTTCGGGCCGGGTGTCCGCCGTGCACTGGTAGATGTAAATTCCCTGCTGCCGCGCGCGGCCGGCGGCGATGGCCAGCGTCGTCTTGCCGATACCCGGCACCCCGACGATGCGCGGGGCCAGCGGGTAATCGCGGTCGTCGACGGTGAGCCAGCAAGCCAAAAGCTGCTTGAGGACTTCCGATTGCCCGATCCATTCGCCGGGCGAATCATCGGGCTGGCTGAGGTACAGCCGGACGCCGTCGATTTCGACATGCTCTATCATGAAAGGCGGAGCTTTCGTTAAAACATCGGGCGAAAATAGCGCACACTGTGTGTGCGGCTGAACGATTCGTTTCGCCGCGGACGGAGTCCGCGCTTTCGTTGTACCCGATTTTTCGGACGCTCGCATGTCTGTCTCCACGCCCGAGGCTCCTCCGAATCGATTTCAGAACATTCCACCCGCGTCCCCGCAGGCGCTCAAAGGGGAACGCCGGCTGCTGGCCGGGCCGCGCTCGCGGCTCGACGAGTTCTTCCGCGTGTGCCGCATCGGGGTCGAGTTCATCCGCGGTTTCCGGGCGCTGCACTTCCTCGGGCCGTGCGTGACGGTCTTCGGCTCGGCGCGATTCGCGCCCGATCACCGGTACTATCAACTGGCGCGGCGGACCGGCGCGGAGATCGCCCGGCTTGGGTTCAACGTGATGACGGGCGGCGGGCCGGGCATCATGGAGGCCGCCAATCGCGGGGCGAAAGACGCCGGCGGGCTGTCCATCGGCTGCAACATCCTGTTGCCGCACGAGCAGGCGGCGAACTCGTACATCGACCGGTTGGTCACGTTCCGCTACTTCTTCGTGCGGAAGGTGATGCTCATCAAGTATTCGCAGGCGTTCGTCATTTTTCCCGGCGGGTTCGGCACGATGGACGAAGCGTTCGAAGCCGCGACGCTGATCCAGACGAAGAAGGTGTTCGATTTCCCGCTGATTTTCGTCGGCGTCGACTACTGGCGGCCGCTGTTCGAGTTTCTCAAGAACCCGATGCTCGTCGAGAAAGCCATCGACGAGGAGGACCTGAGCCGGCTCGTGCTGACGGATTCGATCGACATGGTCGTCGAACACCTGGGGCAATGCCCGTCGGCGTCGGCCGGAGAACACAACGGCGCGGCGCCGCGCCGGCTGTGGCAACTGATGGAATGACCCATTTAGCGACGCTTCGCAGAAGCGTCGTATTCGTCGCGAACCGTTGAAGACAACGCTTCTGCGAAGCGTCGCAAAGACGGCGTTACGTCGCGACTTTTTCCTGGTAGATGCGGGCGATGTCTTCCGCGGTGACGGTGATCGTCCGCGTGAAGCCGGTGTGCGAGCGGTCGTACTCGACCTTGGTCGCCTTCTGCGGGGCGGCGTGGACCATTTTCGCCAGCCAGATCTGGTCTTCGTCCGAGAGCTTGCCGACGGAGGGGTCCCACAGCGTGCGGGTCTCCATCACCAGGGAATCGACGCGGGGATCGAATTTCGTGTAATCGGCCATGAGCAACGTCACCGGAAACGCGGGCGGAACAGGCTTTGCGTAGCGGATGATAGCCCGCAGCCCGCGGACGTGGCAAGCGTCGGGCCGATTCACCTGCGGCAAAGCCGCATGCACAGGGAAGTGCGTCATGCAAAACGAGTTGCGATGTTCCTTCCGCCGGCGGACTCTCGATTCCGTCCGGCAGGCTCGTTGTAATTTTTCCCTGGGCAGCGGTGTTTTTTGCACAGCCGGCATGCCGGGAATTCCTGATTGATTTCCCGGTGTCGCGCGGTATAGTGAAACTCCCATCGCTTGTCGCTTATGAATTCACATCCTTTCGTTCTGAAGGAGCCCGTCATGAACACCAGCGAATTCGAAGATGCCTACGATGCCGATGACAATGTGCTGAACGATGCCGACGACTGGCTGGAGATGCCCATCGCGAAGTTGCCGCTGGGCGAACCGATCGTCGTCGATCTTTCCGCCACCGTGGCCCAGGCCGTGATGACGATGAACGTCAATCACGTCGGCTGCGTGCTGGTGCAGGAGCACGGCCGGCTCGCCGGCATCTTCACCGAGCGGGACGTGATCACCAAAGTCTTCGGGATGGAGGACTGCCACGCCGTCCCCGTCGCCTCCGTGATGACGCGAGGCCCGGAGACACTGCGTCCGCAGGACCCGCTGGCGTTCGCGCTAAATCACATGAGCGTGGGCGGTTACCGTCACATCCCCATCGTCGACGGCGGCCGGCCGGTCGGCGTGTTGTCGGTGCGGAACATCGTGAATTACCTGGCGGAACTCAATCCGCAAGGCATCGTGAATCTGCCGCATTCGCCCGACAGCGCGATCTTCCGCTCTGTCGACGGCGGATGAGAGGTTGAATCAAACGACAAAGCCCGGCTTCCGCCGTTGGGAAGCCGGGCTTTAATTTTTTTTGACGCTTTCACCCGTTGTAGGGAACGGCCTCTGTGCCGTTCCGCGGGACATTACGTCGATGGACCGCTCGCGGAACGCCGCAGAGGGCGTTCCCTACATGACGCGCATCACGGCGAAACGTCGTTCGGCTCCAGTCCCGCTTTCTTCCGTTGAGCGGCGTCGATCGGCCGTTCCAGCGAGTGCAGGGGGGGCGGTTTGTCCGCGGCGTCGACTTGCTGGAAGAGTTTCGCCGCCGCGTCGGTTTCACCCAACTCGGCCCGCGCCCACGCCAGGTGCGTCAGATAATTCGTTTCGGCGCGCTGATTCCACGCCTCGTCCAAAACCGCTGCGGCCTCGGAGAATTTCCCCAGCCGGAACAGGATCACTCCCTTGGTATCCAGCAGTTGATGCAGCGGGCCGTTCAATTCGAGGGCCTTGTCGATCCGGGCGAGGCTTTGCTCGCTCGGCTGGTCTGTCGCGAGCGCCTGCAGGAAGGCGCTGTTGTTGAGCCCCATCACATTGTCGGTCGATTTTTCCAAGGCGGAGTCGTAGAGCGCCAGCGCGTCTTGATATTGGCCCGCATGATCGGCCAACGCCGCGGCGATCAGGCGTTCCTTGAACGTCGCCTTGTCCGACGCCGCCAGCCGCAGCACGGCGGCGCGGATGGGTTGCAGCGATTCGGGCGTGACGCGCGGCGTCGCGGCCATGCCGGCGGCGATCATCAGCACCGCATCGCGATTCCCGCCCTTCCAGAGCTGCGACAGCACGGGCAGCGCCTCATCGGCTTTTTGATGCGCGGCCAGGAACAACAGATAGCGGGACAACGTCTCCGGACGGGCCGGGTCCACCTCCGCCTTCAGCAGTTCTTCCAGATCGTTGTCGGCCTCCAATAAGCCGAGCCATTCACGCGCCAGTTCCGAAGTCGCCTGTCCCGCGCGGCGTGCAGCCATGGCGCGCGACGCGAGTTCGGAGCGATCTTGGGAGAACTTCCCTTTCAGCACGTCGGCGTTCAGGCGGACTTTCGGGTCCTCGGTCGCGGCGTAGAGGGCGGCGTGCCATTTTTCCGCCGCCTCGGCGTCGTTGCGCCGCACGGCGTTCAACAGCAGCCGGATGAGAATCTGCTCGTTGTCCGCCGCGAGTTCGTGGGCCCCGAGCAGCGCGGCTTGCTCTTCATCCCAGCGTTTGCGCCGATCGTGCAGCCGCGCTTCTGCGGAAAACGCTTCGGCCCGCACCGAGGGCTGCGCCACGGCTTTCAAAGGACGGAGCGCGACGACGGCCTCCTGCCAATAACCCGGATGGGCGGCGAGCGACTCGGCCTGCAGGAGCTGCGCCTCGAGATCTGCGGTGTCGGCGTCGCGGGCAATGTCCTTCGCCAACGACACGCCTTGCCGGTACTTGCCGTAATCCTTCGACGCCGACCACAGCCAGGCCAGTTCCCGCCGAGCCGCTTCCCGGCTCGGCTTGAACTGGGGATCGGTCTGATCCATCGCCTGTTTGAGCGTTGTTTCCAACTCTTCGGTCGGCCGCTGTCGGGCCAGCCGCGACCACGCCCGCAGCAGCTCGGGATCGGCAGGAGCCTCCTGCCGCGCTTGGTCGAGCAGTTGGATCGCTTCGTCCGCGTGCCCCTGGCGCAGCAGCAATCCCGCCAGCACGCGGCCTTGATCGACGATCTTCAATTCCTTCTTCGCGGACTCGATCTCGCCCGCCAATTGGTCGGGCTGATGGCGTTCCAGATAGCCGAGCCAGTTGGCCCACACGATCGGCTCGGACGGCGCTTCCCGCCGCGCCTGCTCGATCGTCGCGCGCGCTTTGGCGTCCCGATTCAAAGCGAGGTCGAGACGGTAAGCCGCCAACGCGACCGGCCACGATTTCCCCACCTCCGGGTCGAGCGCCTGCCGGAGCGACGCCAGGTCGCGCGCGGGGGGGAGAAAATCGGAACTCGGCACATCCGAGGTTGGCTCGTCGCTGTCCGCCGGGTCGGGGTTGTCCGCCGGCTGGGACTGCGCCAGGCTCTCGACGAACGGGACGACTTGCTCCAATTGCCCGCCGGCCGTCATGAGGGCCAGCGTGCGGACAAAGACCGACCGGCGCGTTTCACCGGTGCGTAACGCTTGTTGGAGTTTCCGCAAAGCGTCCTGCGGCCGCTGTTGCATCAGATCGATATCGGCTTCGAGTACGAGCAGCAACGGCGTCGGCGATTCCTGCTGCGCGCGGAGCTCCGCGAGGCCCTCCTGGGCTCGCGTCAACGCTTCTCGATCTCCCAGCGACGCGGATTTCACGTCGTACAGCACGCTGGCGAGTTGCACGATCGGGCTTTGCTCGCCGAGCGTCTGCCGCAACTGGTCCAGCAGCGACTTCGCTTTTTCCAGGTTGCCGTCGGCCAGCGCCCGCTGGACGAACATCAGTTGGGCGCGGATGTCCTGGGGATTCTCCTCGCCGTACTCCCGCATCAGATCGTCGACCGATGCGAGATCGATTTTCGCTTTCTGCAGCCCCAGCAGCAGCAGCGGCCAGAGGACCGCCTGGCTGTCGCGGTCCAGGGCCCGGAACTGGTCGACGCAGGTCTTGATTCGCGCCGGCAAATCGGGCGAATTCGACTCGACGGTGGCGGCGATCCGCCGGCCGAGCAACGCCCCCTGGGCGCCGCACGCCGCCTCCGCCTCGTCCAGCGCGGCGAAGGCCGCCGGCCAATCGCCGGCGCGGCGGAGACGATCGATCTGCGCCAGGTGAAAGCCGACTTCCAAGGGGAAACTCTGCAATCCTTTGGTCAACAGACGGTCCGACTCCTTATCGTCGTGAAGCAGTTGGGTCAGTTCGAGCTGGCACAGATCGGGCAAGGCATCGTCCGGAGCCAGGATCCGCCAGTCGTCGAACAAGGCATCCGCTTCCGCCCGGGACAGCGGCGCGCGGTCGCCGCCGCTGAGGGCCGACTGGATGAGGACCACGAATTCGCGGGCATAGACGGGCGAGACCTTGGCGAGCGCGGAGTATTCGCCGAGCGCCTCGCGATACCGGCCCGCATCGGCGAGCAGCCGCGCCAGCCGGGCGCGCGACACCACGTCCCGCTCATTCACCGTGACCGCTTTACGCAGAGACTCTTTCTGCCGCT
Organism: uncultured Planctomycetaceae bacterium; assembly: GCA_964504645.1. Taxonomy (GTDB): domain Bacteria; phylum Planctomycetota; class Planctomycetia; order Planctomycetales; family Planctomycetaceae; genus CAZDGB01. The sequence continues at coordinate 8,878 of CAZDGB010000126.1, read as the reverse complement.
CCGAATCGTGCAACTGTTCATAACAATCGGCCCGCCAGCGGTTGATGGTGGAGAGGAAGAAATTGGAAGCCTTGGAGTCCTTGATCAGCTCGTTGGAGATCTCGAGCGCCATCGGCCAGTCGGATTGGCGGATCTTGTCGCGGACAATCAGCGACCGGGTGTATCTTCCCCCCTTGTCGCGCTGGGTGATTTTTTCGCGCAGCGGCGTCAGATCGTCGGGGAACTGATAGTCCTGCAGCAGCAGATAAACATGCCAGAGCTGCTCGGGAGTCGCGGCCTCATTCGTCTCGATCTGAGCCAGCCGTTGCCGGGCCGACATCCGCCGGCCGAGCGCAAATTCGAGTTCCACCAGCTCCATCTGTGTGGCCACGTCGCTGCCGCCGCGATCGATGATCTTCGACAGGCCGGCTTCGAGTTCCAACGGGCGGCGCCGCATGCGGGCGATCGCCGTTTGCAGTTGCAGCAGCGTCGTCGAGGCCGTCTCGGGTTCGTTCAACGCCAACGCGACGTGGCGCTCGGCCTTGTCCATTTGCCCGCGTTGGAAATAGTAGGTCGCGGCGGAGGCGTGCAGTTCGGCGGGAATATCGTCCCGCTGCAGCGCTTTCTCCATGGCCGCGTCCGCCGCGGGCTTGTCATTCAACTCGTTGGATAAGAGAAAAACGTATTCCAATTCGACCGATACGTCCGCCGGGCCTAGACGCAGCAACTCCTCGTACCGCTGCCGGGCCTCATCCGGCTCTTGCAACTGCAGGGCACCGCGCGCGGCCAGCAGCAGCACCTCCGGGTCTTGCGGAAACTCGTCGACCAGCTCTTTCAGCTCTTTTTTGCACTCGCGCACCCGGCTCAGCCGGACGCCGAACCGCACGAGTTCTTTGCGGAGCTCGAGGCGCTCCGGCGCCACGTTCAAGGCGCGTTGCAGGCTGTAGAAAGCGTCGAGCGCCCCCGCGGGGCCCTTGGTCGTTTCCGCCTTCAACAGCGCGTGGTCCGCCAGGGCCTGGGTGTCGTTGGGCCGATAGCCGAGATACGTCTGATAGAACGCCAGCGCCGACGCTTTCTCGCCCGCGGCCTGCCGCTTTTTGGCTTCTTCCAGCACGAGCGGGGTATGGGCCGCGACTTGCCGCACATGCAGCGCATGCACGCCCCCCGCGGCCGCGCCCGCCAGCACCAGGAGCAGCGCGATCGCCTTGAAATTGATGTAGACGGTCGGGTCGTCGTGAGTGTCGGAACCGGGATAACCCCAAACCATGATCAATCCGCCTGCAAGTGAGGGTGCGATGTTCGGTTCGACCAGCCGCCGCGGTCGCGGCGACCCCGCTACGATCTCTCGGCCGGGGCGTCCCGTTCTGGCCCAGACCCCAGCGTCCGCGTCAGCACCGGCATCAATTCCTTCGCCAGACTCGGAATCGCATCGTCCGTCCAGTCGCTGCGGGCGGACATCACGGGATGCAGCAGATACGCCTTGAACAGATACGGCTCCCGCGCATACTCGAAGCGCGGCTGATCGGCGGCCCGCCATTGTCCGTCGCCCAGCCACGTCCAGGCAATGCGCAGGAATTCCTTGCCGCCGGGCGTCGGCTTCTGAAAATCGGCGGCCCAGCAGGTGAGCTCGCGCCCCTCGTCGTCCTGGGTCAAGATTTGCCGCGCCGGCGGGAGCGTCGTCGAATATCCCAAGCCGCGATAGCAGACGTCGGGCGTATGCACCGACACCGGTCCGGGACGCCCACAGACAACGAGCAGTTGCACGCTCTGGCCCGTGGTCCGGTCGGTGTAGACGCGATACAACACGCCGTCGAGTTCGGCGAGAGCCAGCTGTCGATCGTCGAATTCGCCCTCCTCGCTCGCCCAGGAGCCGATGACCAGCGGCACGTCTTTCAGCCGCTCTGCCGCCCGCCGGGACGCGTCCGACGGCTGCCAGCGGCCGGCCCACACCCCTTCGGCATAGCCATATGCCAGCAACGTCCCCGTCGCGACGATCAGCGATAAGATCCACCCTGCGGCCGGGAGCCTGCGCGACATTTCCGTTCCCTTTCCCCGCTCAGCGCACCGCCGGCATGACGCTGCGCTCCGACGAACTTTCGTCCCGGCTGACCACGCACACGCTGAGAATCCAGGTCCACAAACCCAGGAGCAACAGCGCGATCGGCATCATCAACCAGCCGGCCAGATCATGATAAACCGACTTTGCCAGACCGGGAATCTCCCACTGGTACAGCATCGCCGTGGCGACGATGCGGATGACGTTCGCCGCCAAAGCGATGGGGATCGCCGCCAGCACGATGAGCAGCCGTTCCCACCAGATGCGCTGCGGACTCAAGAGCGCGAACGCCGCAGACAGCGCGAAAAACGTGACCAGAATCTTCAGCCCGCTGCAGGCCGCCACGACGTCCAGCGAGTGATCGCCGATGTGGATCTTCGTATCGATGCAACTGGCGTAGTAACCCAGCGTCTCCAGCATATACGTCGACGACACCGACGCCGTGCGCTGCAGCGGATAGGCCAGCCACGTCGCCACGCGGTACGGCAACGGGATCATGAAGACCAGGAAAAGCAGCGGTCCCAGGCACGTCCAGGCGGTGCTGGTCCCCCACACCATGGCGACTACGCCCAGCAGGCAGGGAATGATCGCCGCCGCCTGGAGCCAATCGAGAAAGACATAAATGCCGGCGAAACGCAGCCCCAGACCGACGAGCAGCAGACACAAACCGACCAGCGGGGCTCCGTACTCCGTGTGACGGGCTTCCTTCCGATTCATCCACAGCAGATAGAGCACAAACGCCGGCACGAGGTAGGCGTGCTGCTGATCCGGGTCCGTGCGCCACATTTTTTCCAGCGCCACCAGCGTCGGCCAGAAAACCCAGCCGATCGCCGCCAGCAAGCCTAAACAGGCCATCCATTGCAGCGGAGTCGACTTTTCGGCACGCGCTTCGCGGACGACCTCGTCGTCGGACTGCGGAATGGAAATCGGGATGGACACGGGCCGGAATCTCGAAAAGCCAGGGAGCGCACGCAAAAACGCAAGTTCTCACAGTATCGAGCGTTCCGTTGCGTAGTCAATCAACAGGCGGTTGCGCGTCCGGAACGACACCATCATTTTCGCTCTGCAGTTCCAGCAGAAACCGCGACGGGAAAGACTCCCGCCGTTTGCCCCATTTCATGCGGGTTTCCGACCGCGAAATCGTCAGAAAGTCTCGCGCCCGCGTGATGCCCACATACGCCAGCCGGCGTTCTTCTTCGATGGCTTTCAGGTCGGCGTCGACCGAACGCTGGTGCGGCAGAATGCCTTCCTCCCAGCCGACGAGATAGACTCGCGGAAATTCCAACCCCTTCGCGCTGTGCAGCGTCATCAGGCAGACGGCGTTGGCCTGCAATTCGTCCTTCTCGCCGAAGTTGTCGTCCCGGCCCTCCAGCGCCGTTTGATTCAGAAATTCCGCCAACGTCGGCCGCGACGCGCGCTGCTGATATTCCTGCAGCGCCTGCCGGCATTCGGAGAGGACCTGCCGCCGCGTCTCCTGCTGCGCCGGCTCCTTGTATTGCCGGCAGATCTCTACGTCGTAGTCGATCGTCTCCAGCCATTCTTCCAACAGCGCCGCGAGATCGACGCCCGGCTGCCGGCTGCGCTCGCGGAACCTCGCAATCAACTGCTGAAACTGCGTCAGCGCGGCCGCCGTCTTCGGCGAGATTTCCTTCGCGGCGACGCCGTCGGGAATGGCGTCCCAGAACGTTTGGCCCTGCTTCACCGCGCGAGTCAGCAGTTTGTCGACCGACGCCTCGCCGATGGCTCGCGCCGGGACGTTGATGATCCGCAGCAGCGACATCTCGTCCGACGGAAACGCAATCGCCCGCAGATAGGCCAGGACGTCCCGCACTTCCTTCCGGTCGAAGAACGATTGCCCGCCGACCAGCGTGTACGGCACCTGCAAGCGGCGCAGTTCACCTTCGAACAGCCGCGGCTGTTCGTTGGTGCGGAACAGAATGGCGATGTCGCGCGGAGGGATGGCCTTCTGCTGAATCAGAAAGTTGATCTCCCGCACGACGGCCTCGGCTTCGGTCTGCTCGTCGGGGAATTCGCGGATCACGACATCGTTCTCGCCGCTCTTGTGGGCGACGAGCGTTTTCTCGTGCCGGCTGCGGTTGTGCTTCACCAGCCGGTTCGCCAGGTCGATGATGTTCCGCGTGCAGCGGTAGTTGTCTTCCAAGCGGACGATCTTCGCGCCGGGGAAATGCTGCTGGAAGCCGAGAATGTGCCGGACTTCGGCGCCGCGCCAGCCGTAGATCGACTGGTCGTCGTCGCCCACCACGCACAAATTCGCGTGCGGCCGGACGAGCGCTTCCACCAGCCGGAATTGCAGGTCGTTCGTGTCCTGATATTCGTCGATTTGCACGAAATCGAACCGGCTCTGCTGGCGGTCAAGGACCTCGGGCATCTGCTCGAAGAGTTTGACCGTCAGCAGCAAGAGATCATCGAAATCGACCGCGCCGGCGGCGCGCAACTGCGATTGATACCGGCGATACCCCGCCGCGCCGAGAAAGCTGCGGTCGTCGTCCGCGAATTCCGAGGCGACTTCCGGCTCGACCCCCGCCGTCTTCCACCGGCTGATCAGCGCCAGCAAATCGCCCGGCCGCAGCGCGGCGTCGGTGACGCGAATGTCCCGCAGCGCCTTGCGCGCCGCGGACTCCTGGTCGCCGCGGTCATAGATCACGAACTGCGGCGGATAGCCGAGCAGCGTGATCTCCTCGCGGAGAATGCGCACGCAGAGCGCGTGGAACGTCGAGATCCACGGTTTTCGCTTGAGCCGCTTGCCGAGCAGCGCGGCCGTCCGCTCCTGCATCTCCTTGGCGGCTTTGTTGGTGAACGTCACCGACAGGATGCGGTCCGGCTCCGCCCCGCGGCGGATCAGCTCCGACATACGAAACGTGATCACCCGCGTCTTTCCGGTGCCGGCGCCGGCCAGCACGAGAACCGGCCCTTTCAACGTGGTGACCGCGTCATGCTGCGACGGATTCAGATCGCGCAAATGTTCTGCGACGCGCGAGGGGGGAAGTGTGGAGGCGTTAGACACGAACGGATGTTTCTTCGGTCTTGAGTACGTAGCCGCAAGCAGCCTTGCTTGTGGCTCTGCGGTCAGCGGTGTTGCGGTGGCGACAAAGTGACAAGCTGGCAGCTAATCACTACGACGACGCTTCGTTCTGCTCGTGGTAGACCTGCCGGAAGGGCGCGATCATTTCGCCGATCGTCTGCCATCGGTCGTCCGGATGCAGCGTCAGGCCCTGCATGATCGCGTCGGCGATCGTGCTGTTCATCTTTTTCCTGTACTTGCGAATGTCGGTCGGCGGCACGTTGATGTGCTGCACGACGGCGTCCAGCGTTTCCGCCGATTCCCACGGCTTGCGTTTGGCCCACATCTCGTAGCACGTGATCGCGTACGAGAAGATGTCGATCCGCTGGTCGGTCCGCTGCCGCTTGATGAGTTCCGGCGCCATGTAGTCCGCCGTCCCGGTCCGGTTGCCGGGGGCCTGAAACTGCGGCGTGTTCGGCACGACGAGCCCGAAGTCGATCAGCTTGATCGAGAGTTCCGAGTTGACGAGGACGTTGCGGGGGCAGATATCGCGATGGATCCAGTTCTTCTGGTGGAAGAATTCGATCGCCTCGCCGAGCTCGATCATGAACCGCAGCCGGTTCTGCTTCATGACGTCGTTCTGCACGTCGATGAGGTAGCTGAGGCTGACGCCGTCGACGAACTCCATGACGAGGAATTGCTCGTTGTTCGTCGTGATGCCCCATTCGTAGGTGTGCACGATGTGGGGATGGCGGAGCTGGAGGGCGATTTCGCCTTCCGTGGGCTTGTTGAGCCCGATGAACCGCGATTCCAGCCGCTTCGTCTTGGCGAGGTCCAGCACTTTCAGCGCGACGATTTTCTCGGTGAGCGTGTCGCGGGCCCGCCAGACTTTGGACATGCTCCCTTGGCCGATGCGGCCGATCAGTTCGAAGCGGCGCGAGATATCCACTTTCTTGCGGACCTCGACCTTCTTTTTCGGGCGAAAGAGATTCCGGAGGAATTCCATCAAGCGGCCTAACACAAAACGAGACCCCGACGCGAGCGCGCACCACCACGGAAATTATCGGCCCGAAAGTTTCCAGACCCGCATCATAACCCAGCGACGGGGTGTCGTTCCATGATGCGGTCGAAACATTGGCACAAATCGGGAAGACGTCTCTCGGCAAGGCGCAAAGTCGCCGAGGAGCGCAAAGAAAACAGAAAAGAAGCGTTTTGCGCACAGAGGTCAAGCAGGGAAGGCGGAACGCGGGGCTGCGCCACACGGACGACGCGGAAGCGCGCGGATCAGAAGGAATGAGGTCGGTTCGACGGTCTTGTCCGCGTTTCTCCGCGGGCTTCGGGCCAGCGTCCTTCTGCGTTCCGTTTTCTTCCTGGACCAGAGCGGGCTTGATTCCGGTTGCAGTTATCCCGCGCTGTGATCTCAGTGCGAAACCACAGGTCGCCAGGCCCGACGGCGGACGGCGAGGAGGGCCGCCACGTTGAAGAAGTGCATGCCGCCCAGCGTCAGCAGGACCACGGCGAGCTTGTCAGAGAGAAACGTCGCGAGCGACAATTCATCCGGCAGCACGGCCCGTGATTTCATCAACATCAAGACGAGCGCCGCATTGAGCAGATAAAACCCCACGAGCAGCAGATCGTTCACCGTATCGGCGAGGCGAACGTTGCCGTGCAGCGCGTCGAGGACCAAGAGTCGCCCGTGCCGATGCAGCGTCCGGCCCACGAACACCGTGATCGCGAGGCTGATGAGCAGATACAGAACGTAGGCGGCGGCGAGGCGGGTCATGGTAAGCTCCAATCAATGACGTCCCATCTTCAGTTCGGCCAACTCGGCGAGGGAGTTCCTTCGTTCCAGGCCGGCTTTCCGGTCGTCTTCGTGGTGCTTGATGCCGGAGAAGAGCATCAGAATCAGAAAGTGCAACATGCCGAGCGCGACGAGGATGACGCCGACTTTGGTGCTCAGGAGTTCGATGCCGGTTTGCGCATCGGTGACGCGGTCGTGGCTCTTCATGACGAAGCTGATGGCCCCGAAGCTGATGAGGTAGAACCCGACCACCAAGAGATGCGACAACGCTTCCGCGAGCGGGGCGTCGCGGCCGGAATGGGTGAGAAAGATCACGCCGTTCCGCTGCAGCGTGCGGGCCACCCAGACGGTGATGCCGATCGTGATCACCAGATAAGCCACATACGTGTATGCCATGGGGTTCATGATTTCGTCTCCTGATGAGTTTCGTTCCAGGAGCAGAACCGGACGGCGTGCGGGCGATTAACCTGGATTCCAGGAGCTAAAGACCGTAACCGCAGATTTCGCAGATAGAAGGCTGATGATCGCAGATTCAAGACGGAAGATTGACGCAAAGAGACACAAAAATGGGGCGTGGCGTCAATCCGGGTGGCACGCCCTCAGGCTTTGCGAAGGGCGTGGGCTTTCGCCTATTCGCCACGCCCACAGCTAAGAAAGGGCGTTGTCGTTCCAGCCCGTTGCCATTCAAATCTGCGTCGAATCGGCTTCCCTCTGCGAAATCTGCGGTTGCTGTCTTTACTTCGCGGTCAGTCGTCATACCCCAGATTGGGGCTCAGCCAGCGTTCGATTTCTCTCACGGGCACGCCTTTACGGCGGGCGTAGTCTTCGACCTGGTCTTTGGCGATCTTGTCGACGGCGAAGTAGCGGGCCTGCGGGTGGGCGAAGTAGAGGCCGCTGACGGACGCCGCGGGGTGCATGGCGTAGCTTTCCGTCAGACGGATGCCGACGGCCTTCTCGGCGTCGAGCAACTCGAACAGCTTCGGCTTTTCGGTGTGATCGGGACACGCCGGGTAGCCATACGCCGGGCGGATGCCGCGGTACTTCTCGGCGATCAGGTCGTCGCTCGACAGGTTTTCCGTCTGGCCGTAGCCCCAATCGACGCGGGCCTGCCGATGCAGGCATTCCGCGAACGCCTCGGCCAGCCGGTCGGCGAGGGCCTTCGTCATGATGGCGTGATAATCGTCGTGCAGTTCGTCCTCGAACTTCTTCGCGAGCTCATCGCAGCCGATGCCGGCCGTCACGGCGAACGCGCCGATGTAATCAGTGTGGCCGCAGTTCCGCGGGACGATGTAATCGGCGAGCGAGCGGAAGTCTTTCTGGCCTTCGCGCTCCCATTGCTGGCGGAGCATGGGGAGTGCGGCGATTGGCGAGCGTCGAGGCGTAAGCCCGACGTGTTCGGGAGCGAACACAACGATATCATCGCCGTCGCTGTTTGCCGGCCAGAAGCCATAAACGCCTCTCGCCGTCAATAACTTCTCTTTAACGATCCGATCGAGCAATTTCCGCGCGTCGTCGTAGAGCTTCTTCGCTTCTGCTCCGACCGTGGCGTCTTCCAGAATCTTCGGGAACTTCCCTTTCAGTTCCCACGTCTGGAAGAACGGCGACCAATCGATGTACGGGACGAGTTTCTCCAGCGGGAAATCGTCGAGGACTTTTGTGCCGAGGAACGCCGGCGTCGGGATGTCGACCGTTTGCCAGTCGGTCGCGAAGCGGCGCGACAGGGCGTCGGCGTACGGGACGAGTTTCCGCGACGCCTGCATGCCGGCGAAGTTGGCGCGGTCGCGTTCCTGCGTGGCGACATTTTTCGCGACGAACTCCCCTTTCTTTTCCGGATCGAGCAGGCTTTCCACCGCCGGGACCGACAGCGACGCATCGACGACGTGCACGACCGGCTGCTCGAAGTGCGGGGCGATCTTCACCGCCGTGTGCTTCGGGCTGGTCGTCGCCCCGCCGATGAGGAGCGGAATCGTGAAGCCTTGCCGCTGCATTTCCTTCGCGACGTGCGTCATCTCGTCGAGCG
>CAZDGB010000125.1:0-18757 GCA_964504645.1 uncultured Planctomycetaceae bacterium | reverse complement strand
GGCGGTTTGATCGGCAAAAGGGCTTCCGGTCCATCCCATTTGTTGCCATTGATCTTCGGCGTCACGGCCCAGCGTTGCCACAGACTCGATTCGCACGTTCTCAATAGTGGCTGCACCGCTTCCGGTTCTGTCAGATCGGGGGCCAGCCAGATCGGCCATTCGTCGGGAAAAAGTATCGCGGGCATCCTCTGTTTCGGATGCACTTCCGACACGAATTCATTGGCATCCACCATCAGCACCGTGAAGGTCTCCAACAGTTTGCCATCTTCGTCAATCCAAGTTTCCCACAACCCGGCGACACCAATCGGTTCGCCGCTCTTGAATGACAGGTACCAGCCCTGTTTGTCTTTGTTACCCTCTGGCGACCACTCGAAATAGCCGCTGATGGGAATCAGGCAACGCTGCTCGCGAAATGCCCGCCGAAACATTGGAATCTTGGCAGCGGTTTCCGATCGGCAGTTGATAAGTTTGCCGTGCTGCGGATTTTGTTCCCACGGCGGGATCAGCCCCCATTCCATCCATCGAGTAAACCGTTTTCCGTCTGCATCGGCCCGGATCACTTCGGCCTTGTTTCGGGGGCGCACCATATGCCGTGCGGCTTCTTCTCGTTCGCTTTCCATGTCGCGAACCACGTCGAAAACTTCTTTTGCTTTCGCGGGTGAAAGGCGCTGAGAAAACCGGGAACACATCAGATGATTTCCCCAATCAGGATCGGTTCCCGCAGGTTTCTCGTCATCACCTGATAGTAATGCGTAGCCTCGCGCGTCACCACATAAACGACCGGCGTCCCGTCGTTGTCGTGAACCAGCACACCTTGCACGCCCTGAGCCACCCGCGTCCAGATCCCCCGATCCACGATGAACGATGCCGGAATTTCGACCGGTTCCGGTTCCAGTTCCCGCCACTGGCCTTCCTGCAACGCATCGTGTCCAATCTCGCGGCAGCGCGGCAGCGACGAGCGTTTCGCCGGCCAGCCCCACGAGACAATCCGCAGTTCGCCATACCAGACCGGTAGCACCGGCAGCGGGTCGCGGTACAGAAACCGATACTCCGGGTCGCCGTTACCGCGACTGATGGCCCGGCCTTGCAAGCCGTAGCGTTCGATCAGCGCTTGCGGCAGAAGTCGCCACGAAAGAGAAACACCATCCATCGACAGACCTCAGAAGCAAATCTTTCCCCGGATGTCGCAGATGTCGTAGGACTGCGCCTCGTCGTCGTAGATGTCTTTCAAGGCGAGCGTGTTACCGCTCCGCAGCAGGAAGCGGCCCAGTTTGTCGTTGATCTCACGCTTCACGTCGGCCACGGCCACGGCGGCCGGCGACTCGACGTTGGGAAACAGACTGCGTTGCACGGAACGGCGGTCACAAAGACGTTCGGCCATCAGGTGCATGTGCGTTACACGCCGGGATTCCGCGTGATAGGCATGATCGAGCATGCCCTTCGCAGCGGAGTTGATGTCGTGATACGTCGCGGTCGGTTGTGGAAGGATGGCCCGCCCGGACCAGCCGCCTCCCTCTTTGAATTCAATGGCGAAGGCGAGTTGTGTTGTCAGCACATTGTGAAAGTCGAGTTCTTCGATCAGCCGTTCGGTGTTGCGGGCAATCCATGCCGTGAGGCGGGCCATGTCGGACGTCGCGCCGCCGAGACTGCCGCCGCGGCCGATCATCTTGTGCGCCGGGCGTTTCGTCAAAATCTTCTGCACCGCGTCACCGTGGAGTTCGTGCCAGCGGCATTCCCCCGTGATCGTCAGCAGCTTTTGAATGATCCCGCGATCCGCCTGGGCATAGTCCCAGCACGTCTTGATGCCGTGGGCTTCCAATTTGCGCCGACTGCGTTCGCCAATCCCGCTGATGTCTTCCACCTTGCGTGACTGGAGATAGGCGGGAAGTTCCTCGACGTCGGTCAGCACGCCGCAACCGAACGGCTTGGCGGTGTCGCTGATGAGCTTGGCGAGCGTCTTCGACAGCGAGACGCCCATCGAAACGGGAACGCCGATTTCGTGCAGGATTCGCTGCTGGAGTGCTTTGGCGGCGTCGATCAGCGGCAGGGAGAAAACGTTCGTCAGTTCCGACGCATCGAAGAACATTTCGTCGATGCTGTAGTATTCGACGGCCGGCGAGACGGTTCGCAAGAGGTCGAGCATCTGCCGGCTGATGACCTCGTACCAGCGAAAATCGCGTTTCAGGAACACGCATTCGGGACAGAGCTTCACGGCATCCCAGATCGGAACGCCGGTCTTGATTCCGGCCGCTTTCGCCTCATACGACTTCGCGATGCAGCATGCGCCTTGATTCCCGATCACCACGGCTGGGACGCCGCGCAGTTCAGGAACGCGGACCCGCTCGGCACTCACGTAAAAGCAATCGGCGTCGAGGTGGCAAATCAGCGGCTTCATGGCCGCGAACGATACAGTGAACTTTAGAACAGTGTCAAGCAAGCGGCAACGACAACGAGACACCCCGTCATCCCGACTTCCTCAACAACTTGTCGCGCAACACTCCACGGAATAGGGAGACGAGTTTTCGCCGCGCGAAGGCCGTTTTTCGACAGCGTATCGGGAAATCAATCTTGCGCGGAATCCCCCACATGCCCAATGTTCGAGTCGGTTGCCCAATTTGCCCACGCAACCAAACACGCATCGGGATTGGCTGATTTGTGTCCTGCAACGCACGCCAAGCGACAGAGAACCGCCAGTGAAGCGACGCTCACGCGACGAGAAGCGACAGTCAAGCGACAAATATCCGCAGGCTGCACAGGCCGGACGAGCGTCTGTTTGCAAACACTTTGTCGCGCAACACCGGCCGGTTGGTTGAGGAACGATTCGTTCGTCCCGCGCTCCTTGACAACCCGAAAAAAATTCACGTCGAGGGACACGTCGGGCTCACGCCTCGACGCTCGCCTTCACTTCACAGCGTGATGCTTGAGGAACGTCTCCGACATTTCACGGCGGAGGCGGTCGCGAAGTTCGGGCGTGAGGAGGTTGCTATGGTTCTTGTCCGGCACGATCTCGATCACCGCGTCGCTGCCGAGGTTCGCGAGCGATTCCTTCAGCAGCTTCGTCGCCCCTTCGAGGTAGAACGTATCGGCGTCCCCCATGAAGACGTGCAGCTTGCCGGCGAGCCGCGGGCCGAGCGACGGCCAGTTCCGTTCCAGCACCAGGCGAATGTCGTAGTTCTCCCAGGCCTTCGCCACCGCGGGATCGATCGCGCCGGTCTCGCGGTTCCACAAGCGAAGCGGCTTGCCGTCGACGCCGCGCGGGCTGAAAACGGCTTCGAAGCTGTGCAACTGGCCGCCCGGTCCCAGCGTCTCTTCCATGTGATCGAAATCGCGAAACCAGAGCGCGACTTCGTCCTTCGATTTGCGGGCGATGGGTCGCCGCGATTCATCCGCCGTCGTGTAAACGTTCTCGCCCGGCTCGTAGATATTGATGATCTGGAAGTCGCGGAAATCGACCGGATCGGGAGCGGTGCTCCAGACGCCGCCGAACGTTTCGGGATGCGTGATCTGCAGCCAGAGCGAACTCCAGCCGCCGGACGAATGCCCGGTGACGAAGCGGGCCGTCGCTTGCGGAATCGTGCGGAACCGGCGATCGATTTCGGGAATGAACTCGTTGACGAGCGCCTGGCCCCACGGCCCGTTGTTCGCGGAATCGGCGAAGACGTGATGGCCGAGCGGACTCGTCGGATCGAGAATCACGCGGATGAATTCCACGCCTTGCGGGTTGTTCTCCGCGATCGGCTCCTGCATCGCCTGAGCGCCGTGATGCGTGCCGGTGAAGCCGGGAATTGAGTAGATCACCGGGTAACGGCGGTCTTTCTGCTCGAAGTAACTCGCCGGCAGAATCACAGCGGCGCGCATCATCATGGGCCGCTTGTGGAAGTTGCTGAGCAGCACTGATTTTCGCGAAACCTGCCGCGACCACTTCGATTCGTCGAACGTGACTGCTGGCACGAGGCGATCCACGACGAGCGGTTCCGTCAATGTGCTGGGATCTTCCGGCAACGTGACCGGCGCGCTGAAGCCGTTGCCCGGTCCGTCGCCAATCTTGCGTTCCTGCGGATTGAAACGGATCACGGCTTGAATCGTGCCCCCTTTCGGAGTCCATTCGCGAAACGATCGCGGATGGCCGAGGATCTTGTCGGCGGTCTCCGGCTCGAAGACGAGATCGGTGTTGGGCTTCCAATCGGTCACATCCAGCGCGAAGAACGGCTCCGGCGCAAACCAGTTCGGCCCGAACCGCGGCTCGCCCAAATCGCTACGCGTGCAAAGATAGACTCGCCCCGTGAACGGCTCTTTGCGGATCGCTTCGCTGAAGCGAATGCGGATCGGGAAATCGGCGGCATCAACACACGGATTTGATGAACACGCCGCCGCGAACAGAACGAAGACGAATCGGAAGAGTTGTGATTTGAGCATCATCGTTTTAGTCCCAACAGTTGCCGCATCGCGTCCCAGGGTTGAATGTACGTGGCGAACGGCAAGCCGTCGACCGTGGGCTGGGCGAGCCGCGTGACGCCGTCGACCGCCGGGCCGTCGTGAACGATCGCTTCGAGCCACGCGAATTGCTGGGCCCCGGTCCACGGTTCGAGGATGTCGACGCGGCCGCGCCGATGCGCCACCGCCGCGGCGAGCGCATATCCGCCCCAGTTGCTGACGCCTGCGAGAATCGTCCAATCGCATGGCACGCGACAAGCGATCTTCCCGCCATGCGGTTCGGGTAATCGCCGGAAGAGTTCCGGCCAGGGAATCGACCCCATGCCGATCTCATTGCCGCCGTCACCGATGCCGATCGTGGTGATACCCGGCGCCGCATCCTCGAACAGCCGATGCAGCGGCGCAGTCCACTCATCAATGCACACGCCGCGCATATTGAAGCAGCGCCCCTGCTCCTCCGCGGCAACCAGCGATTCGAATTGTCGCCAGACGTCGGGTTCGTGGGGATTTAACTTGCGAATCGACTGCAATTGATGGCTCGGACCGACTCGCTCAATCGAGATGAGATGCGAACAATTCGCTAATTGATCAGCATAAGGCGTTTGCGACGAATGAATGGAATCCACAGGAAGCGAAAAATGCCGAGCCGCTGCTCTCAGGACACTGCTGCAGGGCTCATCCGTGAGGATCGTTGCTTCAACCCCCAACTGTCGCAGGGTTTCCGCCAAGAGAATTGCACCGAGCGGTCCGTCGGTCTCCGCAGCAGGCGGAGTGGCGGACGGAATATAGAAGCCCGTAACGATGCTAACCGATGTCGCGTTTGTGAGTGACTCCGCCGCATAGGCCAAGTGCCCGGGCAACAGCGGACCGAAATCGGCTTCGCTGGCAATCAACCCGCGCCGCGCCGGGTCGGTGCGAATGAGCCGCTCGAGTTCGGTGAGAATAGGATCGGTCACGGAGGTGGGCGGTGGGTTGGAAGTTGTGGGTGGGGAGCCAGTCTCTCCCTCTCTTTCATCCGCGCTCGTTCTATCCTGACCGCTGAGAGTGCATCTTCCAACCCCCAACTCACCACCTGCCGCCGACAACCTTCCCCAATTCCGAGATTTCTCTAGGAGTAACGCATCGTGGGGTTTCTTGGTTCTGAGAAATTCAATTCGGCCAAACGTCGTGAAGTTGTCAGCTTGTCGCGTTCTTGACAGAATTCGCAGTCATCCCGGAGTTTGCGATTCGAGTCGAGGTCCGGAACATCCCCGCGGTCGGGGAAGAAATCACCCCAGGTTTGACTCGTCGAATGCTCTCCATTTTCGGAAATTCCTGAGATGGCGGAGGGGAGTCTGCTGAAGCGTTATGGAAACGAACAAACCTTCGACGGCTGATATCCTGGCGAAAGTGCGGGCGCAAAAAGCCGGCGGAGCCGCGCCGCCACCCGCAGCGACGGAGAAGCCGCCAGAAGCGCCGGCACCGGCGGCTCCTGTGGCGGCCGCATCAACTCCTGCGGCCGCGCCGCCAAAGCCAGCCGCGCCCGGTGCGAAGCCGGGGTCGACGAAAGATATTCTCGCTGCGATCCGCGCCGGCGGCGCGAAGGGGTCAGCTCCTGCCGCCGCCGCATCCGCTCCCGCGGCGGAACCGGCGGCTGCAAAACCCGCCGCTGCGGCCAAGCCAACTGCGTCCAACGCGCCGCTCCCTTCCGTGCAGGAAATGCTGAAGGCCGTGCGCGAAGGGAAGGCGGCCGCTACGGATGGTGCGCCAGAAGTAGCCAAGGTCAAAGCACCGGTCATTGCGCCGCCGATGCCGGCCAAGCCGGTTCCCGCGGCGAAGAAGGCTGTCGCGCCGACGCCGGCGCGACGCACGTTGAGCGGCATTGTTTCCGTGGCGGCGGTGAGCGCGGCCTGTCTTCTCGTGGGCGTCATGACCGGCAGCGTGGTGTGGTATGGATTGGGCGTGCTCGTGTGGGGGGCGCTCATGTCGCCTTTTGCCGCTGCCTGGGCTTCGCTGGCCGCGGTGACGGGCATTTCTGTCCTGGGAACGGCCCGCTTCATGTTCCCCAACGTGCTGGTCGAGCCCCCATCGAAATTCAAAGTCGGCCCGGCGAGCGATTACCCGCTGAACACCGTCTCCAACAAGTGGAAAGATCAGTTCGGCGTCTGGGTGGTGCATACCGATCAGTACGAAGGCAAGAATCTCCTCTTCGCGCTGACGTCGGTCTGCACGCATCTCGGCTGCACGCCGAACTGGCTTGACGGCGAACAGAAGTTCAAATGCCCGTGCCACGGCTCCGGGTTCTACATCACGGGCATCAACTTCGAGGGCCCGGCGCCGCGCCCGCTGGAGCGGGCCGGCATTCGTATCGCCGAAGACGGCATGCTGGAAGTCGACAAGAGCGTGAAATTTCAGGAAGAAATGGGGCAATGGACTGACGCCGCGTCGTTCGTGCAGTCGTGAGAGTGGGTTGTTGGTAAGGGGTTGTGGGTTGGGAAAGCCTTCGCAACCTCTTTTCCGGCCCCAACTCACCACCCGCAACAAACTATAAACCGCTAACTTTCGTCATCGACTTCAGAAAGAATCTCCCCCGATGTCCGTCGGCGATTACATTCGCGAGTCGCAGGTCTGGAAAAGCATCTTCCGGCATCCGGCGCCGGTCGACCGCCGCAACCGCATCGTGGTGATGCTCACCAACTTTTTCCTGCACCTGCATCCGGTCTCCATCAAGCAACAGGGGATCGCCCTCTCCTACACCTGGTGCATGGGCGGGGTGACGTTTTTCCTCTTTCTGGTGGAAACGATCACCGGCGTCCTGTTGATGTTCTATTACCGGCCGACGCTGCAGTTCGCCTTCAACGACATTCTGGCGCTGCGCGACGTGACGACGCTGGGCATCATGCGCGAGATCCACCGCTGGGGGGCTCACGCGATGGTGATCACCGTCTGGCTCCACATGTACCGGGTATTTCTCACCGGCAGTTACAAGCCGCCGCGGGAGTTCAACTGGGTCATCGGCGTGTTGTTGCTGGTGCTGACGCTGCTCTTGTCGTTCACCGGCTATCTGCTGCCGTGGGATCAGTTGGCAATTTGGGCCATCACCGTGGGTTCGAACATGGCTCGCGCGACGCCGGTGCTCGGTTACGAAGGCCCCGGGGCGCAGTTGTTGAATATCGGCGGCTTCGACCTGATCACGAGCGGCAGCGATGCCCGGTTCCTGCTGTTGGGCGGACGTTTTGTCGGCGAAGGAACGCTGAACCGGTTTTACATTCTGCACTGCGTGGCGATTCCGCTGGTCGTATCGCTGTTGATCGCGATTCACTTCTGGCGCGTCCGCAAAGACGGCGGAATCAGCCAGCCGCTCTGAGGCGTTGTTTTGAGATTTGAGATTTGAAATTTGAGCTCTGAGATTTGGAAACATGGAGCATAATCCCGATCTAACGCCGTCGGTGATCTTCGGGCTGGGCTGGATCTACCTGCTGCTGTTCTTCATGAACGCAGTGTGGGTCAAGCGCAGTTACGAGAAGGACGGCTCGGTGCGCATGAATTTCCTGGGCCTGCTCGGCAAGGGACAGGACATTCCCGTCGCCGGTTTCTGGGCGCTCTACGCGGCACTGTTGGGCATGGTCGCCATCGCGCACCTCACCAGCTATTCGACGCCGGAGTCGTTTCTCATCCGCATGCCGGACAGCGTGAAAGACGCGGTGAATTCGCTGTCCGGCCCGGTGGCATTCTTCGCGTTATCGGTCGGCCTGTTCACTGCGATGATCGTGTTCCGCGAATTCCTCGTGAAGCCGACCGTCGGCTGGATTCTGCTGAACTTCGCTGTCCTGTTCCTCGCGCTCAGCATGACCGACTTCGACTTCCGGCAGATCGTCGGCAAGCCCGACAACGTGCCGATCGTCGGCATGCTGTTCATCGTGGGCTACTTCACCTGGCTGTCGTTCGCTCGCGCCGTCGACAACGACCACCGCCGCGCCGCCGGCAAACCGCTGCGCGAACAAGAGAACAACGAGAAAGTCCTCACTTGGCCCGATCTCGTTTACACCGAGCTGATCTGCATGGTCGGGCTGACGGCCCTACTCATCGCGTGGGGCATCGTCCTGCAGGCGCCGCTGGAAGAGCCGGCGTCGGCCGCCAAGACTCCGAACCCGTCGAAGGCCCCGTGGTACTTCCTCGGCTTGCAGGAAATGCTGGTTTACTACGATCCGTGGATGGCCGGCGTCGTGCTGCCGAGCATCATCCTGGTCGGCATGATGGCGATCCCGTACATCGACTTTAACAAGCTGGGCAACGGCTACTACACGTTCAATGAACGGAAGTTCGCCATCGTCACCTACCTGTTCGGCTTTCTGCCGTTGTGGGTCGCGATGATCGTGCTGGGAACGTTCCTCCGCGGCCCGAACTGGAACTTCTTCGGGCCGTACGAGTACTGGGACGTCCACAAATTGGAACTGCTCAACAACGTGAACCTGTCGGAATGGTTCTGGCTGGACACCATGCAGCAACCGCTACCGACCGCGCCCGCAGGGTCGGAGTTGGGGACGCAAATCTTCACGATTCTGAAACGCGAATGGCTGGGCCTCGTGGCCGTGCTGGCGTATCTGCTGGTGTTGCCGCCGCTGATGGCGGTGACGGTGTTCCGCTCGTTCTTCGTGCGGATGGGCTTTCTGCGCTATATGGTCTTCGCCAACCTGGTGCTGTTCATGGCGGCGCTGCCGATCAAGATGGTGCTGCGGTGGTCGTTCAACCTGAAGTACATCGTGGCGATTCCGGAATGGTTTTTTAACATTTAGTTGAGGGTCGAGAGTTGGGGGTTAAAGGTCGACAGCCAGGCCATCCCTTCGTTCGTTAAGTGAAGCACAATGCCCGCGACTGAAGATTATCTGCGCAACATCAAGACGATGCACAAGGTGTTCTGCCTGAGCGCCGTCGTGCTGCTCGTCTGCACCCTGTGGATGATGTGGGCGGACTACGCCGACGAATGGCGGCTCTACCAACGCGAAGCGCTGCGGCTGGTGGCGGAGCGCGACAAGAACCGCATCGCCGAGATCAAGGCCGATCCCGAGTTCGAGAAAAGCCGCGCGACGTTGATCGAAGAAAAGAAGGCCGCCGACGCGGCGCTCGCCGCACATGAAGCCAAAAAGAAGGAGTTGGATGCCGCCGCCCGCGAGGCGTCGATACTGGCCTCGGCCCACATGCGCGGCCTGCGCACGGAGCGGGCCAAACGCGACGTCGCCCGCGCGAACTTCGGGTTGGGCGTGCGCGACAACATTCCCCCGGACCAGCTTGCCGCGTTGCGGCAGGCGTTCGAAGAGCAGGAATCGCTCGTCGCGCAGCAGGAAGCCCAGTTCAAACAGCTCGATCTCGATTCCGTTCTGGCGAAGGACAAGGTGTCCAGCCTCACCGCGGACCGGGACAAGCTGGCCAAGCAGATCACCGATCTGGAGTCAGAGATCAGCCGCAAGCGGAAGGCGATCGACAAGATCGAACCGTCGAATTGGTTTTCGGCGATGAAGCGCGACCTGATGCTCTTACCGATCATCAACGGCTTCAACTCGCCGGAACGCATCCAGCAGGACTGGATGCCCGGCCTCAAGATCGATCTGGGCGGCATGTCGAAGGTCGACCGCTTCGACCGGTGCCGCACCTGCCATGTGTCGATCGACGCAGTCGCCGGTGGCACGGACCCGGCGTTCCCGCTCGGAAACAAGGAAGGCGAGTTCCTTCAGCCGTACGCTTCGCATCCTCGGCTCGATCTGTTTCTGACGTCGACCAGCCCGCATCCGCTTCCGAAGTTCGGCTGCACCGTCTGCCACGAGGGCCAGGGATCGGGGACGTCGTTCACGAATGCGTCGCACACGCCGAACGATCCCCACGAAGCCGAACTGTGGGCAAAGTCCCCGAAGAAGTCTCCAGCGGCGATCGGCGACAATCCCGACGCGCATCACCACGGCTGGTTCGACAACCACTTCTGGGAACACCCGATGCTGCCCGACCGCTTCGAGCAATCGGGCTGCATCCGCTGCCACATCAATGTGGTCGAGTTGGGCCATCATCCGAAATTCGGCGCGACGGCCCCGAAAGTCCATCGCGGCTATGAGTTGGTGAAGACCTACGGCTGCTTCGGTTGCCACGAGATCAACGGCTTCGAAGGAAAGCGGGCCATCGGTCCCGATCTGCGGCTCGAACCCAACACGCCGGAAGAGCTCGCCAAGGCGCTCGCCGACCCGCTGACGGTCCCCGGCAAGATGCGGAAAGTCGGTCCGTCGCTGCGGCACATCGGTCTGAAATCGCCCGAAGGGTGGATCGCCTCTTGGACCGACGAGCCGAAGAAGTTCCGTCCGACGACCCGCATGCCGCAGTTTTTCCATTTGACGAACCAGCAGGATCCAACGGCCGAAGAGTTCAACCCGGTCGAAGTCGCCGCGGTGGCGCACTACCTCAAAGACAAATCGCAGCCGTTGGAATTGATCTCCCCGAAAGACGACTATCAGCCGGACGCCGCCCGAGGCCAGCAACTGTTCGCGACCCGGGGCTGTGCGGCGTGCCATCAGCACGAAGGCTTGAAGCCCGTTCCCGGAGAGACCTCGACGTTCGGGCCGGAACTTTCGAAGATCAACGCCAAGCTGCTTCCCGGCGCGGCGGGCTTCAATTGGCTCTACACTTGGCTCCGCGATCCGCAGCGGTATCATCCACGCTCGAAGATGCCGAACCTGTATCTCGAAGCGGAAGAGGTCAACAAGCAAACCATCGACCCGGCGGCGGATATCGCGGCGTACCTCTTGAAACTGCAAGGCAAGCCGGCCGACTATCAGCCTTCGGCGACCTACGATACGCCGTCGGTTGATCCGAAGGCGCTCGACGATCTGACGGTCGAATTCCTCAAGAAGAATCTGACGACTACTCAGATCACCGAGGTGATGGAACATGGGAAATACCCGATTCCGTCCGGCGGGCTGGAAGCCATCAAAGGCGACGAGATCGAACTCGTGAAGCCGGACGGTAGCCCGATCACCGATCCCGAGGAAATGCGCCGCCGCAAGATGAATTACGTCGGACGCCGCACGATCAGCCGCTACGGTTGCTACGGCTGCCACGACATCCCCAACTTCGAAGACGGCCGGCCGATCGGCACGGCGCTGCAGGACTGGGGCAAAAAGGACCGCTCGCGGCTCGCGTTCGAGCACATTCAGGAATACGCCCATCACCGCGGCCAGCCGAGCTTCGGCGTCGAGTTTGTCGACGTCACCCCCGCCGTCGCGGCCCGCTTGAAACTGGAGCCGCCGAGTGGAGTGCGTGTCACGGAACTCCAGCCGGGCGTGACGACGTATCGCGGCGTGAATCTCGGAGAGCCGGGCGACCATCCGGCGGAATTGCAGATCGACGACGTCATCGTCGGTTACAACAGCCAGACGATCGTCGACGCCGACCAGTTGCGGGACCAGTTGAATCGAACCGAGCCCGGCGCCCGGGTCGAAGTCCGCGTGATCCGCGGCGGCAAGGAACTCGCACTCGGCTTGCGGCCCGACGGCTCGCTGCACGACCGGGCCGTGCACGCGGTCGAAACGGCCGAGCGCCACGAGTTCGCCACACATGAAGCCGAAGAACGCGAACTGTCGACGGCGTTCTTCTACGAGAGCCTGATGCATCACGGCCGGCCGGGCTTCCTCTGGCAGAAGCTGCGCCAGCCGCGCAGCTACGATTTCGAAATGACGGAAGTCAAGCCGTACGACGACCGGCTGCGGATGCCGAAGTTCCCGTTCAGCGAAGAAAACATCGAGGACATTGCGACGTTCATCCTCGGACTCTTGGCCGAGCCGCCGTCGGACGAGTACCTCTTCAACCCGTCCGGGCCGAAGGGAGATTGGATCAAGGGCGAGTTTCTGCTCGATCAGTACAACTGCACGTCGTGCCACATGCTCGATTTGCCGGAGATCCGCTACGGACACGACCCGGCGAACGAGAACGAAATCACGTCGCTCGATTTAGCGGCGGAGATTCCGGCCGCGGTCGAACTCCTCAAGAAATTGAAGCCGCCGGTGAAGGCCGACACCGGCCGCAAGATGACCGTGCAGACCGAAGAAGGCCCGAAAGAGTTGCCGGTGATCAGCTTCCATGGGATGGTCATCGCCGCGCCGAATCCTGACGACGCGCCGGAAGACCAGGAATACGTCGCGGAATCGTGGAACACCGTGGAAGTCGACGGCAAGCTCCTCACGCCGACGTCGCGGTTCATTTTCCCGGCGGCGCGTCTGGAAGGAGGCCGAATAAAGCCCGGCCGCGGCGGCGCCTACACGGAATGGCTCGCACCGCAATTGGTCGAGTCCCGGGTGGCGAAGGATTTGAACGATGCCCGGCAAAGCTCGCCGCCGCCGTTGTACCTGGAAGGCATCAAGGTCCAGACGCCGTGGCTGTTCAACTTCCTGCAGAACCCGGACCGGCTGCGTCATCGCACTGTGCTGCGGATGCCGCGGTTCAACATGAGCGCCGACGAAGCCCGCACGCTGGCGAACTACTTCGCCGCGGCGGACGGCGCCACCTACCCGTATCAGCAAGTCCCGGAACGGGAGCCGGAATACCTCGTCCCGCGCGAGCGCGAGTACGACGCGAAGTTCCACGACAAGGAGCACGATTACCTGTCGGAATCGTGGAAGCTGCTCAACGGCCCGGTCTGCATCCAGTGTCACTTCGTCGGCGGACGCTCGATCAAAGCCGCTAAGCCGGAAGACAGCATTCGCGGGCCGAATCTCGATCAGGCCGGCAACCGCTTGCGGCCCGACTGGATGATGCTCTGGCTCTATCGCCCGACGTGGATCACGCCGTATACGTCGATGCCGCAGAACTTCCCGCCATCGAAGGTCCAGTTCAAGGACGTGTTTGATGGCGACGCAAACTGGCAGACGATCGGCTTGCGGGACGCGCTCGTCAACTACCTCCACCTGATGGAGCGGGACGGCCGCGTCATCTACGATGCGCCGCTCACGCCTGCGACGGCGGGAACGGACCAGGCGGCCGCAGAGAACACGGATTCGTCCGACGCCAAAGAGGAGTCCAAGTAATGCTATCGTTCACGCGGACCACGTTCGCCGCCGTGTCGCTCGGTTTGATCGCCACCCTGTTGTGCAGCGGTTGCGGCGGCGGCGCCGCGGCGTCGACCACCGTCACTTTCCGTCCCAGCCGGCCCGACAGCCTGGCGACGGAAGGCGGGACGACAGCCGAAGGCACGCCTGTGGCCGGCGGCGGTGAAGCGACACCGGGCGGGTTCGGCACGCTGAAAGGCAAGATCGTCTACGGCGGCACGTTCTCCACGCTGGCGCCGCTCTACGCCAAAGGAAACGCGTCTAAAGACAACGAAGTCTGCGGGATGGAGTCTGCGCCGAATGAGGCCGTCGTCGTGAACGATGGCGGCTTGGCCAACGTTTTCATCTGGTTGGACAAAGTTCCCAAGGGAACGCAGATTCCGGAATCGACGAACGAGCCGGTGATCTTTGACCAGAAGTACTGCGTTTTCAAACCGCACGCCGTGATCATGCGGACCAATCAGCAGGTCAACGTCCTCAATAGCGACCCGGTGCTGCACAACACGCACACCAAGCCGGAGCGCAATACCGAGTTCAACCAGGGCATCCAGGGGAACTCGCAGTCGCCGCTCGTCTATACCCGCCCAGAGAAGAAGCCGCTGTCAGTGGTCTGCGACATCCATCCCTGGATGAACGCCTTCCATTTGCCGCTCGATCATCCGTTCGCCGCGGTGAGCAAAGAGGACGGCACGTTCGAGATTCCGCAGTTGCCGTCGGGCAAGCTGGAATTGAAGCTCTGGCACGAAGCCGGCAAGGAAATCGAAAAAGCGTACAAGGTCGACATCAAGCCCGGCGAAACGACGACCGTGGAAATCACGGTCCCCGCCTCCAAATTGAAACCGTGACGCCGCCTCGTTCACGGTCCACGCCATTGGTGACTCTATGATCGATTTTCACAACTTATCTGCTTATTTCCACCGGCGACTTGCCACCACGCTGGCCGGGTTCGCACTCCTCTGCGTACTGAGCGGCTGCGGCAAAGGTCCGAAGGCGGAATTCAGTTGGCGCGACAGCACGACCAACCTGGTTCCCCCCGCCGAAAAAGCGATTCTCAAAACGATCAACGACAACTTCGGCACGCCGGAGAATCTCGTCGCCTGGGAACGCATGCCCGTGAACTACGGCGGCGTGCGCGGCGAAGTAGCCAGCGCCGCCCAACGCGGCGTCTTCACGCTGGCGTTGACCGAACCAAAGCAGGTCGAACAGATTCACAAGGGACAGTCGATCCTGTGGCTCAGCGGAGCGCACGCTGGCGAAGCGACGGGCGAAAAAGTGAAGGAAGTCAACGCCAAGACGCTCGAGATCACGACGGAAGGGGGCGTCTCCACACCCGCCGCCGGTGAAAAAGTCGTCATCGGTTTCGGTTCGCAACTGCAACTGGGCCGTTCGGTCTACATGAAAAACTGCATGCACTGCCACGGCGTCGCCGGCGATGGCGCCGGGCCGACGGCGAAATATCTGAACCCGCTGCCGCGAGACTATCGGCTAGGCGTCTTCAAGTTCACCTCGACGCTGCCGCAGGAACGGGCGCGCCGCGACGACTTGCAGCGGATCGTGAAGTACGGCATTCCCGGGACGTACATGCCGTCGTTTCTGCTAATGAAGGAAGAAGAGAACGTCGCCGTCGTGGAATACATCCGCTGGCTGTCGATGCGCGGCGAACTGGAGAAGCGGCTGGACGATGAACTGGCCGATTACAACGAGGCCACGATTCGTCGCGATGCCACGCGGGCCGAAGACGCGTATAAGGCCGCGGTGAAAGCCGGCGAAAAGCCGGAAAAACCGGTTGGCGCCACTCAAGCTGTGAACCAGGCAAAGACCGACTTCGCGGCCTACGAGAAAGAGGAATTCGCCGGCGTGGTCGACAGCACGGCGGACATCCTCGCCGAAGTCTGGCCGAAGGCCGAAGAGGAATCGAGCCTGGTGCGGCCGGCGATCGCCCGCGTGGAAGACACGATCGAATCGCGGTTGCGGGGCCGCGTGCTTTACATGAGCAATCGGACGAAGTGCTACACCTGCCACGGGCCGCTGGGCCGCGGCGACGGCAGCGCCGTTGACGACTTCTGGCCCAAGCCGGGCACCAACGAGAAATACGCCCAGCGCGGCTTGCACGACCTGTGGGGCCACAAGCTCCAGCCGCGCGACCTGACGCGGAACCAGTACCGCGGCGGCCGGCGGCCGGTCGATTTGTACCGCCGAGTCTTTTCCGGCATCAAGGGGACGCCGATGCCGGCGTTCGGCGGCACGGTGCTCAAGGACGAGGAAATCTGGGATCTGGTGAATTACGTGATGAGCATCCCGTTCGAAGCGCCGTCTGCGACCGCGGTGAAGCCGCCCGCGATGGCGTCTGCTCCGGCGAAATCGGAACACGACCACTGATTCGACGGATTTAACGAAGGACCCGAGTTGTGGGCAAGTTTTGGGCGGTTTTCTTTTCGGCCTCGGCGGCGATCGCCGTTGCGCTGTGCTGGTTCGCGCCGGACTACGGCTGGTGGTTCCCGCACAACAACGCGCCGGCCATGTCCACCATCGGCAAGCAGATCGACGATCTCTTCTATCTGATTCTCGTCATCGTCTCGGTGACGTTCATCGGCGTGAATATCGCCTTGGGCTACGTCCTGTGGAAGGGGGCCGAGGCCGCCGAGGAGTTGGGCAAGAAGGCCCAGTTTTCGCACGGCAGCCACACGCTGGAAGTCATCTGGACCATCGTGCCGTCGGGCATTCTTCTGTTCATCGCGCTCTACCAGATGGACGTCTGGGCGCACTACCGCGTGAAGTCGCAGTTCCCTAAGAAGACCGAAGCCGTCGCCGAAGTCACGGCGCGGCAGTTCGAATGGCGGATTCGTTACCCGGCGCGCGGCAAGAAGCTGATGCCCAAGCCGCAGCCCGACGACATCTACACGGTGAACGACTTGCGGGTGCCGACCGGCATTCCGGTCGCCATCAGCCTGCGGACCGAGGACGTGCAGCATTCGTTCTTCGTGCCGGAACTGCGCGTGAAGCAGGACGCCGTGCCGAAGCTGGTGATTCCCGTGTGGTTCGAAGTGACCCAGCCGGGGACTTACACGCTGACGTGCGCCGAACTGTGCGGCTGGGGCCACTACAAGATGAAGGCCCGCGTGGTGGCGACTTCGGAAGCCGAATTCGAGGCGTGGCGGGAAGAGGCCGCCGCCGAGCAGTTCTACGACGGCACCGCGGCGCCCGCCGAAGAAGTGGCGAAAGAGTAAGAGAACCGTTGGAGTCCCGGCTTTAGCCGGTCTTGGTGGATTGATAAACCTGAATCGAAGACCGCCTGAAGGCGGGACTCCAACAGACGCAGTGATAAAAGGTAATTTTCCATGAGTACGCTGACACCCGCGCTCGATCATGCCGGACATGGCGATCACGAGCACGCCGGGCATGGCCATCACGAGATCGGCTTCGTCCGCAAATACATTTTCTCAACCGACCACAAGATCATCGGCATCCAGTTTCTGATGACGACGCTGCTGATGCTCATGGTCGGCGGCGCACTGGCGCTCGGCGTCCGTTGGCAATTGGCCGGGCCGTGGAACTACATGCCCATCCTGGGCGACCTGCTCTACAAGACTGACGGCGGCCAGATCTCGCCCGAAGCCTATACCATGCTCGTCACCATGCACGCCTCGGTGATGATCTTCCTGGTGATCATCCCGATCCTCGCCGGGGCGTTCGGCAACTTCCTGATCCCGCTGCAGATCGGGGCCGACGACATGGCGTTCCCCACGCTCAACATGCTCAGCTACTGGTTCATGTGGCCGGCAATCCTGTTTTTCGCCACGTCGCTGGGGATCCTCGATCCGCTGATTCCGTTCGAGGCGTGGAAGGTGGGCGGCATGAACGCGGGCACGGCCCAGGGCTGGACGAGCTACCCGCTGCTCTCCGCCCTGCCGGAAGCCGCGCCCGGTTCCCGGATGGCGCAGACCTACTGGCTGATCGGACTGACGTTCGTCGGCGTCTCGTCCATGATGGGCTCCGTCAACTACATGACGACCATCATCAACATGCGAGCTCCCGGCATGACGCTGTTCCGCATGCCGCTCACGATCTGGGCGATGTTCATCACGGCGATTCTGCAGGCGTTCGCGCTGCCCGTGCTGACGGCGGCCGGCTTCATGCTCGTTGCCGACCGGTTGCTCGGGACGTGCTTCTTCATTCCGTCGGGCGTGATCGTCAACAACGCCGCGCCGACCGTGGGCGGCGGGCAGCCGCTGTTGTGGCAGCACCTGTTCTGGTTCTATTCGCATCCCGCCGTGTACATCATGCTGCTGCCGGCGATGGGCATGGTCTCCGACATGTTGGCCTGCATGAGCCGCAAGCCGATCTTCGGCTACAAGCCGATGGTCTATTCGCTGGCGGCCATCGCCGGTCTCGGCTTCATCGTGTGGGGCCACCACATGTTCACCTCGGGCATGAACCCGGCGCTCGGCATGACGTTCATGGTCTCCACGATCCTGATCGCGCTTCCGTCCGCCGTGAAGACCTTCAACTGGATCGGCACCATCTGGGGCGGGCGGTTGCAGTTCAACGCGGTGATGCTGAACTGCATCGCGTTCGTGTCGATGTTTATCATCGGCGGTCTCTCGGGCATCTTCATGGCCGCGGTCCCGGTCGATATCTACATCCATGACACCTACTTCATCGTCGCCCACTTCCACTACGTGTTGTTCGGGGCCACCTTGTTCGGCTGCTTCGGAGCGATTCAGTTCTGGTTTCCGAAGATGTTCGGGCGGATGATGAACGACACGCTCGGCCAGATTCACTTTGCGATCACGTTCATCGCCTTCAATTGCACCTTCTTCCCGATGCACCTGTTGGGCGTCGCCGGTTTCCCGCGGCGCTATGCCGACCCGTACCACTTCCCGTATCTCGAACACCTGTTGCCGCTGAATCAGTTTATGACCATCGCGGCGATCGTGATGGGGTTCGCGCAGTTCATTCTGCTGGCGAACTTCTTCGGCAGCATGTTCTTCGGCAAGCGCTGCGGTCGAAACCCGTGGAATGCGAACGGGCTGGAATGGACCGCGCCGTCGCCTCCGGGGCACGGCAACTTCGATATCCCTCCGGTCTGCTATCACGGCCCGTACGAGTATTCGTCGCCGTTGTCGCACGAGAACGATTTCCTGCCGCAAACCGAATACGTTCCGCTGGCCCAGCGGCAAGCCATCGCCCACGTGGGGCATTGATCGTTCGTTGTTTCCGACCTTTTCCCGTTCGTGAAGCGCATGCCGACCGTCGTCTCC
>CAZDGB010000124.1:0-18808 GCA_964504645.1 uncultured Planctomycetaceae bacterium | reverse complement strand
GATCACGCCGTCCTTGCCGACTTTGAGCAAGGCGTCGGCCAGAATCTGGCCGATTTCCTTGTCGTTGTTGCCGGCGATAGCGGCAACGGTCTCAATCGCCTTGCGATCATCAGCCTTGACCGGCTTGGCGAACTTTTTCAAATCCTCGACAATCGCATCCACCGCCTTCTGCACGCCGCGGGACAGCGACATCGGATCGGCGCCGGACGCAATATATCGCAGGCCGTCGCGGACAATGGCTTCGGCCAGCACTGTGGCCGTTGTCGTTCCGTCGCCGGCGATGTCGCTGGTCTTGGACGCCACCTCTTTGACCAGTTGGACGCCCATGTTCTGGAATTTGTCTTCCAGCTCGATGTCCTGGGCGACCGTGACGCCGTCTTTGGTCACCTTCGGCGAGCCCCAACCTTTGTCGAGCACGGCATTTCGGCCGCGGGGGCCGAGCGTGCTCTTCACGGCTTTCGACAGCTTGGACACCCCTTCGAGCAGGGCTTTACGCACGTCTTCGTCAAAACAAATCTGCTTGGCCACTCGGTTTCTCCCTCAAACGGCAGACAACTCGGTCGTTGATTCAGGTTGATCGCGCGGGAATTAGGACTGGCAATAAGCCAATACGGCGTCCGCAGGACACAGATTTTCATCCGGCATCCCAGGTAGCAATTCATGTGCCCGCGACGAGGCGCTTGGCGCAACTGACATCAACAATTGAAGTTGCAGATTGCCGTTCGGGTAAAATGCTGTTGGAATGCTGCCAACTTGGCAGAGAAATGCGAGCATCGCGGCGTCTGCCCGACGTGTTTGGACTAACGCTGCGAAGAACACCTCAGGCTGACGCCTCGACGCTCGCCAGTGGGCAGATCAATCATCCTCGCCCTGGTACGAAATGACGCAGCCTGCCGAACGGGTTTCCGGGATCTCAATCTTGTCGCCGGCCAGGAGGGCATCCAAGGCGTCTCGCAGATAGTGGTGCTCAACGGCGGCTTCCGCTTGCCAGTTGTCGTCGAAGGCCCCCAGGTAGGCGACCTTTCGATGTGCGTCGAGCAGGAATACCGTCGGCGTCGTGCTCGCACCGTACGCCCGCGCCGATGCCTGGCTTTCATCCCGCAGATAATCGAACGCAAATTTCTCCTTGGCGGCCCGTTGCGTCATTTTCTCCAGCGTCTCGGCTTTGCCGTGATTGGCGTTGATTGCCACCACCGCCACGCCGCGGTCTCGATAGTCGGCGACTAACTTGTTGAAGCGAGACTGATACTTTGTCGACACCGGGCAGTGATTGCACGTGACGATCAGCACGATCGCCTGGGCTTCGTAGTCCTTCAAGGAATGCGTCTTGCCGTCGATCCCCGGCAGATCGGCCCAGATGGGCGCCGGGTCCCCTGCGCTCAACTTCTTGTTGAACTTGCCGGCACTCAACGCAGAACACTGCGCGGCGACGAACAGAAAGAGGAGAACGTAGCTCGCTTCACGCATGAAAACCTCCGGCACCAGTATACCAGCGCTACGGAGTTGGAAGCGCCAGCGACCGTCAGGCGACCACCGGAGTTTCCGCGACTTCCGCGGCCGGCGGCAGAATGAAAATCTCGCCGTAGTCGATCGGCTGCTCGGCCCGGAAACCGTGGTGCCGCAGCAATTCCAGCACGGCGAGAAACAGGCCGATGATCTTGCTGCGAAGATTCGTCCCTGCGAACAAGCTCGTGAACGCCACTCGCTCTTCGCGGCGGACGCGCTCGCCGATCTGCTCCACGTAGGTGGAAATCGGCGTGTCGTCGTATCGGATGCTGCGAGTCTCTTCGACGACTTTCTTCTGCAGCACCCGCGACAGGGCGCTGACGAGATCCCACAACTCGACTTCGCGAATCGGGTCTGCGGCATGATCGCGGCCGATGACCGGCCGGTCGTCGTGCAGCCGCGGATACCGCTCCTGCCACTCGACGGCCCGCTGCTCGAGCGCCGTCGCCGCGTCTTTGTACTTCTTGTATTCGAGCAGGCGCGAAATCAATTCGCTGTGCGTGACCTCGGTCTCGTCGGCCGCATCCGTTTCTTGAGCCGTTTGCGGCAGAACCTCGCGGCTTTTGATCTCCATCAGCGTGCTGGCCATCACCAGAAACTCGCCGACGAGATCGAGGTCGAGAAACTCCAGGACCTTCATGAACTCCTGGAACTGATCGGCGATGCGGGCGATCGGCAGCGCCGTCGCGGCGACTTCGTTCCGCCGGACGAGATACAGCAGCAGATCCATCGGACCGCTGAAGAGTTCGAGTTGTACCCGATAATCCGGCATGATCCTTCACACCGCGGCGTTACGAAATTGCCTCAGAAGTGCTGGAGTTTAGCAGGTCCCAGCGAATTCGAGAAAGAGCAGCGAACCGCTGTGCCATGAAGGGCCTCTAGGAGATGGCCGGAGTCTCAACCGGCTGGAAAGTCCGAGAAGACTGCGTGTCCTTTGCGGTCGGCGTTGACCCGGCAGCCGCATCTGCTAGAATCCGCATCAAGCCGCGAATCGACGGAATCCCCGTTCCGTCCGGAGACTTGATTCGCACCACGGGATGTAGCTCAGCTTGGCTAGAGCGCTACGTTCGGGACGTAGAGGTCGCAGGTTCAAATCCTGTCATCCCGATTTGACACAATTGATTGCTGAGTCGCATCTTGCGACTACCTGTCTGCTGACGAATCAACGTCGAAAATCGCGCGACTACCACGATTTTTACCACGATTCGGACCAGATTGGACAGTGCGGCGTGGAAGCTCGGACTTTCACTTACTCTGAAAAGGGGCCGTACATGTCCAGGTCCATTCGGCGACCGTCCTATCTTCTCCACCATTCTTCAGGTCAAGCCCGCGTCGTCATCGACGGAAAGACGCACTATCTGGGCCAGTACGGCTCGCCGATATCTCGCGAGCGCTATGACGACCTGATCGCCGACTGGCTCAACCGGCAGGACACCTCTTGCGTCTCGCTGACCATCGACGACCTATGTCTGCTGTTTCTCGACCACGCGAACGTCTACTACCGTCACAAGGACGGGACGCCGACGGGTGAAACGGAAAACATGCGGCATGCGCTTCGATTTCTTGTTCAAACGCATGGCCGTTGCCGCGTCCGGGAATTTGGCCCGCTTAAACTAAAGGATGTCCGCCAGACGATGGTGGCCGCTGACATGTGCCGGACGAACATCAACCGCACCATTCATCGGGTGAAGCGGGTTTTCGCGTGGGGTGTCGAGAACGAGCTCGTTCCCCCGGCGGTCTATCAAGCACTTCAGGCCGTGGCATCCTTGCGGGCAGGTAGGACGGAGGCACGCGAATCCGAGCCGGTCCTGCCGGTCGATGAGGGGAAGGTCAACGACACGCTTCTACATCTCTCCAGCATCGTGGCCGACATGGTGCGGTTACAGCTACTCTGCGGCATGAGGCCCGGCGAGGTCTGCGCCATTCGGCCATGCGACGTGACATTCGGGGCGAATGGCGTCTGGATCTATCGGCCGGCGCGGCACAAGACAGAGCATCACGGCAAAGAGCGCCGCATCTTCATCGGTCCGCAAGGACAAGAAGTTCTTCGGCCCTACTTGAACCGCGCCGCCGATGCGCATTGCTTCTCGCCCATCGAAGCCGAGGCTGAACGGAACGCGGCGAAGAAAAAGAACCGGCGAACCCCCATGACACCGAGCCAAGCGGCTCGGAAAGCCAAGGGGCGGAAGCTGATGGAACGCTACACAAAGGACACTTATCGCCGCGCAGTGGAACGCGGCTGCGAAAAGGCGTTCGACATGCCGGTCGAACTGCGGGACATCCGCCGGACGGTGAAGCGGATGAAGGACGCCACGAAGACAGAACAGTATAAGGCCCGCGACGACCTCTCGGGCGCCGCGGCAGCGTGGCGGCAGAAACACTGCTGGTCGCCGAACCAGCTCCGGCATTTGCGGGCGACGGCCATCCGCGAGCGGTACGGCATCGAGGCCGCTCAAACCGTGCTGGGGCACGCCGATCCGCGGGTGACCGAGATCTACGCTGAGCGAGATTTTGCAATGGCGGCTCAAGTCATGAGAGAGATTGGATAAATTCCCTCAATTGTTGTTCAATTGATTGAACCAATGCGGCAAGTGACCAGTACATGCGTGATGGGGAACTTTTCATGTCTATTCAACAAGTGAGGCCGAGATTTGCAAATGTATTTGAGACTATCGCGCGGAAGAACCGGCTCAATGAGAAGTTAGCAACGCTTGATGTTCGAGCAGAGCCAAACGCTCAAAGTCCTGAAAATCGTCGCTTAGCCTTCACTCCCGAGAGTGTTGCACTTGCGGAAAAATCACTGTTCTTGGCACTCCTGAATGTGAACCCAAGATTGAAAGGCCTGCTGAAGAAAGGGGGCCGAGCACGAGATTCTCAAAAGCGAGCCGAGATCGAGCGGGCGATTCTTGAGCAGCCAAAGGCGCCTATAAAACAAATCCAGTCAACCGTCGCCCGCAGGCTGAACATGGGCGATCAGCGGCCAAGCAAGAAGATGGTGAGTGAAGTCAGAAAAAAGATGAAGGCGAATGGCGTGATTACTAGGTAACTTGATTGTGGTTCCAATTGGTCAATTGGAACCAAGCACTTTTCAACATTTCCACATAGTCCCGCGATAATTTCGAGCTGTCAGAGCAGTTCGAATTACCGCGGGAGTTTTTGTTTATGCACACAGATGCCGTAGAACACTTCGGATCTCAGCTCAATCTTGAATCTGACGAAGTTCGCCCCGTCGCGGAAGTTTGCCAACGCCTTACCGGCAAGCGGCCATCGCCTGCAACTATTTGGCGTTGGATCCGGCGCGGTTGTCGCGGACAGCAACTCGATGCCGTCCAGGTGCAGGGACAGTGGCAGACGACGACCGCAGAGTTCGCACGTTTCGTGCGAGCGAAGTCACAGCCCCTAGCTCCGACTCAAAAACCGAGCGAACGCGATGCGGCGACGGAAAAGCGATTGAACGCTGCCGGTCTGCTCGACCCCAAGGAGCGCGGGCGGCCCTGAAACCAGGCGACATCGGTCGCGTCGACTTCAACTGCGTATTTCAAGAAGTTTCAAGTCATGTCAATCCGACTCGACATTCCATCGCTCATGGCCGGCGCGGGCGAAGGTGATGGTCAGCACAATCTCGCTGAAATCGAACGGACTCTCAACGTTTTGGTTGGACAAGACCAACATGGACTGCGAGCACTTCGAGTGCGAGGGATGCATGATACGTCCAAATTCGGCTTGAGGCCCTGTGCGCCAATTCATGCCGCCAGAGCGGTGAGAGAATTCGCCGCGGGCTTTCCGCTGGCGCAACTCTACGTTCATTTGAATCCCTCGTGTGCGATTTCGGCGGCCGAGGCAATTTCGGCGTTTGAACCCTTAGGCTTGGGCCAACAGTCGGCAATCGAGGGCCGGAAATGGTTGCTGATCGACTTTGATCCGGATCGTTTGTCAGACACCAATTCGACGCAGCGGGAGTTGGATCTCGCCGCGAACATTGCTCAGACAGTGTTTGAAGACTTAACAGAAGCCGGCTGGCCGCAACCGGTCGCGGCTATGAGCGGCAACGGAATTCACTTGTTGTATCGCGTTGACCTGCCCGTCGATGACGATGCAAAGCTGCTGGCGCGCGACTGTCTGCGGGCATTGAACAGTGCCTACGGCACGCATGAATTGCACGTTGATGAGAGCGTGTTCGATTCGTCGCGTGTCACGCGGCTGTACGGCTCGATCAACCGAAAGGGACTTCACACGTCAGAGCGCCCGCAGCGGCTGTCACGGTTGCTGTTTGTGCCGGATTCGATTGTCCCCGTTCCCCGCGGTGCGCTTGAAATTCTCGCACGCGAAGCACGGCCCGTGCCGGCAGATTCCATTGCATCGCTGCCGCCTGCTCCCAGCGGACGCGTTCGCGTGGAGCAACTGCTGGAGAGACTGTGCGGTGTTTGCTCAACGCCTTCCGGCTGGATGGCGCGTTGCCCCGCACACATTGATTCGACGCCAAGCCTGTCGATCGCTGAGACAGCCGACGGCACGATCTTGTTGTTCTGCCACGCGGGCTGCCAGTTCGACGACATTGTGCAGCGGCTCGGGCTACGACCGGCGCAACTTTTTGGCTCAAACGTGAATTCAACGCTGGCACCCACTCGTACGATTCGCGACGAATACCCGACCGATCAGCAGCTGATCCACGCTGCCGCGTATTACCAGAGCTGTCTCAGTCACGATCACGTCAGCTACCTCGCCGGTCAGCTCGGCGTTTCTATGCAATCGCTCATGCACATCGGCATTGGCTGGTCGCCGGAGAATCATGCCTGGACGATCCCGGAACGCCGTTCGGACGGCAACATCATCGGCGTTCAACTGCGGTATGTCGACGGCCAGAAGCGGATGGTTTCGGGCAGCCATCGCGGCCTGATCCTGCCTGGCCATTGGTGGACTTGGAGCGGAACAGTTTTCATTCCGGAGGGCCCCAGCGACGTCGCCGCGCTGCTGTCGGCCGGCGTTCAGGCGATCGGCCGACCATCGGCGGCCAGCGCGCCGGGCTTGGCGCGACTTCTGCTAGTACGCCGCCGATTATGCCGGTCGTTCTGGGCGAAAACGACCAAAATGCTAACGGTACTTGGCCGGGTCGAGACGGTGCCTACCGTGTCGCCGCCCAACTTGCCGACGCGCTGGGCCGAGACGTGCCTGTGTCGTTTCCGCCCGCGGAGTACAAGGACGTGCGCGACTTTTATCAAAACGTCAGGAGAGCGCAATGAGTCGTCTGAACGGACTGACGTCCCCAGGTTTCGGTGAGACTTTGTTGGCGAATTTGCATCCCGTTCATGCCCGAACACAGCTCACCCATCGGCTGACGAATTCCCGCGACGATCAGCCGTTGGATATGGCCACCATCCTGGCTGAGATTCAGCAGATTGTGCCGCTGCCGCTCGTTCGGGTCGGCGGTACGCTGATCGGCCGCCGTCCGGGTCAGCCGCCGGAGCCGCTGGCTAGCAGCAATCAGCTGTTCGCCTTCGTCGGAGCATGGGCAACGGCTGAATGGAAAAAAGGATCACGAATCTCAACGCGGGAGACGTTTTTTGAGTTCTGTCGGCAGAATGTAATGGCATTCGACGCTGTGGAATTTTTTCCGCATGACCGTCCGGCCGAACGCATTCTCTATCACCACCCAGGCCTGCCGCAGGCAACTGGCGATACCTTGCCGCAGTTCCTGGCGTATTTCCAATTTGCCTCAGAGGTGGACCGGACGCTGTTCGAGTCTTTCGTGCTGAGCATGTGCTTCCAATCGCCGGGAAAGAAGCCACTCTTCGTGTTTGTGAACTCGCCAACGAGCGGCAACTCCTCGGCGCGGCGCGACACCGGTCGGGGAATCGGGAAGACGACCGTCGTCGATCTCGTGGCCGAGGTGGTCGGTGGAGTGATCGAAGCCAGCGTTGACGGCGACGAGGATCGGCTTCGCTCAAGACTGCTCAGCGACGGTGCGTGCGGTAGGCGCGTTGTGAGGTTCGACAACGTCAAATCTGATCGGTTGTCCTGTGCGATGATTGAGCGATTGATTACTGCATCGAAAATCAGCGGACATCGACTGTTCCACGGGGAAGCCTCCCGGCCGAATCATTTCGTTTTTGCGATGACGGTCAACGGGCCCAATTTCAGCGATGATCTCGCAGCGCGATCGGTGCTGATCCGGCTGAGTCGGCCGCAGTACGACCCGCTGTGGGAGGAGCGAGTAACGCAATTCATCGGTGAGAGGCGTTGGCATCTCATCGCTGATATCCTGGCCAAACTGGAAGGTCCTCCTCTTGCGACAATTTCGCAATACGGCCGTTTTGCAGGCTGGGAGGAGCGTGTTGTGTCGCGGTGCCAAGGGTGTGACGCCGCCTTGGCAGAAACCCGGCAGCGGCGGCAGGAAGTCGATGGTGATCTCGCCGACGCACATGCGATCCAAGATGCGCTAAACGCAAGACCGTTGCATGCCAACCTACGCATTCCAGTGCCGGATATGGTGCAGATCGTCGCCGAAGCGACGGGTGAACAAAAGAAGGCCAACAAGCTCAAGAACTACCTCGAACGCCTTGGCGTACCTGGATTGGAATGGGACCGCACTTCGGGCGTGCGTTTCTATCGATATCACCAGCCGACGAATCAGCCACCGTTGGTTCGGCCGCTCACTTAATGTCGTGTCGACTGCTGCAAACGATAGTGGCAGACTCGGAAGCGCGAACTGCCGATTCGGCTTATCTCGTAAGCCAGCAACTACCGGCTCGCGCTCGCCGGCAACGTGACGAACGCCGCCATTTCCGGAACCCGGGGCGAACCCTGCTGTTGATCAGCCGGCTGCCACCTGAAAGGGTGGCAGCGGCCGGCCGAAGTGACGATTGTGATGATACCTTATATTTATTATCCCCTTGATAATTTTCAGTGAGATAGAATAGAAATCAATCGTCACTATCGTCACTTTATCGTCCCAAGGGAGAAAATATCGAGTCATTGCTAGCACGACGACATTCCACATCCACGCCCCGGCGTCGTCCTATTTGGGGGGGGGCGGCGACGACCGGCACGACGTAGTATTTGTTGATGTGGACGGGCAAGCCCGTCACGCAACCCGTCTCTTTTCGCCATCCGCGTCGTTACACCTGATTTGAAGGGCGCCGACGGCGAATTTGCTTGAAAACTCCCAGTAACGTCTCCTCCAGGGCATCCAGACGGCGGTTGGTCTTCCGAAGCAGATGCGGTAGTTGGTTCCGGCGCGGACTGCTGCTCAGTTTCTCCAGCCAGCATATGAGGCTTCTCACGGCAGCCAGTTCTTGTTCGAGCCTGGCAGCGGCGTGCTCAGCGTTGATCGGCGGGCGACGCGGGCGGCCGCTGCGCGGCCTCAGGCTGCCGCGGTGGAGATGCTGGCGAATAAGCTGTCGCAGCATCCGCGAGTCGAGCCCTTCGGCGACAGCCCGCCGTGTGAGTTTACTGCGCTCGCCGGGCTTGGGGACAACCATCAACTCGATGATGTGACTCCAGCCGATCCGCCGGCCGGTGGGAGATGCGATCCGGCACAGCCGCTCCAATTCCGCGAGGCCGGACCTCCCGGCAAATACCTTCACCAACCGTAGGGACTTGTATCGTGAGTCAAGCGTCGCCCGCAGGCCCAGTTCACCCGCCAGACGCTGGTACTCGCCCCCCGAAACGTCCCCAGCCCGCAGCAACGCGCGGCCCAAGCGGTGATACCGCAGCGTCAAAGGCTCGACAGGGTGACGGGCTGACCCCCTGCCGATTCGCTCGACTTGTCTGGCCATTTTCGCTCTTCCGATTCCAGAGTGGTCCAAGTGGCTGCGAAAGCACAGGATGCCACGCCGGATGATGGCTTGTCAAAAATTTGTTATCGCTTACAACACGGCAGTCTATTGGCACTTTTTTATGACTCGGTCTTGGATTCGTCTTTTATCGCGCGCCACCAGTCGCTAGAAGTTTGTTGTGCTTCACGAAGAAATCTGATGGGCGAGATAACTCACCAGGCCCCGTTCGCCGCCGAGCGAATTTGAAAGGTGGCCTGCAGGGGATCTTCAAAGAGGAAAGGCCAGAATGCCAAGGGTGTACCAATTCATGGTCGATGGACGATGGCATCACGCCCTCGAAACGAACCGCGCACTCATACCCTCCGACAATCCCACATTCGCCGCGGCACTGGCGATCTATCGGGGAGACCGGCTGATCCGCGCGGAACTGGAGTCCCGCATCATCGCCGACGAGCCGAGCGCCGCCATCGCGGAGAAGATGACCGTGACGCCAGACGTCGTCGAAACGTATTTCGAATGGTTTTTTTACGCCAGGCCGACGACGTCGACCCGGTTATACCTCGATTTGTTCGCGATCGGGCGGGAGAATGAGCGCGTGCCCTTCCGGCGGCACCAGGTCGACATGTTCTGGAAATGGATCGTCTGGAACTTCGGCCTGAACCGCCTAGAACAGCTCCTGGTCGCGATCGATCGCAAAACTCTGCGACGCTTGGGTATCGATGCCTATTGGACACTCGACGCGAATTTGGAACTCCCGTTCAAGTTGGCGATCGCCCAGCAGCGGCTTC
The DNA here is from genome assembly GCA_964504645.1 of uncultured Planctomycetaceae bacterium. GTDB lineage: Bacteria > Planctomycetota > Planctomycetia > Planctomycetales > Planctomycetaceae > CAZDGB01. Next base: position 8,739 of record CAZDGB010000124.1, on the reverse strand, counting down.
CCCGCATCAACGCCGAGTGGGCTGTGAAACGCCGAACGCGGGTGTTCGACAAGCTCCGGGCCCAACTCGCGGATGGTGAATGCGAACTCCCCGCTCCCCTACTGCGGACGCGCGCTCCCGAGGTAGATACCCCGCCCGTCCCCGAGGACTCCTTCGATGACGAGGAGGAGTGGGATATGGAGTCGGAACAGGAGGCGTATGATGACGACCTCATACGCGACTACTACGGTCTGAGCGACGACGAGCTCAGCATGACGTCCCGCATCTCGCCCCAGGGCCCGTGGTGAGCAGAGCATCCCCGAAGCCGGCACGGTCTTGGTCACTGACTCAGGTGCGCCAGGATCTTCGGCATTGCCCCCCGACACCTGATATCAAATCTCAGATTCGATCTGGTCACAGCGCACTGGGCAGCACGGTGATGTTAAGTTTTTACGCAAATTCAGCGACGAATAGACTTGTGGCTCAGGTACGGCAGTGTTTGGCTACTCTCTGGTGCCATGCCGCCGGCGTACTATTTTGAATTCGAAGAAGTTTTTCTCGAAGTGATATTGTTCAAACAACTTCCACGTGAGTCACCCCCGTAAATTGGGCCCCAGCCGATTGGAGTGAGACAACCTCGTAAGAAGCGGGGGCATGTACATTCCCCGGAACTTTCGACAACTGGAGTCGCTGCGCCATAGTCTGTGACCACGCGTGAGAGCGGACTGCCGGGAAGTGCTCCGTTGCTGTCCGACCGGCGTGCAGGCACAACACGACGTGCCGGCCTTGTGGCGGTGAGCCGGATATCAATGCGGGATCCTGATTCTGGAGCCGCTTTCACGGCCTTGAATCACGAAACCCTCCGACTGCACGGGATCGACGCCTATCTGAGACCGGAAGTCCGTTGGACCCGAGATTCAAGCTCTGGCTCCTGGTAGATCGAATGCCGATCCCGTGCACGTCGCGGGAGTGGAAGTATTATCGGCGGTTGCGTCCCAGAGTGCGATGGAAGGGAGTTCGTCTGCAGATTTGAGCGCCCCGCTGCAGTCGAACTTGGACTGGCGGGAGATCAAGACCTCGGTCGATGGTGCTCAAGAAACCTTGGAGACCGGCAAGGTATTCCCCCCAGTCTCTTCGGCGTCATTTCACCTGCGGGCCTCTCGGCAAGCAATCGGCGGGCATCATCCGCTTGCCGTTCGCATCGCCTGATTCGTACACTCTCAATCCTGTACATCAGTCCGCAAGACACGATCCGACCCATCCCGCCGATACACTGTCGCGCGGTTGGTTGTCGCGTGTCCGTCGTCGGAAAAGGAGGGGCCAGTGAGCAATTCTACACCGCTGCTGCGGCAGTGGACGCTGCTCCGCATCCTCTCGGCCCGACGGCAAGGTGTCACGCTCAAGGAACTCGCACAGGAGGCGAACGTGTCGCCCAAAACGATTCAGCGTGATCTCAACCTCCTGCGGCGATTGGCGTTTCCCATCACCGAAACGATGGGCGACTTTTCTCCGGCCTGATGAAGGCCAGCCCCATTTTGCCAATGTGGATTAATTGACAGCCGTGCCTTTGAAACAGATGCTGCAATGCAATGTTTGAGATCCATGACGGGAAACCGTAAGGAACGAGCCAATGGCCGCTGAATGGTATGTCCAGCGAAACGAGAAGAAACTGGGACCGTTCTCGAACAAAGACCTCCGTCGGCTAGTAGCGGCCGGGAAGCTCACGTCGGGCGATATGTTGTGGAAGGAAGGCTTGCCCGAATGGGTCGCAGCATCGCGCGTGGAGTCGCTCTGTGGCAACGAGGCGTCGGTTTCCACGCAGTCGTTGATGTCGGCATCCGCGGCGACGCCCACGGGTCCCGCCTCGTCGCAGGTCCCCGCCGACTTCGCCAATGAAGAGCCGAGCGAATCGGACTTTGAATCTGCCGATTTGGATAACGAGGAACTGCCTCCCCTGCCTGCCTCCGCTAAACGCGCGAGCGGACGTGATTTGAAGGCAACAGGTGCAGCACGCCATTCCTTGGCGAATCGGTTGTCCGATAAGGATTCCACAGATTGGATCTGCTGGTGGCTGCGTTTCTATGCGCGGGTGAACTTCGGACTGTCGCTGGTGGTTTCGATTCCGATGCTCCTGTTTGGCATCGTCCTGGTCATGATGAGTCTTGTTGGAATGGCCGGATCAGTGGTCTCTGAAGTTCGGGACGTTCCACTTGCTGGAGGGCTTGTTTTTGGAATGGGCCTCGCCAGCTCAGTGACCTACATCACGTTCTCACTATTGCTGTTTATGTTCATGAACGTCTTCACCCTGACCTGTGCGTGGGGGGCGGAGGTGCTGGAACTGCTGAAAGGCGTTAACGCCGAGTGCACGACGCCCTAATCTGCCCGACTTACTGCACTTTCCCGCCGGAGCCGCCGCGGTCGGCGATGGGATCGTTTTCGCCGACGGGCATCAGGCGATACTCCAGGCCGAGTCGAATGGCCGCGTCGCGAACGTGACGGAACCGTCCATACGAGTCAGGGCGGACGACGACGGCGAGATAACAGAAGCGTGGATCGAAACGCTGCAACAGTTGCTTCATGGCTGCCTGCGAGTCGGGCGCCTCATCGACGGGGACGCCGCGAGTCGGCTTGGGCCGCACTTTCAGCCCATCCTCGTCCGTTGAAATCACCACGAAGTCGTCCGTGTTCAACCCCAGCCGGCGATAGCCCGGCCCGTACTTGTGCCAGACGTACAATCGACCATACCGCATGATCAGGCCGACCTCCTGCTTTCCGTGCGGCAAGCGGGCGACCGGGAGGCGAATCTCCTGCACCCTGGCCTGACGGTCTTGTTCGAGTTGCGATTGTTCGCTGTCGCGGCGTTCGTCGGCGGCAACCGCCTGCTCACGGACGGCATCGTTCTCGCGGGTCTGCTCTTCGATCTCGACGGTCAACCCCGCCCGGTCGGCAAGCAACGTATCCAACTCCGCCTGTAGCGCGTCTTGCCGGGCCGTCAGTTCGCGACGTTGTTCCAGTTGCGCGCGCAGCTCGGCCGGGGCGAAGCTGTCGACGACGGCTTGTTGGCTGCGGCGGTTCTCGCGCAAGCGCGACAATTCGCCCGCCACGGCTTCCCAGCGAATGACCAGAGCTTGCAGGTCTACCGGCGTCAGCTCCGATTCGGCCGGCGGGACGACATCCAGACCCGTCTGCTGCAACAGCAGAATGACCAGGATCGCGATGAACAACACCCCGCCGAATGTGTTGCAGATGGTGTCCAGCAACAGTTCCAGGCTGTCCTGCGCGCGAGCAGCACGGCGACGCGACATTACGGTGCGGCCCCTCGTTCCGGATGCATGATTATCTCATCCTCGCCGATCAGATCATAGCCGAAGGATATCTCCCGCTCCGACAACAATCGTTCGGCTTCGTCCAGCGTCCGTTCGCCTCCGGGGCGCGCTAGGAGCAGGATGTAAATCGAGCGGGATTGCTCGCGGTCAATCCAGGCGAGCAGTCCTTCGGCGGCGCTGTTGCCGATCAGGGGCACATTCGATGTCGTCAACGTGATAGGCCGGGCGGGGCGTCCCAGCGGCGCGACGATTATCGTTCGCGCATCCACGACAGCCAGCCAGCCTTCCTTCTGAAAGCCTCGCGGCAGGGAGAATACCGTCCGCTGATCGGATTGCTCGGCCGTGCGCTGCCGTTCCAGGTCGTCGGCTTCGCGCTCCTTATGTTCCGTCTCAGCCCGCAAAGGCTCCAGATCGAAGGCCTCGAGTTGAGCCTGCTTCAATTCGGCGTCCAGCTTATTCGTCAGCGCTTCCAGCCGCGCCCGTTCCGCGGTCATGCGTGCGATCTCCGCTGCGCGAGCGACAAGCTCATCGCGCAGCTCCGTCGGCGCAATCGCCGCGGCATCCTGAACTAGGTCATCCGCGGCGGAGGCGGCGGCCTGCAACTGCGAGACCTCGGCTTCCGCCGACTCAAGCCGCTTGGTCAGTTCGTCGGCCAGTTTCGCCGGGGAACTGGATGCCTGGGACTGCTTGCGCTGCACTAGATCGAGCGCCAGGAGCAAAGTGATCACCGTGACGATGGCCGTCACCGAAGTGATGATATCCTGGAATGAGAACAATGAAATCGTCGGTCCCGACCGGCCGCGCCGCGACATCAAGTGCCCCCTTCGGCTTCAAACGGCATCATCCTTAATCGGCTGACGATGTGGCGCGAACAATACTCACTGCAGGAATCCAGGAATTCCTCCTCGGATTTCTTGAGCGCCGTCATCATCAGTTGGATGGCCAGCGCGGCGACCAAGCCCTGCAGCGTGGTCTCGAACGCCGTCGACAACCCGCCGGTGACGCCGCGCAACGCGACCTTGATTTGCTCGAAATCGCTGGCCGACGACAACACGCTGCCGAATCCCCCGATCGCGATTGACAGGCCTTCCACGGTGCCGATGAAGCCCAGGACCGGAATGGCCCATACGAATCCCTGCAACAGCGAGTAACTGGTCTCCATCGCAGATTCGTCCGTCTCGCCCTGGGCACGCAGAATCGCGTCGACGTCGGCGACGCGGCCGAGGTTCCGCAGGTTCGACAAGGCCTGCGTGATGCGATGAAACACGACGAACTGCCGTGGATCGTCCACGGCTTCATGGATGTGCTGATAGACCTCGTCGACCGTATGCGGCGTCAGCACGAAATCCGTCCGCAACGGCACGACGACGGCCTTAAGCGCCCGCTCCTGCAACCGCAGCTTCGTCCACTTCAAACCAAGAATCGCGAGCGACCAGCAGGTGAGAAAGACAATGCATGCGGGGGTTTCGCGGTTGCGCTCGAAGAAAAAGCTCCCGGCGATCCAGTTCTGCCGGAACGGGAACAGCACGGCGTAAAAGGCGGCAGTCATCGCGACGGCGAGCAGGAGGGCGCACCAGAAGTTAACGCGAGTAAACCGTCCCCCGCGAAAAAGGAGCCGCTGCTCAAGGTCGTCGCGCGCCCAGGAGAGACATTCGTCGGGAGTTGCGGCGTTAGGCGTTGACACGGGCTTCACCTGTTTCTGACTGCCGGTACGAAACCAGGTCGGCCGGCAATTGATTGCGGATATAGCCTACAAACAAAAGTAATGAAGCAGTGCCAATTGAGAACGGCAACCACGGCAAGACGCCCCACGACCAATTGTATGTGCCGTGCAAGACTGCTACCGAGAATAGCGCTACAACACAAGTTGATATACGAGCATTGCTAAAACACATTGCCGTCGCTATAAAATACCCGAATATTCCAGCCCAGATCGCATGAAGTAGCGGAAGGCTAATCCAACGCAACACTTGAATTAGCAAATATCCGCCGATGGACTGAGCCGGCATATCCCACTCAAATATATATCGAAAGCTATATCTTATACCTTCGGTTGACCCAAATGCCAACCCGCTAATACATCCAAGATATGCAACTGTGGTTGGATGGATCGGCCGCTGACTTCTTGTGACGATCCAAATCAGTGGAATTGCTTTGCATGCTTCCTCTATTAACCCCACTGCTAGCGTCGATTGTAACCAGCGATAAAAAATGAACTGTGATTTCTCCTGTGTGAAAGCTTCGCGCAAGGATGGCACGGCAGCAGCGATTTCACTGATCAACTCGACCAGAAAGGTGCTAATGATGGATGTGAAGAACCAGATGCCTAGAAGTCGTCCTGTGCTAATGGGCTCGGGACGAATGCATCGGTGCAGTATCGCGCCGCCTAAAATCGCAAAGTAAAGGCAGAGCGCCCAAGCGGCTTCCTCAAGTGGCACATCGCGACCCCCGTAATATTGTACAAGTGCCAGCGGAAAGCAGACCATGAACGCCACAATCTGCACCCACACTAGCGACAGCGGTCGATCCGTCAGCCAGGTGCGGATCGGCAGGCCTGCCGTCAAGCCGGCATGACGCAGGTTGCCGAACATGCCTGGAACATCGACGAACACGTGCCGTTCGTTCCAGTCATCGGCGCGACCGGCGTCGGTGGGCACGGGTGATGCGGACGCCGAGCGGGGAACCAGAGCGCTGCCGTTGATTTCCGGAACGTCTCTGACCGGCTGCCAATCGGGCAAACCTTCCTTCCACACGAGATCAGACGGCATCAACTGCTTGCCGGCCAACATGCCGCGCAGTTCCAGCAGCGTCACCGGTCCCAGTTTTTCCTCGCCGACCGAGTAATACCACGCCGCGGCCATGACGCGCGCGGGTTTGGAAGTCTCCGGCAGTCGTGTCGCGCCCTCCGATGGCTCAGTCGTCCCCGCAGAACCAGGGCGGGAATTGCCGATCAGCAAAGTCTCGATCGTCACGGCCGACTGCCAGACTTGTCGGTCGGTCGAGACTTCGTTCGCCCGGCTGAATTGGCCGCGGGAACGCAAGACTTTGAGTTGACCAAGATCATACGGCCCCAAAATCCGGCCGCGGACTCGGATGTAATACGTCGCCGTGGGAGTGGTTTCTGACATCTTGGACCTGTCGGGAGTTCGCCGTCGGGATGGTCACCGCGAGCCGAGCTGTGCACCATCGTCGCGGGGGGAGGCGAACACCAGGCAGGCTTCGCCCGCGGATCGCGCGACGACCTGGTCGACGTCGAACGTCTTGTCCGTCACGCGACCCAGCAACTGCCAGCGACACCGCCCCTCAGCCTGAGCACGGGTGACGATCATCAATTGGCAGCCGTCCACGGGCGTCCATCGGCTCCGACACGTCCATTGGCCTCCGATCCCTTTCTCCAGCCAGCCAATCGCGTGACGGCCGGCGAACAGCGTCTCCTCGAATTGCTCCCCTCGTTGGCCGGCGCGCTCGAAAAGCGGCTCCAGCGGAGGTACTTGGGCGAGCAGTTCCTTGGCTCGCTCGCGCGCCTTCTTGGCCGAGGGGTTGTGCGGATCCATCCAGGAGACGGAACGATCCAGTTGATCGTCATTCAGTACTTTGAGCGTCTGTTCAAGCTGCTGTTCCAGGAACAGATCGCCCATGGCGGCGAACTCGAGTGTCTTGAACAGCAGCAGGTAGCGTAGGAAAGCATCCACTTCTTCGGCTTTCAGGACCGTTTGCGCCAGATCGAGGTGATACTCGTTCCAATTCTGCAATCCCACGCGATGGATTTCGGCTCGCACTTTCTTTGCGAGGGCCTGCTGCGGGGGTGGTTGTGTCTTGCTCGAGGTCAGTTCATTCGGAGCTTTCGAGATCTTTTTTGTCTCGCTGTTGAAGCCGGCCAGAAAATCAAATCCGACCTTGGATGCGTTGTCGTCAATGAACTTCTCTTCCTTCAGATAATAGGTGTTGCCCGATTTGTCTGTCAGCGTGTGGCCATCGCGAATGAATTTGCCGTCGAACAATCGTGTCAATCGTTTCAGTGCTCCCTCGTCCGGATCGCCATCGTCAGCGAATCGCCGCTGGAGCGACGTCAGCCAGGTTTCGTACTGTTGCAGCGTTTCCAGGTCGGGGCAACCGGCGTGTTCCGTCAGAAACGCGCGCAGGTCGCGCAGCCGCGTGTCGATGTCGCGCTCGTCGACCGGTGCCAGTCGTCGCCACCGTTGCAACAATTCGCGTTCGCCGTAAACTGCTGGCAGCGGGCAGTTTTCCGCCGCCGCCTTGAACGCCCCGGTCCGCAGATCCTGCGGATATGCTGTCGCGAATTCCCGCAAGGTGGAGGGAAAGGCGCCGAGCGTCGCGTCCACCCAGGGCTGGTCGAGCGGAATCAGCGAGGCTTTCGTCAGCTTGTCCAGCAGCGCCGACTTGCTGACGACGTCCGTCAGCAGCTTGCTCGCCGCCGTCAATCGCGACTCCAGCAACCCCGCCTGCGAGGCCAGTTCCCTCGCGACGCCGTTCTGATGCGATTTCAATTGGGAGACTTCCGCGGAGGCTTCCTCAATCCGATTGCGGAACCCGTCCAGATCGTTCAACAATTCACGTTCTGACTGGCGGTCAAGCGCCTGGATGGCCGCCGTGGCGGTCGTCAGCCGGCGGCGAAACTCGGCTTCCCGCTCGGCCATCGCCTCGTTGGCACGCTTCCGCCACGACAGCTCCCACCGGCCGACCTCTAGCTTTTCTTCCTCTGTCCGCGCCAGTTCCCGCGCCTGCTTCAACGGAGCATCGGCTTGAACTTCATCCGCCGCCGCGCGGACCGCCTCGATCTCCGCGGTCCACCGCAGCAGGCGATCCTGTTCGGACTGCTCGGCTTCGCCAAGCTTTCTCCTCGCGGTAAGCCACAAATCATCCGTCGCTGCCAGATTCGCATCGGACAGTCGCCTGGCTTCGCCGAGGTTGCCGACGGAAATCAGTTCCTCGACGGCGGCCGTCAGCCGGCGGGTCTGGTCAGCGTTCTGGGCCGAGCGGATCATCAATCCGATCGAACCGAGCACAACGACAGCCGCGGCGACGGCGCCCGTAGCGATCAACCTGTGCTTTCGCGTCTGACCCGTCTCCAGCGTTCGCACACGGTTATTGAACCGGCGTTCCAGAAGTTCGGGTAGGCTGCGATTCAGCCGTTCAATCGGCAGGTGCAACCTGCGCAGTTCCTCGATGGTGACGTAGTCGCGGTCCAGCGCCTGCTCCAAGGCAACCGTGCCGGCCGTAAACGCTTTCTCCTCAGCCGCTTTGCGATCCTCATCCTCCAGCCAGCCCAACACCGGCGCGACATCGACGGCCAACGGATGGTCCGCGGGCAATTTCGCCACTTGTGCCGCCTGCCGCCATTCTTCGCGACAACGCAGCGCCGCGGCGACATCCAGGGCCGAAAAGGCGGCGTGCAACTCCGCGCACAATTCTT
>CAZDGB010000123.1:0-18903 GCA_964504645.1 uncultured Planctomycetaceae bacterium | reverse complement strand
AGCTGATCTCGGAATCCGGGCGGTTCGCGGAGGCCGCCCACGCCGTCCAGAAGAAGAACGCCGAGAGTTTCCGCAAACGGTCGGGATCGGTCACGGCGTCTTTGGGGATGGCGTACTCGGCCTTGCCGTTGGCGAACACGTCGGAGTAGTGTTCGAGGTTCGACTGAAACGCTTCGGCTCGCCGCGGCGAGACGGTGATCGTCTTGGTCATCGGGTCGTAGGTGTTGGTCCGCATCTCCTGCGACAAGCGGCCTTGAAGCTGGGCCTGCTTCTCACCGTCGAGCTTCTCGTAGTCCGACCCGAACTCCGCCGTCGCCCAACGGTCGAGAATGAACGTCGCTTCCCGATGCAGCCAGTCGGCGGTCCAGTCGGGGGCGACGTAGCTGCCGTGGCCCCACACCGAACCGACTTCCATGCCGCCGAGCGTCTGCCAGACGTTTTGTCCGGCCTGAATTTCGCCGTCGTCGATCAGCACCGTGCCGTCGCTGGTGACGACTTTCGCGGGCAGCGGCGGCATCTCCTGATAGATGCGCGTACCGATCCAGCCCAGCACGAGAAACGAAACCCCCATGACAAGCGTGAAGGCGATCCAGAGTCGTCGCATGGCGTCCTTTCGGTCATTCCGTTGGCCGCTTCTTCGTCTTGTGAACCAGCGGGCAATCGTCGGTGGTGTTCTTCTTTCGGCAGCGCTGGACGATCCGGCCGAGCGACCGTTTCATCTGTTGCAGGTTGCGGATCTTTTGTTCGATGTCGGCGATCTTGCCTTCGGCCAATGGGCGAATGTGCTCGCAGTTCGAGGCGGCGAACGACAACTCCAGCAAGTCCCGAATCTCGGCCAGAGTGAAACCGAGTTCTTTGGATCGCCGGATGTAGTCCAGCCGCTCGACCGTCGTTTCGTCGTACTGCCGGTATCCGGACGGCCGGCGTTGGGGCTTCAACAACAGCCCCTCCCGCTCATAGAAGCGGATCGTTTCGATGCCGGTTCCAGAACGCTTGGCGACCTCGCCGATCTTCATGGCATTCATTTCACGACTTCGCGCGTCACAGCAATGATGGGCTTATCTTACAGCCTGGAGTATACTACAGAGTCAATGATCCATCCCGAAATTGGCAGGCGAAGGCCTGTGCGGGCGAGGCGAACATGAGCGACACGCACACGATCAACATCCCGCCGCAGGGCCGGACCGTCGCCGTCGTCGGCGATGTGTACCGCTTCCTGGCGACCGGCGAGGACACGAATGGCAAGTATGCTCTGTGGGAGGCGCTCGTCCCCCCGGGCGGCGGTCCTCCCCCGCACGTTCACAGCCGAGAGGAAGAGGGCTTTTACATTCTGGAAGGCGAGATCACGTTCACCATCAACGGCGAGAAGATCGTGGCGAAGCCCGGGACATTCGCCAACATGCCGGTCGGCACGCCGCACAGCTTCAAGAACGAAAGCGGTCAGTCGGCGAGGATGCTGATCTCGGTCGCCCCGGCCGGGCTGGAGAACATGTTCTTCGAGGTCGGCAAGCCGCTGGCCGAGGGGGCGACGACGGCTGTTCCGCCCACGCAGGAGGAGATTGAAAAGCTACTGGCCGTCGCCCCGCGCTACGGCGTCGAGATCATGCTGCCGCAGCATTAAATTCGACGACCCGGAGCCGTCTTCGAAAGCGTACTGACGAGTCCGCCGGCTCTGGTTACCGATCGATTTCGCCCATCACGATGTCGAGGCTGCCGACGATCGCCGGCACGTCGGCGATGAGGACGCCGCGGCAGAGTTCACCGGTGACCGACAGATTGCAGAAGCAGGAGCTCTTCGCCCGCGCCCGCATCGGCTCGGCGTCGCCGTCGCCGATGATGTAGAACCCCATCTGCCCGCGGGGGCATTCGGTCTCCAGATAGACCTCGTCGCTCGGCAGCTTCTGACCGAGTTTGAACGGCGTGCGATGCGTCCCTTGCGCGGTCGGATACTTGTCCAACGCTTGCCGCACGAGCTTGATCGATTCGACGACTTCGAGCATGCGGACGTAAAACCGGCACCAGTTGTCGCCGAGCACGACTTCCGGCGGAGCTTCGGCGAATGGCGGCACGGGAATCTTGAAATTGTAACCCTGATACATGCGGGTGTAGATCGGATCGCCGTCGCGGCGGAGGTCGTGATCGACGCCGCTGCCGCGGAGCACAGGGCCGGTACAGCCGTAACCGATCGCCATTTCGCGGGGAAGAATGCCCAGTCCCGCCGTTCGCTTGATGAAAATCTGGTTCCGCGTGAGGAGCGTGTGGTATTCCTGAATTCGCGGGGCCATCCAGTCGAGGAACAGCCGCACGGCGTCTGTCCACGGCAGCTTCGTCTCGGGCTTCTTGCCGACGAGCTGCGCCAGACCGGGCGGAATGGTGATTTCGTTCGGCAGGTCGTGCGTGGCCCCGCCCATCGTCAGGTAGCTGTATGTCAGCCGGGCGCCGCAGACCTCTTCAAACAGATCGAGGACAATCTCCCGTTCGCGGAAGGCGTACAGGAACGGGCTGAACGTGCCGAGATCGAGGCCGTAGGCTCCCATGCCGACGAGGTGGCTGGCGACGCGGCCGAGCTCCGCGATGATCACGCGGAGCGTCATCGCTTTTTCGGTGACTTCCATGCCGACGAGCTTCTCGACGGCGAGCGCCAGGCCGAGATTCATGTTCATCCCGGCGAGGTAATCCATGCGGTCGGTGTAGGGAATCCACTGCGGCGGCGAGAGGTTCTCGCCGATCTTCTCGGCGCAGCGATGAAGATACCCGATGTGCGGTGTCACTTCGTGGATGACTTCGCCGTCGGTCCGCAAGAGCAGCCGCAGCACGCCGTGCGTACTGGGATGCTGCGGCCCCATGTTGACGAGCATTTCATCGGTGCGGACGTCGAATTCGATGATCCGCGGGTCTTCGAGCGTGACGGGCATGGAAGAGTCTCTTCAGGCGAAAGTCCCGCCGATGCTATCGGCGGGCTTTGTGATAGGCAGAAATCATTCAACGTCCGCGGACGCCGTGGTATTCCAAGGGGAACTCGTAGTCTTTGCGGAGGGCGTGCCCGATCCAGTCCTCGGGGCACAGGATGCGCCTCGGGTTCGGATGGTGCAGGAAGCGGATGCCCATCAGGTCGTAGGCTTCGCGCTCGTGCCAGTCGGCCCCGGGCCAGATGGAGGCGACCGATTCGATTTCCGGCAGCTCCCCCGCCTTGCCGTCTCTCCAGCGCGGCAGCTTGGCCTTCACCACCAGCCAGTGCTTGTGGGTGTAGCTGTAGAGGTGATAGACGACCTCGACGTGCGGCTCCGGCGGATTCTTTTTCTTCGGGTCGGTTTCCAGGTAATCGACGCCGCAGAGATCGTTGAGCGCGTCGAAAGCCAGCGACTCGTGGTCGTGCAGGAACCTGCAGACGGGCAGCACCTGATCGGCGGCGACTTCAATCCACGGATCTTTGCCGGCCGCATGCAATTCGCGGATTACTCCGCCGAACTTGTCGACTAGCTTCTGATGAATCTCTTCGAGCTTCATGAACCGACGGCCTTTGCAAAATCAGACGGCGATGCGGGTGGCGGCAGTGGAATCGGCCGGACGCGGCTGCGACGCCTGCCGCGAGGCGTTGGTCATCGCCCGGACCCAATCGAGGTCGCCGCGCTTCCACACGTAGGCGAACCCGACGAGCAACACTGCGAAAAAGACGACGAGATCGAAAAATCCGACCCAGCCCAGCGTGAGCGCGTTCGCCGCGCTAATGGTCGTCACTTCCGCGGGAAGTCCCGTTCCGGCCGTGTCGAGCAACCGCTGGCTAAGTAGATCCCGCGTGCTCTCCGGCAAGCGGGTGTCGGCGAGCTGCATCGCGCCGCCGAAGACCAGCGTCCACGGGAAGAAGAACACAACTTCGACGTCGAAGATGATGAACAGCAGTGCCACGACGTAGAACCGCAGATCGAACTGGATGTAGCTGGAGCCGATCGTCGGCTCGCCGCATTCGTAGGCGGTGTCCTTCTCCGGCGTGGGAAGTTTGGGTCGGACGAGATAGCCCAGCAGCAGCGGCGCGAGGAGCGCCGCGACTGAGACGACCGAAAACACCAGAAAATGAACGACGACGTCCGTCATGCGACTGCACTTTCCTGATCTGATTAATCGTGGTCCGGCCGCGCGGGCGGCGTCAGGCTGCCGTCCGTCAGCGCCCGGCGGCTGAGAAAGCCGCCGTCCAACGGATGCCAGAAGCCGACTTCCGGCTCTCCCAGTTTCCAGCACAAGAACGCGTCTTTCCCGTCGATGACGGTCGGGAAATCGACGAGTCCCTTGCCGGGATCCTTAAACTCGACGCCGAGATTGCCGAGTTCGCGGATGTAATCTTGCAGCCGCTCACCGTCCTGCTCCAGGTCGCGCTGCATCTGGTCCACTTCTTCCGCGTACAGGTCGTCGTCGCGGCGGCGTTTGGTCCCGGCGGCTTCCCGCAGGTCTTCCAACCGCTGCGCCCGGTCCTGCAAATCGCGATTCAACTCCACGATATCCTGCACGATGGCTCTCACCAGCGGGAGCATCCGATTGGCGGACGCCGCCGTGAAATAGCGCGGCCGTGCCAGCTTTGCACTCATTGCGATCAATCTTTCGGGAGTAACTCGGTCGATCGACGGGCAGAGACCTTCGTCCGTGACGGCCTCGGGCGGTTGGCGTCTCAGTGTTCCTCGGCGCCGGCGAACTGGAACGGACTGGGCTCGCCCTTGACCCAGACGGGCTGCGACAGCACTTTCGATTCCGACACCACCGTCGGGTTGAGCGTGGCTTGTCCCCACGCGACGCCCAGCGGCAACTTGGCGTAATCGACGATGCAGCCGTCGCGGCTGTAACAGCTCAAATCGTGGTTCGATCCCATGAAAATGCAGTCGACCGGACACGGCTCCACGCACAGCGCACAAAACATGCACTTCGTGTAGTCGATGGTAAACCCGTTGACGCGGAAGCCCTTCCCGACCGGGCTTTTCTCCTTCTCGATATAAATGCAGTCGACCGGGCACGCCACCGCGCACTTCTCGCAGCCGATGCACGTCGTCAAATCGAACCGGTGAAACCCGCGATACCGAGCCTTCACGGGCACCGGCAATTCAGGGTATTCGTACGTGTCGGTGTACGTCTTGCGGCGGTATGTCGCCAGCATCGTGCGCAACGTCACCCACATCCCCTGAATCAACGTCGAAACCGCCGTCCAGACGTTTCGAAACCACTCAAGCATTGCATGCCTTTTGCAAAAGCGGGCCGGCGGAAAAGCGGACTGCTTCGCCGCAACGCACCGGATTACACGGGATTATAGAGTGCGCCCCACGCCACGCAAGCGAACGGTTGACGGCGGGCGCGCGGCATTCCCAATCATGGGAAATTGACTGGAAAAAGGTGAGTAAAAACGACGGTTAGAAAAGGCTTGAGGCTTGAGACATGAGGCTGGAGGAACTGGCGGGGTCGCAGCCTTGGCATTCCTCACACCGCAAGTCTGAGAGCCTTCGCTCTCCGTCCATCGCCCCGTTACGATGGCGGAATGTCCCCTGCTCCTTCTCGCAGCCCGATTCCCCGCTGGCTGGCGCACCCTTCGTGGGTTTCCGCAGCACTGATCCTCATCAGCGGCACGCTGCTCGCCGCGCAATCGGTGCAGAGTTGGCTGGCGTCGCGCAATCTGGCGACGGAGTTCGTCAGCCCGTCGCGCTGGATGGCATGGGCCGCGTGGTTCTCCGGTAAGAGCGTGTCGCCCGCGGATGCCGTGATCGAGATTTCCTTTGGCAAAGTCGTCCTGGCCATCCTTGGATTTCATGTGCTGACGTGGCTCGCGGGAACGGCGCTGCTCGTCTTCTGCCGGAAACAATCGTGGAACTCATCTGCCCTCCGCTGGATGCACTTCGGCGGTCTTGCGTGGTGTCTGGTGGGATTGTGGGACTGGGGGTCGCTCGGGCTGCAGATGGCCGGGGCGGAGTCGCTCGTCGTGTTCTGGGGACTGATCTCAGCGTTCTGGTGCGCTGGGTGTCTGTCATTGTGGATGACGGCGTGGTTCGTGTTGGCGGGAATCGGGCGTCCCGCAAATCGGCCAGCGAACGGCGACGCATCTTTCCCATCTGCTGTCCGCTATCCGCCATCCGCTATTCTCTGCACGTTCATCGTTTTCTACGTCGCTGTCTTTGCGACGATGAATTTCCGTCTCTACTTCAATCTCCTCATCCCCCACGGCGACTCGGCGATGTACGAGGAGCACTTGTGGAATATCCTGCACGGCAAAGGTTTCCGCAGTTACCTCGACCAGGGCCTGTTTCTCGGCGAGCACATTCAGTTCGTGCATCTGGCGCTGATTCCGATCTACATCCTCTTCCCGTCGCATCTGACGCTGGAGTTCTGCGAATCGCTGGCCCTCGCCCTTGGGGCGTTCCCCGTCTACTGGATGGCGCGGCGGCACACTCAATCGAACTTCGCCGGTCTCGCTGCATCGGCGGCTTATCTGCTGTATCCGCCGATGCAGTTCCTCGACATTGAAATCGACCTGAAGACGTTCCGCCCGGAAGCGTTCGGCATCCCGATTTTCCTGTTGACGCTGGATCAAGTCGATCGGCGCAACCTCTGGGGGACGCTGGCCGGAATTCTCGGCTGCCTGACGGTGAAGGAAGACTATGCGATCGTGCTCGCCCCGTTGGGATTGTGGATCGCCGTGTTTGGCAGCCGAGCGCAGACAGTTGGCCGCGAGGCGAAGCCGAGCGCTGCGACGGATAGCGGATATGAGATCGCGGATCGCGGATGGAGAAGCGTTGATCGTTCTTGGCTTGTGTTTGGACTTTTGCTCGCTTTTGGCTCCGTCCTCTATTTGTATTTGGCGACACGGGTGCTGATGCCGTGGTTCCGATCCGGGGCCGAGATTCACTACGCCAACTACTTCCGCAAGTTCGGCGAGACGCCGGAGCAGATCGTTCGCACGATGCTGACAAATCCGTCGCTCTTGTTTGGTGGATTGCTCTCGACGTCGACGGCGTTGTACGCCCTGGCGATGCTCGTTCCCGTGGCGATCCTCCCCCTGCTCTCGCCCAGCCGTATCGCCGTTGGCTTGCCGCTGTTCGGCATTCTGTGCTTGAACGAATTGGCCCGCGATCCGCGGCATCAATTCCACGCGCCGCTCGTGCCGATCGTCTTCTGGGCGCTCGCCGGCGGATTGCCGCGCGCGATCGACGTGTTGTCGCGATGGTTCCAGGGCGTTGCTCCAAGCCAGGATTCTCGTTCGACAGCGCTGAGCGTCGTTTCGCATCTCGCGTGGACTTCTTCGTTGGCGACGGGCATCTTCTTCAGCCTGAACCCCACGAGCCTGGTGTTCTGGGACGCCGGTTCGGAAGTGTATTGGAAAACTTTGTACGGCCCCTCTCGCCGAGCGGAGGAATTTGCCAAGATCGCTGATTTGATTCCGCGTTCGGCCCGCGTCGCGTCGACCGATTTCGTCCATCCACGCTACACGCATCACGAACGCTCTTACGATTACAGCAAGTATCTCCGCAAAGTCAGCGGTTACGAACAGAAAGTTCCCGCCGACACCGATTACATCGTGATCGACACGCAGCACCGCTACAGCGAGATGAAGAAGCCGTCCGACGTCCCGGAGTACCGCGATCACGCGGACGAATGGGAATTGGCGCCAGATCCGACCAATGGCTATTTCATCGTCTTGAAGCGACGTTGACCTTCAAAACCCGGTTCGTCTTCTAACCGGGTTTTGCTTTCCGATCTTGCGAGACCGAAACGAAAGCGAATCCCGGTTAGAAGATCAACCGGGATTCTGGGGGCAGGACATGCCGCGGAGAAAAGAAACGTTTGTCGCGGGAGAGCACTACCATCTTTATAACCGCGGAGTGCACCGCGCTCGCCTCTTTCATGATCGCGGAGAATACCTGCTTTTTCTGACGAAATGGCGCGAACACATTTCTCCCGATGCGATTACGGTACTCGCCTATTGTTTGATGCCAAATCACTATCATCTGTTGGTAAAAGCGGAAGACGACCGGCTTTCCGATCACCTGCACGCTTTTGTCCTGGCGTTCGTCAAAGCGTGGAACAAGATCCGTGAACAAACCGGCGCGGCGTTCGAAGGCCCGTTTCGAGCGGTGCACGTCGATCGCGAAGAATATCTACTCCATCTGACCCGCTACATCCACCGTAATCCCTTGGTCGCCGGAATGGTCTCAAAAGCCGAAGACTGGGAATACTCCAGCTACCGGGAGTATCTCCGGCTTCGCAGCGGCACCTTGCCCGTAACAGAGAAGATTCTTGTCCAATTCGCTGGGGTCGAGCATTATCGCCGCTTCGTAGAGCTCGCGCCATTCGATGGCTCAATCAGGCACTTGCTGATTGACGATGAGGATTCAAGCCACGATTGAAGCGATATGCTGAAAAACCCGGTTCGTCTTTTAACCGGGTTTTGCTTTCCGATCTTGCGAGACCGAAACGAAAGCGAATCCCGGTTAGAAGACGAACCGGGATTCTGGGGGAAACATGACCTGGTGGCACTACAGCGTCGGCGCGATGACCGTGTTGGGATACGTCCTCACGCTCACGCTGCTGCCGGTCGTGTTGCTCACGAAGAAACAGCAGCCCGTCTCCACCGTCGCGTGGGTGATGGCCATCATCACCATGCCGTTCATCGGTGCGTTTCTCTTTCTGGTGTTCGGCATCAATCGCGTCACGCGGCGGCTGCAGAGCCGGCAAGAAGCGGCGTTGATTCTCAGCCGCATCGAGCATCGGCTGGCGCCGCATCATCATTTCAACAGCCCGTCGATGCTGCCCATCTACCATGCGCTGATGCACCTGTCGCATCGTGTTTCCGGCACGCGGCCGACGATCGGCAATCAACTGCTGTTGCTCACCGACACCAAAGATGCCTTCCGAGAAATCGAAGCCGCTATCGCAGCGGCGGAATCGTCGATTCATCTCGAGTACTACATCTGGCAGCCCGACCGCATCGGCACCAAGGTCCGCGACCTCCTCGTTGAAAAAGCCCGGCAAGGCGTGAAAGTCCGATTTCTCTATGACACGCTCGGCTCGATGCGGCTCACGCGCAAGTTTCTTAAACCAATGCTCGACGCCGGGATTCAGGTGGCGACGTTCGTGCCGGGGCAGACGTTCCGCGAGCGCTGGTCGATTAATCTGCGCAGCCATCGCAAGATCATCGTCGTCGATGGACGCATCGGCTTTACGGGTGGTATGAACGTCGGCGACGAGTATCTTGGCCGCGATCCCTATTTCGGCTACTGGCGCGATACGCATGTCCGGCTGGAAGGCCCGACGGTGCTGCAATTGCAGGACGTCTTCGCCATCGACTGGAAGTTCGCGACCGGCGAAGACCTGATTCACCCCGATCTCTTTCCGCTGCCATCGACGCGGGGGAACGTCGTCGCCCAAGTGATCGCCGGCGGACCGGAAGACGAGGACGGCCCCTTTCACCGGTTGTCGTTCGCCGCGATCAACGAGGCCCGTTCGCATGTCCTGTTGGAGACATGTTACTTCGTACCGACGCCGTCGCTGGTCAGCGCGCTGGAGAACGCCGCGCTCCGCGGCGTGCGGGTGCGGATCGTGGTGTCGGGGAAAGTCGTCTACTGGTACACGCTGAACGCCGGCCGGTCGTATTACGATTCCCTGCTCGCCGCCGGCGTAGAGATTTACGAGTATCAGCGCGGCCAGCAGCACGCGAAGACACTGACCGTGGACGGCGTCTGGTCGTTCATCGGCACGCCAAACTTCGACGCCCGCAGCGTGTTTCTGAATTTCGAAGTCGGCGTCGCCTTGTACGATACCGGTATCGCGGAGCAACTCGAAGTCACGTTTGAACGCGACGTCGCCGACTGCCTGAAGATCGACCACGCCACGTGGAGCGACCGCAGCCTGTGGCGCCGCGTGCTGGAGAATTTCTGCCGGATGTTTTCGCCCGTGCTGTGAGGAGCTGTCCCATGAAGACGATCGGCCTTTGGTCTTTGACTTTCCTCGTCGGGTGGGTGAATTGCGTGTTGGCCGCTGATCCACACGAGCTCGACCCCGCCTACTATCACGACGGCGAACTCGCCGGGTCGCTCAAGTCCGCCGAGCCGTTACCGATCTATGACGCCGATCCGCAGCATCTCACGAATCGGTTGTTCGCGGCGTTCTACATCCGCACGAGCCACATCCCCACGAAGCGCGGGGGCGAGCCGGTTGAACGCATTGAAGGAGGCGACGTGATCGACTTCCAAGCGTGGCCCGGCAGCGATTACTGGTCGAGCGAGGAAACGTGCCTGCGCTTACACGCGCTGCTCGACGAATGCCTCGCCGATCCGTCAAAGTTCCGCCCGGCCGATCCGTTGAAACGCGCCATCCTGCAACGCGACTTATGGGCTGCGTTCGATTACTACATCGGGCGCAACATCGCCCGCGCCGGGGATAAAGAGACTCGGCAGCGCCGCGATCGCCTCTGCCGCAAACTGGCGAAGACGATTGAGCATCTGACGCTGACGTCGATTGAAATCGCTGCGCTGCTGGACAACTATGCTGCGGCGATTCAATCGGGGCGGTTCGCCGCCGAGCACAATTTCGACATCACCGTCGACTATTTGCCGCACGGTTTGCTGGCGAATCCCGACGAATGGCAGGAAATCGACTTCTTTCAACCGAAAGACATCACGACCGACATCCGCGAGCGGTTCGTCACACTCCATACACGCAATTATCTGGCCCGCTCGTATTACCGCATTTTCTACCGTTTCCCCGGCGGCCGAGCAGACGTCGAAAAGTACCTGAATGCCCTGGAAGAGACCGGCATCGACTGGAAACACAGTGCCCAGCATGGCTCGGCGAAGATCAAAAAGGACGCCCCGCAGATTCCTGTTGGCACAGTCGTCGTGCTGGTGCAGTCGCTGATGACGCTCGACGACCAGCTCGTTCCCACGCCAACGCCGATCGTGGAATCGGTGCAGATGCGGACGTTTCGCAACGTCGACGGCAAGCCGGAACCGCCCACGAGCACGGGCGTCGGTATGAACATGTACGAGTACACGCTGAAGCGCCGGTTGCTGTTCGACGGCATGAAGCACGGCGGCCTGGAACGGACGCCGGACGACATGCCGATTTACCGCGTGATCTTCCTCGGCCCCAAAGCGTCGGACTGGGGTGAAAACGGCCGGTCGCTCATGCTGATGCAGGACTGCCGCCGCTGCCACACCGGCGCCGGCCAGATCGGCGTACAGACGATGCCGTCGATCGTGCACCAAGGCGGCTTCGACGCCGGCGCCCAAATGGGCGCTTCGCACGTCCTTCCCGCCGGCTCGCCGAGCCCGCGCGGTCCGCGTGCCGCGCTGTGGAAGACGCGGCATGAAAGTTATCGACGGTTGTTGGAGTATTTGGATCGGTGATGCGATCGCGACCGGACGCTACTAGCACATTGGAAACGTGCGCCGCGTCTCCAGTTAATCCCGGTCCTCGGGATGATGAGCCGGCACTTTGAGCGTTGGCGGCAACTCGAGCTTAGTGCGAAACTTGCGGCTGGTCGCGTAGGACATCACGTTTGCGCCGATTTTAGTCGCCCGCAACACGTTCGCGGCCAGCTTCGGATTGCGATTCGGCGGTGCATGCCGGCTTGTGTACTGCCAGTAGCATCCCAGGTCTTCTCGACACAGTACGACGGCCGTGCGGCCGCTGGTCTCGGCACCGTGCAGTTCGATCCCCAGCTTCTTCAGGTCGAACTCGCTGGCGAAGACCGGATGTTCCGCCGGCAGCAACTTCAATTCGTTCTCGTTCGGCAGCAGAATCTGCTTGGTCATTTCACGGAAGCCCGCTTCAAATTCCTGCGACTCACACGAGGGAACGCCGAAAATGAATCCGCCGCACTGCACGTAATCTTTCAGGAGTTTTATTTCCGCCGCAGTGAATTGCGGCCGCATCTTCCCGGAGATGTACACCACCGGGGCCTGCAACAACGGATCGACGCTGCCCGCCACCGCGGTGCGGGCAAGATCGAGTTCTTGCGTGGTCATCAATGCCGGCCAGCCTTTTGTGCCGCAAAGGGCTTTGGCCAGGTTGCGAATGTCGTGAGGATGCCGGTTCCAGTCCTGGCCGACGATCTCCAGCGGACTTGTGGGCGACTTCGGCCCGTACTTGAGTTTATTCACCAACACGGGAGCCATTCCCTGGGACAGAAACAACAACGAAAAACTGGTGGCGATGACGGGATGCGACTCGATTTGCCCGGCACCGGCCCACTGTCCGTTGGCCGCATGTTGACCGTCAACGAGTAAGCCGGCCCCTTCTCGATACCAGTCACGCGCCTGGAAATATCGCTGTCCGGAATGGCGGCCGGCGCGTTCCAGGCCCGAGAGATAGTAGAGTTGCCACGACCGATGCCCCGGGTTGTGTCCCACGGCGAAGTGTTGTGCCAGCCAGTGACTGCCGCGCTCGATCGACCGATTGTCTTGCGGTTCATCGCAGCAGGGGGCTTTGCCGTCGGGAGCGACGCCTTCGTCGGTGACCAGCATTTGCTGAATGATCGACAGCGACGCGATGCCGGCGACCGTCATGCTGCCCGTGCTTTGTCCTTGTCCATAGCCCCATCCTCCATCGGGGTTCTGCAACCGCTCCCAGTATTCGCGGCCCTTCGTCCAGACGTCGCGCGACACCGGCACGCCGTGCTCGGCGGCCTCGCACAAGGCGAGGACGGCGTACTGCGAATTGCTGGGGTCGCCGCCAAAATTCAACTGGCCGGTGTAACTCCAGCCCCCGGCGGGCATGGCGTCGCCTCCCACTTGTGCCTGTCCCGCCTCCAAACGCTGAGCCAGCCTAGTGATGCGGGGCCTGTCGGCCGGATCTTTCGCGGCGGTGAATGCCATCAGCATCAACGACATGTCGTAATGGAATTTTGGTTCGACGCCCGCGTCGAGCGCCCGCAGATACGTCAGCCCGCGCAACACGGTCCCTTGATCGGGCGGTTGACCAGCGCTCATCAATGCCCAGAGCGCAAGGCTCGTGACCCCGACGTCATGTTCCTTGCCGCCGCCTTGCCAGGAACCATTGGCTTCTTGCGCGTCGCTCAGAGATTGCACGCCGAGTTTAATGGACGTTTTGACTTTCGCGGATAAGGACCGCTCGACGACGCGGAAGACCAACTCCAGGCCATCCGTTGACTCTCTGAATGACGGTTCTACGATTGCAAACCAACGGGTTTTGACGAGCGCTTCAACGTCCGCTCTGATGCTTATTGTCGTCGCCGTTTCGCCGGCACGGGTCTTGATCAGTCGCATGATTTCGTCAGCCGTAATCTCCTTGTTCCCTTCCACTCGGATCGCGACTATCGGTTTGTCGGCAGCAGGCTCTTGCTCGGCGCGGGGCTCCCGGCCTTGCCGGTCCTCCCACTTCAGGTCTCCCTCCAATCTCCCGTTCCGTTCTGCAATCAATTTCGCAGCGCTCGATTTCCGATTCGCCGATGTTTTCGCTTCCGGTTTGCGGCGCATCCGAACTTGAACGCGATTGGGGTGCGCCGCTTGAATGGTCGTGTGTGTCGAATCTGCTCGCCAATCTTCGGGCTTCGCATGCGGATCGGGAGCAATTTCATAGCCTTCGGCTTGAACATTAAAATTTTGTAACCCAGTAGGCAGATTGCGAATTGCCGCGCGTCCCTGCTTGTCGGTCTTTGCCTGAAAGCGTGCGAAGGTGGCCTTCCACCAGTCGGATTCGAACAGCTTGGTTGTGTCAAACCCGTCCCTCAACCAGTCTGCCGAGGAGTGCCCCATGCCGACGATGTTGCCGCCGATGCCTGGTAGATGCTGGTTGGGATAAAAGCCGACTTCGGCGTCCATCAGGGGCTTCCCCGTTTCGTCGATGACAGTGACCTCACAACTGACCGTCGGCGTCATCGGTAATTCGACATGGACGACGGCTTCGTCATTCAGGCGAAAGAACCGGCTCCAAATCATGCTGTCCGCATCATTTCGCGGCGGAATTTTCAGGCCGAATTCTTGAGCATACGCCTGGTTTTCTTTGTTGGCCGGCGATTCTGAAACCCAGCCGTCGCAGACGGCGATTAACTGCAGATTCGTGTCGCGCGGCAATGACGCGAAACTGAACGTGCCGTCGGCGGCGACCTCCGCTACATCCTGCCATTGCCAGCCGCTGGGCTGTTCCCCGTCGGCGATATATGCACAGACCCGCCCGGAAGTGATGGGGCGCGGAACGTCGTCGCCCAGGACACCGTCCACGCGAACCCCAGGAAACACTGTCACATTCAGTTCGGCTTGGCCGGGATTGGGAAACTGTTTTTGCAAGTCGATTAGTTCGCTGAAACAGGCAGGCTGATCCTGTGGCACAGACACCACTCGCAAGAATCGTCCCGCTTCCAAGTCCTTCGGATTTAGCCGATCGGCGATCCACAGGTCGTCTTTCAACGTTGCCCGTTCTTGTGGCCAGCCGCTCGCTTGCAGAAAGACATCCTTCACCAGCGGCGAATCGTCGCCGAACCGGACAACACGTATCGACAACTGCAAGGGGTCATCGAGTACGACCGCTACCTTACTATTCAAAGCTCGTAAGCCGACACGTTTCAACGGATGCTCGGGATGTTGGATCGAAAAATAGAGACCGCTGATTCCCTTCTCGCCGCTGGCGGCCACTTGAGAAACATCCGGCACGAAAACCTCGACTTGTCCCTGATCGTCGGTCACAAATTCGCTCGGCCAATCCTTCGGCCAAGACATCCCGGAGCCACGGGCGGTGCCAAAACCGAGTTGGATCAGTTTCGCTCGAGCGACAGGTTGCTTCTGCGCATCCACAACTTGGACGACATGGCGGAGTTCGCCTTCCGCTTGCACCATTCGACCGAATTCGTCTTTGACGAGAACAGGCTTTTGTTCTTGTGAGACCAATTTGACGACGGCAACTCCGCTGACGCACGAAAGGACGAAACAGCTTATGCCCCAGGACCACCTCCGGTTCAGCGGCCGATGGCTCCGCGCCGCGTCAAACAGCGCCTTTAACCGCTGTTCCAAGCTGCTCCCCTGCGCCATTTCCACCGCCAGTGACAACCCGCCGGGGCGGCAGTAGAGGCGGGCGACTTCGAGCAGTTGCTCGGCGTAGGTTGAGGCCTGTTCGCCGGTGTGGAGAACGGCGTCGTCGCAGGCTTGTTCCCGTTCTTGCCGCATCTGACGCAATGCGAGCCAGGCCAGCGGGTGGAACCAATACATCGCGCACGCCAGTCGGCCCAGCAACTGATACGCCACGTCGGCCCTTTGCACGTGAGCCAATTCATGTAGCAGCACCGACCGTCTCATTGGCTCGGCCCAGGTCCGCGCTTGCGACGGCAACAGGACGCGCGGCCGGAAGAACCCCCACGTCAGCGGGACGATCGGTTGAAAATACTCGCGCAGTTCGACGGTTTGCCGCAGGCCCAGGCGTCTGCGGAGATCGTCGATCAGCACGAGCCACTGCCCGTCCATGAATCGTGTTGATTTCTGCGACAGTCGCCGAATATGCCGCAGCCCAAGGAAAATTCCGCAGCAGTAGGCGACAAAGCCGATGCACCACACGGCGACCAACGATAGGGCCAGCCACGGAATCGGGACGATTGGTTGTGTAATCGCCAGCGGCGCGGTGGGCAATTCCATCAGCGTCGCAATCGCATGCGACTCCGAATCAGCTGACGGTTCTTCCCACGGTATTGCGTCGTAAGGGACATCAGTCGCGGCGACGTCGAGAGGCAAATCTACGGTTTCCGTCGGCATAGCGGTGACAGGTTGCTGCAAGTCGACTTTGGCCGCCGCCGGCAGCACCGGCAAATTCCAGGCGGGGAGCCACCGCGACAGCGCCGGCAGCAGCACCAGGCCGATCATCGTCAGGCTCCAGACGTGGTGCCGGATCGCTGCTGAAGAACGGGACAACGCCGCCGCGGCCAGCCCGGCGACGATCAACAGCACGGTGGCCTTGAGCGAGACATCCCATAACAATCGCGACACGGCCTCAACGGAATTGAGCAGCGACATGTCATTTCCCTTCGCGGCGGGCCTGTTGAATGAGCTTCGCCATCCGCTCCAAATCGGCCGGGTCCAGTTTGTCGCTGGAGACATCCAGAATCGCGGCGACGGCGTCGGACGCCGAGCCCGCAAAAAACACGTCGAGCACTTTCCGGAGCGCCGAACGGCTGGCGACTTCGCGGGACTGCGTCGCCTTGTAGACGTACCGCTTGCCGTCCTGGCGATGCTTGAGGAGCTTCTTGGCCTCCAGATGCCGGATCATCGTCCGCACGGAGGAATAACTCGGCGGATCGGCAAGTTGAGCCAGCACGTCGCCGACGGAGGCTTCCCCCAGCCGATGAATCGCGTCCATGATTTGCCGCTCCCGGCGAGCGAGATCGTGACCCTCCGATTTACCAGGCATGGATCGCCTCCCGGTGTTGATGTGGCAATTGGTTAGCACGTGGCAGTGTATTGCCATTTCTTGCAGGCGTCAAGCGAACTTCGGCATTCCGTGAGAATGCGATCGATGTCGGTCCGGAATGCTGGCTCCTCAATCGCCGCGTTTGGAGGGGCATGCTGATGGGACACGCCAACCGAATTTCAACGATCAAAACGCATCGGCGTTCTGCCCCCTTGTTCCCCACCCTCGAAACTGGCAGAGTTGTTGAAGTCGCTGTTGCGCAGCGTCGTCTCCGCCCGCCGGAATGTGTTGAGCGTCGAGGATTTCTATCCCTCAACGTTCAACCCTCAACTCTCAGCCCAAGGTGACTCATGGATGGCCGTATCGTCTATCGCGGACTCACTTTCGACGACATGCTGCTTGAAGTCTGAGATGTTCACATGCTTTTGTGCATCCTGAACGTCAGCGGTTTCCTGGCGATGGCCTTCGGTCTGGCCCGAACACGGACGAGAGATATATGTCAATACCTGCGGTTTCGGACGCGGATTTGTCATCGCGGTCGTTTAAGCAGGATCCGTTCCCGACGCTGATGCGAATGCGCGAACTCGGCCCCGTGATCCAGGTCAAGTTTCCGCTGTTCGGACAGGTGTGGATGGCGACCACCTACCAAGCCGTCAATGACCTGCTGCGTAATCATCAGCAGTTCGTGCAGAATCCAGCGACGGCCGGCGACCTCTGGATGAGCCGGCTGGCGCGGTGGCTTCCCGGCGGACTGAAACCGCTGGCCACCAACATGCTGCTCCGAGATCCTCCGGATCATCGCCGTCTCCGCCGGCTCGTCGATCAGGCCTTCTTGAAACAAAGCGTCGAGCAACTTCGTCCGCGGTTGCAAGTCTTGGCTGATGAAGCGCTCGATCGTCTGATCGAGCGATCGACCCGTTCTCCGAATGGCGTCGATCTCCTGGAACATTTTGCACGCCCGTTTCCTCTCGCCGTCATTTGCGAGTTGCTGGGTCTGCCGCCCGAAGACCGTCCGAAGTTCACTGCCTGGGCGAACCAGTTCTCCACGGCCGCGAGTTTCTTTGGAATCTTTTGGGGCTTGTTCGCGGGTGTCAACCGAATGATGCGTTACATTCGCGAGGAGTTTCAACGACAAAGCCGGCGGCCCCGCGTAGGCTTGATGGCTGCCCTCATCGAGGCCGAAGAAGCGGGGGACCGTCTCACCGAAGACGAATTGGTGGCGATGGTCTTCCTGCTCTTGGCGGCCGGTCACGAAACCACGCTGCATCAGATCGCGCTCAGCGTCGTGACCTTGCTGGACTATCCGGACCAACTCGCCCGGCTGAAGTCCGATTGGAGTCTCGCCGATGCGGCCGTGCAGGAATTGCTGCGTTACATCTCGTTCGCCCAGGTCAGCAAGCCGCGCTATGCCCTGCAAGACACGGAGTTTTTTGGTCAACGGATTCGCAAAGGGCAACTCGTCTTCGCATGTCTGGCGGCAGCGAACAGCGATCCGCTGGTGTTCCCCAACCCCACACAACTCGAACTCGACCGCCAGACTAACCGACATCTGGCGTTCGGCGCCGGCATCCATGTTTGCCTGGGCGCGCAATTGGCGCGGGCAGAACTTGCCATCGCCCTGGAACGGCTCTTCACCCGCTGCCCCGGTTTGAGACTGGCGATCCCTCGCGACAAACTGCATTTTTCCACCCGCCCCGGTACGCGCGGTCTATTGGCGCTGCCCCTCACAGGCGTTCGGGCAAACTGACGCCGGTGTGCGGCATGAGACGCGACTCACCCCATCAGTGCCTGGAGCTATCAAGAGGCAGACGTGTTGAGGGCTCGGGAAATGTCCCGTTCAGGATGAATCGGTTAACATGTGTCGCGGGTCTTCTTCCCGCACCGACATGGTCACCGGATCCTAATCTTTGCGCCATGGCTCCAACGGAATACGACACATGTGGACTCGGGAAATCTTGCACGATCTGATCCGTGGGAAATTGGCGAACTATCGATTTGTTGTAGTGGCCAATCGAGAGCCGTTCATTCACCGCTACGTCGGCGATCAGATCGCGGTCATGAGGCCGGCCAGCGGCATGGTGACGGCCATTGATCCGATCATGGACGCCAGCGGCGGAACGTGGGTGGCGCACGGCAGCGGCAACGCGGACCGCGATGTCGTGGATGCCGCGGATCGTGTCGCCGTGCCCCCGGAGCATCCCACCTATACACTCCGCCGCGTGTGGCTCACCAAGGAGCAGGAACAAGGATACTACTACGGCTTGGCGAACGAGGGTCTCTGGCCCATGTGCCACGTCACGTTTACGGCCCCCGTGTTCCGCCCTGGCGACTGGCAGATGTATCGGGATGTCAATCGCATCTATGCCGATGCGGTCCTGCAGGAAACCCGCGGTCAGCCGACATTCGTCTTCATTCAGGACTATCATTTCTGCCTGCTGCCGCGCATGCTGAAACAGGCGAGTTCCAATATCATTGTCGCGCAGTTCTGGCACATCCCCTGGCCGAATCGGGAAGTTTTCCGCG
>CAZDGB010000122.1:0-19100 GCA_964504645.1 uncultured Planctomycetaceae bacterium | reverse complement strand
CGTCGAGTTCCAGCGCCGTATTGAAAGCCTTCGCCGAATTGACGGCGTCCTGGCCGGTCATTGCGTCGGAGACGAGCAGAATCTGATCGGGCTGCAGCTTGTTGTCGATCAGTTCCAACTCGCGCATCAACTCGTTGTCGACGTGCAAGCGGCCGGCAGTGTCGAGAATCAGCACCTTGATGTCGCCCGCCTGCTGCGCGGCCTTGTAG
The DNA here is from genome assembly GCA_964504645.1 of uncultured Planctomycetaceae bacterium. Taxonomy (GTDB): domain Bacteria; phylum Planctomycetota; class Planctomycetia; order Planctomycetales; family Planctomycetaceae; genus CAZDGB01. Next base: position 18,891 of record CAZDGB010000122.1, on the reverse strand, counting down.
CCGTTCTGGCAGACCTTCAGCGGCGTGCTCGTCTTCGGGTCTTCGCTGTAGACCGGGACGTCGAGTTGCTGGCCGATGACTTTGAGCTGCTCGATGGCGGCGGGGCGCTGCAGGTCGGCGGCGACGAGCATCGGCTTGAAGCCGGCCTCTTTCACCATGCGGGCGAGCTTGCCGCAGGTGGTCGTTTTGCCCGACCCCTGCAGACCGCACATCATGATCTTGTTGACGCCGTCGCGCCTCAAGTGAAGCGAGTGGTCGGTCGGCCCCATCAGGCCGACGAGCTCCTGATGGACGATGCCGATGATCTGCTGATCGGGCCGGATGGACTTGAGAACCCGCTCACCGATGGCCTGCTCGGTGACCCGCTGCATGAACGTTTTGACGACGTCGTAATGGACGTCGGCTTCGAGCAACGCCTGCCGGACCTGGGCCAAACCGTCGCGAATATTGGCTTCCGTCAGCTTGCCGCCGCGGACCAGATTCGACAACGCGCCCTTGAGGCCGGTGGTGATGCCTTCGAACATGTCAGCTCAATCGGGTTCACAAGTCCGGAGCGTTCGCGGAGTTCGGTCAAACGGACCGTTCACGAAGCGGCGTCGCGTCGAGCGACGTTCCGAGCCACCTAGGGGCTCTGGAACCGGAGATGGAATGGAGTATAGGGGATTTCCGACGGCGTGGCAATGATGTCGCTTGGAACAACAAGTAAGTGCATTTGACGTTCCACATCACCGACTTGAGAATCTGGTCTTCAATATTAGGGACCTGGAACTTCGGAGCCTACCATGCGTCTGGTCTTCTATACGTACAGCTACACCGACCGCCTCGATCTGCCGATCCACGAGACGTTTGCTCGTATTGCCCAGACCGGGTATTGCGGTATCGATGAATCGTCAACCTACGGCAAGCATCTCAATCCCGATTCCGTCTCCGATGAACGCCGGAAGCTGATTCGCGAGTCGGCGAAGAAAAACAAGCTCCGCGTCGAGGCGATCGTCACGCACGGGGATTTGACGACGAGCCTGTTCGCCGACGAGAAGCTCGATCTCGCCGCCGCCGTCGATCTCGCGGCGGACCTCGGCGGCGACGTGGTGACGTTCCATCTCGGCGGCAGCGTCGACGGCGTGAGCGACGACGAAGTCTGGAAAAAGACAGTCGCCGAGATCAAGCAAGCCTCTGACTACGGCGATACGAAGCACGTCCGCCTCGCCATCGACTGCGGCCCGTGGCCCGTATGGATCGTGAAGAACAACGACGACCTCGCGAAGCTGTTCGACGCCGTCGGCTCGAAATCGTTCGGCGTGAACTTCGATCCGTGCTATCTCGCCGTCGCCGGCATCGACCCGATCGATTTCGTTCGACGCTTCGGCGACCGCATCCGGCACGTGCATCTGAAGGACCATACAGGCCGCTATCCGAAATTCGACCACAAGATCCCCGGCCAAGGCGAACTCGATTACGTCCCGCTCATCAAGGCGCTCGCGCAGGCCAAGTTTCGGGACGCGCTCGCGATCGAATGCTTCACCGACATGAAACTTGAAGAGGCCTGCGACGTCGGCTATGCGACGCTGAAAAAAGCCTTCGATCATGCCGGCGTGAAGATGTGCCCGGCGGAGTGAGAGTCACCTGCTGAACGCCATTGCTTCTCGGACTTGCTGGAGATTTCCCAGCTTCGAAACGACCGCTCGCACGCCACACGACAACATTTCGTCTTCCCTATCCGGCGTGATCCAGTTCGCCAAGGCGACGATCGACGTCGTCTGCGCCGCGTGATGGATTGCATCGCGCATCGCGTCGGACCAGGGGTCGACGTCCCAGAGAATCACATCGGCTTCTTCGTCGTTCAAGTGGTCCGATATCAGGTTAATTAAAAGCATTTGTCGGTAGTGAGGGTCGGCGGAAATCACACGGACACGAAGAGCATGGCGAGATTCACGCTCCAGTTCGCGGTGATGCGTCGCGAACCATTCCTCACGAGATCCTGTCGCTAACAATGGCAGAGAAAGATCGGCGTGCGTCAGCAAGTTCCATTCTTGCTCCAGCCGCGCGATAGCCGCCGTAACAGGCACGCGTAACGCCAACGGCCAAATTTTCCGAGTCCGACCCGCCGATTCCGACCAACCGCCGGCGCAGCACACGATGCGGGCCAGCGGCGAAGCTGCGACGAGCCAATCGATGTTCACCGCGGTGAACTCGTCGGGATGCGATTCGAGTACGACGATCAGATCAAATTGCCGATTATCGGATACGTCCGCGATGGACGACGCGCGATGGAGAGATGCCGTCCTCGCCGTCAGCCATGCGACGACGGGCTGCATTTCCCGGCGATCGGCGTCTCCCAGGAGTAGCACTTGCATCATCAATGCCCCGGCTTGGGAGGCAGCAACGGCTGCCGATGTTTTTCCAGATGATCGGCGACCGAGCGCACCTGCTTCACCCGGCATACCGTGTGATACGCACAAAATTTGCCGCAATCCTCATCGGCGTTCTCGACGAAGAACTCGCCGCGGCGAATGCGGTGGGCGAGTTCCGGCACGATCTGGTTCAGCGTCGAGACGAGCTTATTAAAGAGCTCGCGTTCAAGCGGCGACCAGCTCGTGCGCTTCTCGCCGCACGGCGCGAAGCCGCTCTCCTTCAGCGACCAATAACCGATCCATAGCGGCATGGCGTCCGGCCCGGCGATTCCCAGCCGCTCGACCGCCAGCGCGTAAAGCGCCAGTTGCAGCGCCTCGCCCGTCTCGACACGCTCCAGCGAGAACCGCGGTTTGCGGCCCGATTTGTAGTCGATCAGCGAGAAGACCGGCTGGCCGCTGCGCTCGGAGAGATCGACCCGGTCGATGCGTCCGCCGACTTGAACGGTTCCTTTTTCAGTTCCCACAGTCAACGCCGGGAAGCGATTCTGCGGAGCCGATTGATCCGCGTCGCGCGCCGCGCCGAACGGGATTTCCTTGAGCATGTCGAAGCCGCTCAAATCCTGCTTCGCGACTTTCTCGGCGTATTTCTCGTGCTGAATTCCGAACGCTTCGGCGATGCGTTCCAGCATTTCGCGTTCGATGCGCACCAGCGCTCTCTGCAAATTGTTGTCGGCGATGTCGTGGCCGTAGCGCTCCAGGATGAGTTCGCGAATCTGCCCCACAATCGCTGTGCGGGCCTCGGTCGGCTCGGCGGAAATCTTGGCAAGGACGTCGTGCAGGAAGTTGCCGCGCTCGGCGAAGTCGGTGACGATGTCGGGCGCTTCGAGCGGCTCCAATTTCAGCACGTCGGACAACCAGAACTGGAAGCCGCAACTTGCGAACCGTTCGAGCTCCGTCGCGCTGAACTGATACTTCTCGGAATAACGCCGCGCGAGGTCGGCGACGTTTCGCGGCAACGTCAGACCGCCTTCGAACGTCGTGAAACCGCGCGCATGGAAGCGCTGCGCGGCCATCTGGGCTGCGGCGAGCACGTTCCGCGCGGTGGCCTTGGTGCTCTCGTTCTCCAGGAGCAATTTCCACCAGCCGAATTCCTTGCGTTGCGCACGGGCGACCGCAGCCAGGCGCAGATCGGTGGCGGTAAGCAGCCGCGCTTTGTCCGGCAGCGGATCGAGCCGGCCTTCGGGTTCCGGCTGCAATGACGGTTCGAACAATTCGCAAAGCGACGTCAGGAAGGGACTCGCATAAATCACATGGCCCTGCGCGTTGACTTGCGAGTACGTCACCGTCAGTTGCCGCGCGGCACGCGTCACGACCTGATAGAACAGCAGCATCTCTTCGCGCTGCCGCAGTTCCTGATGCGACAGCGACAGCCCTCCGGCCTGCAGTTGCAGGCGGTCGGTGTCGGAATAAAGGCAATCTTCCGATCGGCGGCTGGGAAACGCGTCTTCCGTCGTCTCGACGAGGAAGACATAGTTCGACTGCAAATGGCGCAGCGTTTCCGCGCCGACCAATCGCACTTTGCCGCTGGGCGATTCCTCCGATACCGGCGCGTCGGACTGCACGATGTCGCGCAACAAGAGCAAAAATTCCGGCAGCGTACGCAGCAACGGTTCGGTGGATAACTCTCGTTCGATCGCCGCGGCGGCGCGAAGCAATTGCTGCAACCGCTCGGCATCGCGTCGTGCCGGCTCGTCGGCCTGCGTCAGCCCGAGTCGCGACGTTACGAGCGCGAGCGCATCGGCCCAGGTGAAGAGATCGAGCGGCTGACGCAACGATTCCAACGCGGCGGAAATTTCCGCCAGACCGTTGGCCGCGAACTCCAGGTCCGCGCGATCTTGCGGCGTCTCCTTGCTGGTGACGCGCTCGCGGCGGCGGGCGATGGCGCGCTGCATCGACTCGCGGCCTGCGTGCACTTTCAATCGGCGGAGCCAGCCGGTGATGCGGCGCGGCGAATCGGCGGGTTGCCACTCCTGCCGGAATTTTGCGGGCCGAAGGAACGTGGAATTCAGCACGCTCTGCAATCGCTCGAACGGCCAGCTCTCGGTCTCCAGTTGCAGCACGCCGAACAAAATCTTCAGATACGGACTGCGCGACCACGGCGGCGGCGCCTCACACCAGACGGGGATACCGGCCGCGGCTAGATAGTCCTTCCACGCCGGTCCGCTCGCCGCCGCCGATCGGCAGCCGACAAGAATCTCGTGCGGAGAAACGCCGCGGGCCAGCAACTGCTTGATGCGAAACGCGACGGCGACTTTCTCGGAACGGTCACCTTTCGCGGCGATGATCTCGAGGCCGTCCGATGACGAACTCTTCTGCACCGTGCGCGGGTTCTCGAAGAGCCGGCGTTGAAGCTGCGCGAGTGCGGCCGGCCGGCTGGCTTCGCGATGATCGCACACGTCGGTCGCGACCGAACCGAGTCCGGCGAAGAGCGCACGCAGTTGGCCGTAGACGCTCGCCGGTTTTGCGAAGAGTTCCTCGCGGCGGATCGGTTGCTCCAGCGGCAGCGTGACGATCATCTCGCGCGAGCCGACGGCAAGTTGCTCCAGCATCTCTTGCTGCGTGCGCGTGAAATCGGAAAAGCCGTCGACGATGACCAGCGACATCTCGCGCCAGAAGCCTTGCGTGGCGTTCTGCATTGCGGTTCGCGCGAGCCAGAAGCGGCCTTCCGCGTCGTACCATTTTTTCGAGAGGAGCACGTCCTGATAGCGCTGATAGATCAGCCCCAATTCGGCATCGCGATGAACCGACGGGCCGAAGTGTTCGCGGCACGCCGCGAGAAACGTCTCCGGCCAAATCTCGGCGCGCTTGAGTTCCGAGATGAACGCGATGACGACGTCGAGAAAACCTTCCGTGCCGGCGATCGGCAGGAAGTGCTGCAACTGCTCTTCGCGCATCAACTCGCGCACGAGATGGCGGACCACGATGCGCCGCGCGGAGCCGGAGATCGCGCGGCCGTCGTGCCGCGTCTCTTGCAACACGCGATCGGCGAAGCGATCGAACGTGAAGACGTTCGGTTGAAAGGCAACGCCATCGATGAGCGGCAGCAAGCGTTCGAGGACGACATGCCGGGCCTCGTGCGCGGGGACGAGCCAGCAGGCTTGACCTGCGGTTTGAGTGCCGCGGGCCGCGCGCAATTCGCGGGCATACGCGGAGAGGCAGCGGGTTGTTTTGCCGCTGGCCGCCTGGCCCAAAAAAAGTTGAATGTGCGCCATCCGTGGTGGTTTCCTTGCATCATCATACCGGCCGGGCCGAAAGTCTGAAACACGTCGGACTTACGTCTCGACGCTCGCCTTCCCCTCAGGGTGTCTGTCAATCGGCGGCCGGCTGGAACTTTCCTGAAAACCCTGTTTTTCTCGAGCCAACTCGCCAATCTCGTCGATTGACGCTGCGCTCTCTACCTTCACGGGCGGTGTTGCGCGACAAGGTGTTTGGCATTGCGCCGCAAGGAGTTCGTCGCGTTCGCAGACGCAGACCGCCCTCGACGGCGTCGCAGGCCGAAATGTGTTGCGAACGTGTTGCTTTCGTGTCGCGATCGTGTCGGGACGACGTCGCAACGGGCGGTTTGCGTGTCGCAATCGCATTCTCAAACACTGCGCGCTGTGGACGTTCAATTAATCCAGGTCGATTGGCGAGCCGCGGCGCTTCCGAGAAACTGGAGCGGCGTGAATCCAAACGATCTGTTGAAAAACGATGCGCGTCGAGTTGATGACGCGTGGTGTCTCAATGGGTGGTCAGGGCTGGAGCCGTTTCGGCGAAGCCCCGGTGGCCCCGTGGGGCGCGATCTCCGGGGCTTCCTCCCGGTGGTCGTCCAGCCCCGGCCACCCGAAGAAGCGATCACTTGCGTCGTTCGGCTGCCGCGCGTTGGGCGGCGGCGAATTCGCGGGCGAAGTTTTCCAGTTCCTGATCGCTGACCTGGCTTGGCCCGCAACGAATCGTGCGCGGCTTTCGTTCCGCAAGCTGTGATTTCTCCGGTTGCTTTCGCCACTCGTCAAAGTCGAAACGCCAGACGGCGCTGCGGTCGTCGACTTGGTCGCACGCTGTGTCGGCTGCCACTGCACCGGGGAGAATGAACCGTTGGCTGCCCAATCGTCCGTTCCCCACGGCCATTGAGTCGCAGAAGGCATTATCCAGTTTCAGTGTAAAGCCATTGGCGGTCTTCTTGAAAAAAGACTTGGAACGATCGGCCTTCAGATAGCGATTCGCGTCTTTCCAATAGCTGGTCCAGATATACCGTTGGCTGCCGTCGTGATGTTCGGCCTGCCGAGGAACCAGGCAAATATCGTCCTGAAATCTTTCCTTGAGTGATTCATGATCGCCGTCCAACGCTTCCACGAATTCCGCGATTTCCTGTTCACTCAGCCCTCCTTTGGAAGTGGGCGCATCGAAGAAATCGAAAATCATGCGGCATCTCAAAGTACCGTCGGGAAGAAAAAGGCACTCCTCGTGGATCGCCATTTCCGTCGCAGGCAAATCGTCGACCGGAAGCCCGTCGAACATCGCTTCGATGCCGCCGAGGATCTCATTCGCGGCTTTCTCCGCCGTCTCTTCAACGACGGACTTTGCCCACGCCTCCACCAACCGAGCCTGAAATCCTTCCTGCAATGATCGCCAGTCCTCCGCCGTCAGGACCTGATCAGCCCGCGGCAGGAGCTGCGTCGCTTCTTTGCCCGCGTGGTACCACAGTTGAGCCAGAGACACGAACGCCAGCGTCAGAGACATGGTTCGCTCCTTCGTTCCTACGCCATTGCGAAGTCCCATTTCCGGTCCCCTCGCCCCCGCTGCGGGGAGAGGGACGATGGATCACGCGGGTGGAATTGGGGAAGACCCGTTTTCCGCCAGCCGCGCGTCAGACAACCCCCTCATTCGCCAGCGGCACCTTCTCCCCGAGACGGGGGAGAAGGGACCGAGTTGTTGCCAACTCCACGTTCTCACCTCGATGGATTAACCCAACGCCGATGGGGCGTCAAGAACATCTGACAGCGGACGGGTCACGGGTGCATCCGCTCCATTCGCCGCGGCTCATTCCCAAGAAATTCGGATGGCTGTTGACAGCGTACAGACGTAAGACTAATGTGTCGTACAACTGTAAGCGAGAGGAGCAGTGCCGCATGTCGACGCAATCGGCGCTTTCGAAGGCGGAAATGGAAGTCGCGCGCATCGTCTGGGAGCGCGGCAAGGCGACCGTCCGCGACGTGTGCGAGGCCCTCTCGGAAAGCCGCGAGGTCGAGTACAAGACGATCCAGACGTTTCTGCGGCGGCTGGAAGCCAAAGGCTACGTCAAGTCGGAGCGGGTCGACCGCAGCCTGGTCTATGCGCCGCGCACTCGGCCGCAAACCGTCATTCGCGAGGCCGTCGCGGACTTCGTGCACCGGCTGTTTGGCGGCGAAGCGCTGCCGCTCCTGGAACATGTGATCCAGGAGCAGGGGCTGACTCCGGACGACGTGCGCAAACTGCGGGAAATGCTCGAGCGGGCGGACCAGAAGGGAGCCAAGAAACATGATTGATCGCTGGGCCGAACTGGCTTGGACTCAACTTTGGCAAGTGACCCTGACGGCCGCCGCAATCGGGCTCCTCGTGCGCCTCTGCGCCCGGCATCGCCCCCGGCTGGCGTATCTGTTGTGGATGCTGGTCGTCGTGAAATGTGTCACGCCGCCGATCTGGAGCAGCCCGTTCGGACTCTATTCCCAGTTGCAGCGCACGACTCCCCAATCAGTGGAAAACGCTGCGGCCCGACCGATGGCCCGGCCGATCCTCGACGACAACGGATTCTTCATCGTGGAGGAGACGCCGGTCGAGGCGACGACTCCGAACTCTGCTTCGCGCAGTGCGGTGGCCTTCACGACACACGCTGCGTCCGGTCCGTCGCTGAGCAGCAACGTTTATGTGGCGCTGATCGGCCTATGGATCTGCGGGATGGCGCTCATCGCCTGGCGGATATCCACGAAATGGAAGCGATTCCAACGCTCGCTACAAACGAGCGAGGCGACGGCGGACGTGGAGCGGCAGGTGCGGACGCTCGCCGACCGTTTGTCGATGCGGCGTCCGCCGCGCACGGTGTGGACCAAGCTGCCCACCGTGCCGGCGGTGTTCGGCTTCTGGCGTCCGACGATCGTCTTGCCGGAATTCCTGCTGAAACCGGAGACGGACATCGATCTGGAACCCATCCTGGCGCATGAACTGGTCCATCTGCGGCGCGGAGACACTCTCGCCGGACGGTTGCAGTTGATCGTGCAGACGGTGTGGTGGTTCCACCCGATGATCTGGTGGGCCAATGCGGAAACGCGCCGCGAGCGCGAACGCTCGTGCGACGAGACGGTGATCGCGGTGATGGACTACGATCCGCTCAAGTACGCCCACAGCCTGGTGCGCATCGCCGAGTTGTCGGAGCAGTTTCAGGACGGGCGACGGTCGTGCCCGCCGACCTGTATCGCGGCGATCAGTTCGTTTCGGCTGCTGGCGAATCGGCTCGAGCACATTACCACGCAGGCGCAGCGGTTTCGGCGGCGCATGCCGTTCGCCCAGGTCGCAGCGGCGTGGGGATTGGCGGCCCTGCTGCTGCCCGGCGCGGCGACCATCGTCTGGAGCGACCCGTTGCGCTCGACGGCAGCGATCGCACCGGCTCCGGTTTCGATCATGATGTCGAGTCTTCCCTCAGCCGCGCCGAACCCGCCCTATCGCGAGTCCGTGGCGCAGGCGCCGGTGCTGGAAGGAATTCAGATCGACGGCCGGCTCGACGACTGGCCGCTGGCGATGCCGCGTCACGCTTTCACGAAGATTCTGCCGGATGGCGCCGCCAGTTGGCAGGGAACCGATTTTGCGACCAGCCCCGATTTGAGCTGCGCGTTTATGGTCGGGTACAGCCGCGACGAGCAACTGTTGTACGTGGCGGTCGTGGTTCGCGACGACAAGCTGATTCTCGGCCACACCAGCGACGACGACACCGATGGGATGGAGCTCTACGTCGATGGTTTACGCAGCAATCGCCGCGACGGCCGGTTCTACGGCGAGAACGATCGTTGGTTCGAGGGAGTCAACCTGCAAACTTTGCCCGTGCAGCAGTATTGCGCCATTCCGGGCGAGGGCCCTGTCTTCGGCGCTTCGAAGACTACCAACCCGCTCTTGATCTCCGGCGACCTGGAACAGACGAAGACGAAGATGGCCTTCACGCAAGCCGGAGACATCATCACCTACGAGTGGGCGGTGCAGGTCTTCGATCACTATCCCGATCGGCCGACGACGCTGGCGCCGGGAAAACGGATCGGCTTCGACGTGGTAGTGGTCGACAAGGACGTGCCGCTGCCGCCCTCCCTCCGCGGGGAAGACGAGCCGGCGGCCGACCGGCGGTCGTGGATTTACTGGGGCCCACAATGGCGCGGCATGAAAGCGACCAACGCCGGCAGCCTGGGCGAGATTGTCCTCGGCGAATAGCGCCGCGGCGATGATCTTTGACGGCGACGATCACTCACCGAGGATTTCGGTTGACGCAAGACTCACGCCCAAAGTCTTACAAACGTAAGAATTCGGCTGCGGCTCAACGTTCGGAACAACACCTTTTTGGAAAGCGAATCCCATGAAGTTCGAACGCCTTTGTTTCTGGACGATTCTGTTGATCGGCGCGGCGATCGGACTGGTGGCGGCGGGGCTCGACGGCTGGCAGGCGGCGACGCACTCCGAACGGAGCGGCATCGAACGGATCATCGAGATCGACCGCGAGTACTTTCAATCGATGCAGCCGGTCTGGGATCGCTACGAAGCGGAACACCCCGAGTGGGAGCGCCCCGTGCCGACGTCGGAAGAGACGTACGAGCAATGGCGCCGCCAGACCCGAGCGAACGGCTCGCGCTGATCCAAGAGGTCGTGTTGCAACACTTGTTGCGATACCCCGCCGCAGGGATTACGATTTGTCCGCCTGAACTCTTCCCGCCTGCGCTTTCGAGGAATTGAAGATCATGGCCGACAAGCCGCTCACTTGGCCGCCAGCCGTCAAGCAAGTCACGCCGGAAGATGTCGCTGCCACGGCCCAGAAATTCGGTTTCCGTTTTCCCGAGGACTATGCTCAGTTTCTCGTGACCGTGAACGGCGGCAAGCCGAGTAAGAAGAAATTCGTGGCCGGCGACAGCGGCGTACAGACCATCACTGCATTCTATTCGCTCTCGGAAGTGGCGCTGGAGACGCGGCAGTTCCGCGGCGAACTGGAGTTGCCGCCGCACTACATTCCCATCGCCCTGGCCGATCAAGACATCGTGCTGCTCGACAATGGCCAGGTGGTCCTCTGGTCGTTCATCGAATCGGGCTTTCGCGCCGATCGGATCACACCGGTCGCCGAGTCGTTTAGCGCCTTTCTATCGATGCTGCAAACGAAGATTGCCAAGCCGTGACGACGCGAGTGCCGCGCGCCGCAACGTTCTGGACAATCGCCCAGGACGATTCACTGCGAGGAGGGACGTCATGCAACGTGTGCAGTGGGACGGCGAGCCGCTGGACGGTGCGCTGCCGAGCTTGCCGGCGAATTTGCGGGAGACGGTTTTCGACTCTCTGCCGCCGCCCGTGCCGATGACGCCCGTCATCGAGGAGATGGCTCAACAATATCAGAGCGGTGAATGGACCAAGACGCCGCAGCACTATGGGCCGATGCAGGCGGCGTACTTTCTGCGGCCCCGTCCGCCGGAGCAACATCAACGACGCCGGGACACGTTCCGCCGGCGGGTGGCGGAAGCGGAGGCCGACGGGTTCGTCGTGCCGGACGTTTTCCGCACGTTCGTGGAGACGGACGCATACGTCGATCGCGTGCATCATAATACGATCTGGCTCGACCTGCCGGAGGAACTGTGGCGGCTTCCCGCCGATCCGTCGCGGGTGGTATTTCTCGGCTTTGTGGAAGGCCATGCCGGCGCCGGTTGGCATTTATTGTTGGCGCCCGACGGATCGCATTCGATGATCAGTTGCGATTACACCTTCGGGCAGCCGTCGGTCTGGCCGCGCCTGCCCGACTATAGCCAATGGAAGGTCAAACGGTGCGCGGATTCGATCGAGGAATGGCTGTACCATTACTTTCTCGACTCGGCCGCACACGACCGGCACTACATCGAACGGCTGAAGCCGTATCACGCGGAAGGCTGGAGCGGGTATTGAAAGACGGCCATGTTTGATCGGAACCGAGAGGCCATCGAGCAGTTCATCCGGCAACTCGCCTCGTCGGGACGTGAGGCGACCGCGCTCGGTGAAGCCGCTCGCTGGGGCCGGCTGGAATTGGTCGACGAGTTGCTGGCGACCGTTGCGGTGAATGCCGTAACGGAAAGCGGCAGCACTGCGCTCGCTCTGGCGGCTTCCGGCGGACATCCGGAAATCGTTCAACGGCTGATCGACCAAGGGGCGGACGTCAACACCATCTCCGGCCGGGATGGCACGACTCCCTTAATTGCCTGCCTGGGAATGCTGCATTCCCAGCGTGCGTACTTGAAGATCTGTGAAGCCCTGCTTCAAGCCGGCGCGGCTCAAACCCTCGGCGTGCGCGACAAAACCGGCCGGACCGCCTTGGATTGGGCCAAAGACGGGCGACCGAAAGAACTGGTGACTTTGCTGGAAAAACACGGCGCTGTCTCTGTTGACTGACGCCGCGCCTGGCTATGGATTTTCAAACCGTGTCTCCAGCGGCTCGCGGCGGCTGTCTCATTGTAGGAGACGCAGAGGCGGAGTAACTTCCATCGCGAGACAATCGCCGGGCCGTCCAGCAGGAGCAGATCCGTGACCACACCCCCTTTCGACATCGCGCGTGCACACCGCTGGTTTGCGGTGGAGTTAAACAACCTGGCGTGGGACCTTGTTGAAGCGGAAGCCCTGTCGCCTGCCGATGTCGAACGGATGATCCACGCAGCGCACGGCGCCTGTTTCCACTGGTCGGAAGCGGGGAATCCATTAAATCATCTGCGGGCCCAGTGCTTGTTGGCCACCGCGTATGCCAAGGCAGGAATTGCGGAATCCGCGGTGCGCCATGCGGAACGGTGTCTGAGCTTGAGCGCCGAAGCGGCCGAACAACAGACCGACTTTGATCGTGCGACGGCTCATGGGTGCGCGTCCCTCGCTTACCAAATTGCCGGACGCGTCGACGAGGCCCGAGCCGAGCACCAGCGAGCGGCGGCCGCCGCCGCCGCATTCAAGGACGATTCGGAGTTGAAGCTTTTCCAGCAACTCTACCCGGCGGTGTAGAGTCTGCCCGTCGAGCACACGCGGAGAACGCGATGGCGCCCCCCAACTTGTCCTTCCGATTCAAAGCCCTGACCATCGCCTGTACCGATCATCGGCGGTCCGAGGCATTTTATCGGGACGTGCTGGGGGCGACGACGTTTCCGACCGATGATCCGGGCTACGGATGTCCGTGGCTGCAACTGGGGACGCTCGTCCTCACGTTGATGCCGAACGCGGCCGCGCGGAGCCCGGCGGAGTTTCCGACGCATGCCATGCCGATCCTGTGGCTCGAAGTCGACGACCTGGAGGCAGCCGCCCGGCGATTCGCGCAGCAGAACGTGGACGTGATCACGCCGTCCGACGGTCAGTTCCTGCAGATCGCGGACCCGGATGGCTTGATCATCGAAGTCTGGCAGGGCGAGCCGTCGACCGGCTAAAGCCGGGACTCCAACGGGTTACGCCGGCTTCCGACGCCGCCACAACGCGAAGCCTGCGACGCCGATGCCGCACAGGGCCAGGGACGCGGGCTCCGGCACCGCAGCCGTCGGGATATCGAGCGTTCCGAGCCGGTCGTCGCCGTAGGTTGTCCCGCCGGCGACGCTGTAGCCGAACGCCTGACTCAGCCGCAATTGGACCGCCGTCGTCGCGACGGGAAAGCCGATGCCCAGCGGGTCGGTGGTGAAGAAGCTGAAGGGGACGGCGAACTCGATCACGCCGGGGAGGACGGCGTAGTGGATATCGTTGGCGCCCGGAGTGTAGGGGTAGTAGCCCGGCACTCCCGGAATGAACGCCTGGTTGAGGGTCACTTCGAACCCGATATCCGAGCCGGTGCCCGGATCGGTGTCGAAGTACAAGTTCGCGAAGTTGTTGCCGACGTAGTTTTGAGTGACCGTGAGACCGACGTAGAAGTAGGTCGCATCGGCGCGGGTGTAGATGTCGTAGCCGCTGGCATTCGTGTTGCCGGGCGTGCCGAAGTTCCCGATCGGCGCGCTGGAGTCAAACAAGACCGACTTGACCGTGGCGCCGGCCCACTCGCCGCCGATCTCGCCATTGATACTGATCGGGCTGGCGGAGAGTTGGCTCCCCGCGAGAGTGAACGAAAGCAGCAGGATTGAAAACCAACAGGGGCGCAGACGCATGGTGTTCCTCAGGCAGGGCAGGGGTAGGTTGGCTGGGCAATGTGGGGCGGGTGCGTCAAAACTGCCGGGCGAGCGATACGAACGTAAGAACGAAGCGAGGCACTGTCAAGCGCCTTCAGCGCATTCTTCACAAAGCACCTGTCTTACAATTCGATGAGCCGATCAGACGCGGATTCGTGTTGTCACAAGCTCGCGAGATTACCGCTCCGCTTGGTGGCGATTTGCCTGCGGATTCAATTGCCGCATGACGGCGTCCATCTTGCGGCGGGTCTCCTCCGCCTGCTCGTAGAGGCGATGGAAGTCCGTAATCAGCTCTTCCACCGACCGAAGTGGTCGCTGAGCGTCCATACCTTGATCGCCGAGCGGTTGGATCGGCTCGTCGGCCGACCCCCGGGAATTCTGAAAATCGCTGTCCATCATCTCACTCACGCACGGGATTGCGTTGGCAGGAATTGAAGCAAATCGCGGTCCGCGGCTATCAAGTTCACCGCACGATTGTTAGGATGGAGGGAGACCCCGTTGCTCCATTCAGAAGAGAGTCTGATGACCAAGAAACTGTACGTCGGAAATCTGGCCTATTCCGAAACGAACTCCACCCTGCAGACCATGTTCGAGCAATTCGGCGAAGTGGAGTCGGCCCAGGTCATCCTGGATCGCGATACGGGGCGTTCCAAGGGCTTCGGCTTTGTGGAGATGTCCTCCGCCCAGCAGGGGCAGGCCGCCATCGACGCGCTCAATGGAAAAATGGTGGAAGGCCGCCAGTTGACCGTGAACGAAGCGCGGCCGCGGGAAGATCGTGGAGGCGGAGGACGCCGCGGAGGCGGCCGGTATTAATCGCAGCACCTGACCTCGGCGATCGTTTCTGTCGGTCGTTGTAGAGGATCTCCAGTGAAACCGGACCATCAGAAGCCGAAGCCGCTCTTTGCAACCGCACGGCGCGCCCCTTGTCCGGTCTGCGGCCACGTCAGTTATTCGCCGTCCGGCGTGCATCCGCAATGCGCGATGAACGCCGCCGATCACAAGCAGCATTTGCGGGTGAAGGCGAAACAGGCCGCGGAAGCCAAAGCGACCACGTCCAAACTGGCGTGCTACGAAAAGCAATGCCCGAAGTGCCGCCGCACGCTGCATGTCCGCAAACAACTCTGCGACTGCGGCTACACGTTCCCGACGCGCGCTGCCCGCGCGGTCGTCGATTGAACCGGCCGTCCCGTTGAGATTCTGCGAAAACCTCCAACGCCGCATTCGCCTCGGGCGTACACTGGGCCGAACAGCGTCTCGTGGGAGTGCACGCCATGTTCGGGCTCTCGAAGCCGGCTGCGCGGCGGTGGCTGTTGCGCCTCGGCGTGATCGGACTTTTGGCGGCGTTCGTGGTGCTGGGGCTGCGCGCGTGGGTGCGGAACTCCGTCCAGCAGCGATTCCTCGCCGACGTCGTCAACCGGCACGGGTTCTATGAATTGCGGCCCGTCGGCCCGCAACCGCTCCGCGACGCGCTCGGCGCAGACCGCATGCAGGGGTTCGACGAGATCATCGGCGTCGGTCTCGCCGATGCGGACATCGACGATGCGTGGCTCGAACTCAATCTGCAGCGATTGCAGACGCTGGAGTGGATCGACCTGACGGGCACGGCGGTGACGGCGGTGGGGCTGGAACGGGTGCTGCGGTTGCCGCGGCTGAAGGAGTTGTATCTGCTCGATTCCACCGTGCCGGACGAGCAACTGGCCGCGATCTTCGCGCAGCATCCGCAGGTCACCGTGCAGCCGCTGCGAAAGGCCCGCAAAGCGAGCCTGATGGCCCTGCGTCCGATTCACACACAGGCGCTGACGTTCGCCCAATTCTCACCGGACGGCTTGCGTGTTGTCACGGGAAACGGGGCGGGGCGGGTGCGCGTGTGGGGGAGGGTGATCGGAATCTCTGGCATCATTTCGCAGCCACGGTCGAATGGATTCGTCCAGAATTCTGCTCTGAACTTGGCCGCGCATGACGGGTGGGTCTTTCAGGCCGCGTGGTCGCCGGATGGAACGATGCTGGCGACCATCGGCACTGATGACTGGTTGCGAATGTGGAACGTCGAAGACGGAGCGCTGCGCGGCGAATGGCGCGACGACGAAGGCGATCTGCACGGCGTAGTGTTCTCGCCGGACGGGGAGCGGATTTTCGTGGCGGGCGACGGCGGCACGGTGCGGGCGCTGCGCAGCGACGACTTTACAGAATTGTTCGCCGCGACGGGTCACACCAGGCCGATTCCTGGGCTGGCTCTCTCGCCGGATGGCCACACGCTGGCGAGTGTGAGCCGTGATCGGACACTGCGATTGTGGAATGCGGAGACCGGCGCGGAACTCGCCGTGCAGTCGGATCATGAAGCCGACGTCTACGCCGTCGCATTCAGTCCGGACGGCAGCCACCTCGCGACGGCGGGTTACGATCGCTTGATCCATCTCCGCGAAAGCGAACGCGGCGAGAGTGTGCAGGTGCTGCGCAGCCACGACGATTGGGTGTTCGCCGTCGCGTTCAGCGCGGATGGAAGGACGCTGGCCTCCGGCAGCGGCGACGGCACAATTCGGCTCTGGAACGTCGCGACCGGAGACTGCGAGCAGACGCTCCGCCGGCAGCGTGCCGTTTCGGGGCTGAGTTTTCGCGGCAATCTGCTGGCGTCGTCAGGCATCGACGGCGCCGTGTGCCTGTGGAACTGGAAGACGGGTGAGTTGGAAGGCGTGCTGCGTCCCGCGCCGCGCGGGTCCGGAGCGGATTTCCCGCTGGATAGCGAACTCTCGCCCGTCGAATCGCTGCCGCTCGCCGACGCGGAGTGACGTTCCGCGGTTACAGGCTCTCTTCCTGGTACGCGGCTGGCGAATGCGCCCCGTACGGGAAACCGCTCTTTTTCAGCCCTGAAAGCCTCGTAGGAATAGCTCCGCAGCCCGCTTCAGACCGCGCTCAAAGTGTTTTTTAACGCTAAATACCTAACGGTAATTCAAGATTGACAATATGGGTTGTATGGGTAGTATGTGTCGCACGCGATCAGGGATGTTTGGCGAGAATAGTAGATTTAAGGATTTTCGGGACCATTGAAACTTCAGCTACGGGATGCTCGCGTGAAAAAGCCGTCTGTCTCTTCTGTCTGTCGCTGGTTGTTCTGCGGGGCTGTGGTGGTCGTCGGATCGGCCCAACAGGGGGTGGCTCAGACCACCACGTCGTTGAAGGGATTGACGTCGGTGGAAACGAGCGCGTTCCGTGCCGGTCAGACCCAGTTCGGGGTGGTGCTGACGCCCGCCCAAGGGCTCGGGCCGATCTTCAATGGCCGCAGTTGCGGCGAATGTCACCCGAACGGCGCGGGCTCGACCCGTAAGAGCAACATCATCGGTCTGGCCTCCGCGGCGCAGGTCAGCGCGGGCGGACCGGTGATTCAAGTCAGCGCGATCGCCGGGTTTCGGGCGGAAACCGTGCCGCGGAACATCACGGTCGCCGTACGCCGCTCCATGACGACGCAAGGACTCGGCCTGGTCGGCGCGGTTCCGGATCAGGATATCCTAGCCGAGCAGGTCGCGCAGCAGAACTTCGCGCCGCACCTGGCGGGCAAGGCGAACATGGTGACGGACGCCGTGGCGGGCGGCCTGCGGGTCGGCCGCGTCGGCCAGAAGTCGCAGCATCCCAACGCGGCGTCGTTCGCCGCGGAGGCGTATCTGCGCGAGAACGGCATCACGACTCCGTTCTTTCCGAATGAAGAAGCCCCGTTCAACAATCAGGCGCTGCTCACCGGCAATCCGGCGCCGCGGCTCAACGATGACGGCGGCAACGTCGCCAAGTTCGCCAACTTCATGAATCTTCTCGCGCCGCCGGCCAGCAATCCGCCGACGACCACCTCCACGAAGACGCAGGTCAATCGCGGCTGGCAGGTCTTCGCCAACAGCGGCTGTGCCGATTGCCACAAGGAAACGTGGACGACCGGGTCGAATTCCGTGGCCGCGCTGAATCAGGTCACGTTCAAAGCCTGGTCGGATTTCCTGCTGCACGACATGGGCGCCGCGGGCGATCAACTGCAACAGGGAACCGACAGCAACGGCCAGCCGATCCCCGGCAGTTGGATGCGGACTACGCCGCTGTGGGGCGTCCGTTTGAACACCTCGCTGTGGCACGACGGCAGCATCCGCCAGGCGGACTACGCCAGCGCCATCAACAAGCACGCGGGGCAGGCGATCAACGCCAAGCTGTCGTATCAGGCGCTGTCGTCGAGCGACAAGCAGGCGTTGGTGGCGTTTTTGAACTCGCTGTGATGCGTTGGCGGTCGACGAATTGCGCAGGGTAGCCGGGGCTGGACCAATGGGAGGAAGCCCCGGTGACGCGTGTCACAACCGGGGCTTCGCCCAAAGCGGCTCCAGCCCCGGCCACCCGCTAAATCACGAGTCTTTTTCCGGGGCGCGGTGGGGTTCGAAGGTCAGTGTCGAGGCGGACTGCGCTTCCTCCAGCTCTTCGCCGGCGCGGTCGTAGAGGACTTCCTGGCTGCGAATCCGGTCGGACTTGGCGCCCGGTTTGACGCGTTCGTACGAGCCCTCGGAAGTCAGCCGGCGGGCTTTGACGTTGTCCTGCAGGTGGATTTTCAGGATTCGCAGCAGCCGTTCCTTCGCCGCGGGATCTTCGACCGGCACGAGCAGTTCCACGCGGCGGTCGAGGTTGCGGGGCATCCAGTCGGCGCTGGAAATGAACATCCGCTCGTCGCCGCCGTGGTAAAAATACAGAATCCGGCTGTGCTCTAAGAACCGGTCGACGACGCTGGTGACGGTGATGTTCTCGCTCAGTCCCGGCACGCCCGGCCGCAGGCAGCAGATGCCGCGGACGTTCAGCCGGATTTTCACCCCGGCCTGCGACGCGGCGTACAACGCCTCGATGAGCGTTTCGTCGACGACGGCGTTCAGCTTGGCGTAGATCGACGCTTTTTGATTCTGGTTCCGCTGCGAGATTTCCAGCTCGATCATTTCCAGCAGCTTGTCGCGCAGGCCGAGCGGGGCCATTTCGATTTTGCGGAAGCGCTGCGGCTGCGAATAGCCGGTGATGGCGTTGAAGAACGAGGTGGCGTCGGCCCCAAGCTCCTCGTCGCACGTCATCAGGCTCACGTCGCTGTAGAGCCGGGACGTGATCTCGTTGTAGTTGCCGGTGCCGAAGTG
>CAZDGB010000121.1:0-19107 GCA_964504645.1 uncultured Planctomycetaceae bacterium | reverse complement strand
GTCACATCCATCTCCCGCACGATGCGACTCAACGCCGCAGGAACACCAGCGCCAGTCCGGCGAACAACAGCAGCGCGACGCCGAGCGCCAGTGCCGTCTGCAAGAGGCTCGCAGCCGTTAGCGTGGGTGGCGCGTTCGCTGGCAGCGTAAACGCTCCTTCGCTTCGCGACGATTCGATCCAGGCCATTCTCAGCCACAGGCCCAGGCAGGCTCCAACGAAGTATATCAGAACATCGGTGAATTCCGGCGTGCGCGCGGTTTGATGCAACTGGCCGACTTCGATGCCGAGCGAAACGCCCGCCGCGAGCAACAGCGCGCACACGACGCCGATAACGCGGACGGCGCGAAGTTCGCTCGTGCGGCACACGGCGTGACCGAGCAGCACCCCCAGCGCGGCGAACCAGGCGAGCTTCCGCAAGACCTGATCGATGAGTTGCCAGTCGTCGCCCGAGTGAAACCCGGCGAACGGCGTCCCGAGAAACGTCTTCCAGCCCGCGGCGATCTGTTCCGGCGCGGCGTCGAAGACCCACGGATGCAGGAAATGCGCCGCGACGAGCGCTGCGTAGATGAAGCTCGTCGCCCACCAAGCTACGCCGGCCTTCCAATTCGCGCGGCGGTTCGCCGCAGTGTAGACGGAGTAGCGCAGCAACTCGGCTCCGAGCACGGAACCGAGCAGTCCCGTCAGCAGCCAGGAGGAATCGGTCTGCTTCACGGAACAGAGTGCGCGGACCGTCATCACCAGCGCGGCGAACGCCGTTCCCAACGCGGTCGCCGCCCACAACGAACGGAGCGGCGTGCCCGGTTTGCGGAACGCCGCGGCGCTCCAGAGGCCGATGGGGACGAACATCAATACGCCGACGATGAAATCGTGCGCGACATCGGGCCAGGTCGGACTGTCGGCAAACGGCAGCACCGACAGCCGGCCGTCGCGAAAATGGGCGTACAACTGCTTGGGCGACGTGACTGGCAGGCCGGCCGGCATCACTGCGAAGACCAGCATTCCGAGCAGATACGGCCACAGCAATTGCGTCCAGCGGGCCTCGCCGTCGTGAGAATGCGTAGCGGCCAGACGCCCGACGATCCGCTCGCCAACGAGCACCCAGACCACGATCCCCACGAGTGCGCCGATCGCTTGGGCCACGACGTCGTCGACCGAGGCGACGCGTTTCGCAGACCAGTACTGCGAAATTTCGACCAGCACGCTGACGAAGCACGACGCCTGCCAGGCCTCGAACACGGCCCAGAGGCGAGGGGCGATGCCGCGGCGTCCGAGGACCATGCTGCCGTAGAGGCAGAATCCGAGCGGGACCGTCAGGAACAGATTCACCAGCCGGTCGCTGCTCACGCGACGCCACATTTGCTGAAACTGCGTCTGACGCCAGAAGTCGTGCACGGCCTGATGCCAAGAGACTTCGCGCCACTGGAACGGCACCAGCGAACCGTAGGCGATCAGTCCGGCGACGACGACGGCGGCGCAGCCCAGAAACAGCCGCCAGCGATTCCAGTTTCGGTCTTCGAGAGTTAGTGAGTCAGAGGAAGGTCGTGCGGCCCACGCCGTCGGAGGGAGATTCGCGGCCCACAATCCGATCAGCGACATCCACGCGATGAGGCTCGAAGTCGTCCAGCGCAACTGGCAGGCGAACGCAAAGACGCACAGGAGCAAGCTAGCCCAGATGAGGCGGCCGAGTCCGTCGAAGACGTCGCCGTGGGTGCGGGCTCTCAGCGGCCAATACAGCACGGACAACGCTGTCAGACAGAACAGCACGGCGAATTCGCCGGCGATGTTCATCGCCCGCGCCGGGTCCGGACAGATCGCTTTCAGCGCGGCAAACTCGTGTTGGAGCAGCGTGACAAACCCCTCGTCGTCGACCTGGCGCCAACCCCCTTCGACCGATTGCCGGATCGCCCATAATCCGCCGGCGAGGACGTAGGGGAGCACGAACCAGGTCGTACGAACCGGATGACGGCTGGTGACGCTGAAGACCAGGCAAACCACGCCGCCGACCAGCCACGAGCCGGCCTGTTCGGGCGAGAACAACAGCAGGCGGCCCAGCGCTGCGGCGGCAATCGCGCCGGACAGTTTCCAGGGAAACGCCGGTTCGTTGAGGAACACGGCCGCGATGCCGAGAAAGGCCGCGGCGGTTAGCAGCGGGGAACCGCTCGCCACCGGCTCGGCGAATCCTAGGCTGAGCACGATGGCCAGCGCCGCCTGGCTCAGGCTGGCGCCGAAGACATCGGTGCGTTGCGGCAGACTCGCTGCGAGCAGCGTCGCGATGCCGACAGACTCCGCGAGGGCATGCAGAATCATCCCCCACGACGGGATTTCGCCGGTTTGCGGCGTGGACCAGAGGAGTCCGCCGAACCACAGCACGGCCACGATCGCGACGGCCAACGTTCGCCAGGTCGCGGACGAGCGGGAATTCGCCAGTCGCCAGACGAAGATCGCCGAGCAGGCCAGCAGCAACGCGATATCCCCCGCAACACCGGGAAAGACGATCGCCACGATGGCGGAGAGGCCAACGGCGAGAAACAATCCGAGCAACCCGGAGAGCGGCGCGTCCGCGGGCCAGAAGACGGCGCCCGACCGCAGCGGCTCGCGCACGACGGTGGCCATCCACGCGAGGGCCAACGCCGCCGGCACAAACGCCAGCAACGATTTCTCGGCCGATTGCGCGGCGACAATGCGCAACGTCATGAAAGTCCAGAACGCGATGCCGGCCTGCCAGCGCGACGCCGCGGCGACGGCGGTTCCGATCACAAAACCGCAAATCACGCCTGTGATCGTGCCGGTCGGAATTCCGGGAATGCTCCAGGCGGAAGGCCAGCCAAAGCCGCCCGCGACGACGCCCAGCATCGTCCCCAGTCCGATCAGTGCCGACGTCAGCCAGCGGCATTCCGAGACGGAGAGCGCGGTGCCGATCACCTGTTTTGCGCGATGCTGCTGGCGCCGGCCTCGGCTGGGAAAAAGGTCGCGCAGATTTTGTCGCAGGTCGGAGGTCTTCCAGAGTTCGATGAACGGGTCGAGCGAATCGCCGAACAGCAGGACGAGCTTCCCCGTCGACGCCAGATATCCGCCGACGGCGAGGGCCGAGAGGACGACCAGCAACCCAAAGACGACAAACAGATGGGCTTCGGGCAGCAAGCGGGTGGCGGCGCGTGCGGGAGCGGGGCGGTTCCATTGACCGCCGACAACCACGCGGATCGGATTGGTATAGAAACCGTAGTTCGCGCCATCTTTGACGACGCGGTAACCGACCGCGCGAAACAGCACGCCGCCGTCCGGCGCATCGAGCTCGTAAGTCAACACATGGCGGCCGGCGCTGGGCTGATCTTTGACGACGATGTCGCTGTCGCTTGAAGTGACGCGGATCAACTCCACGCCGTCGAGGCGATGCGGCATCCCTCGGAAATCGTTTTCCGGGACTGTCAGCGACAACTGCAACTTCAGCGGCGTGCCGGCCGGAACGTCGATCGTCTCGCCCGCGACGGCGGAACGCGACAGCCCCGCGGCGGTCACGGTCAACTTCACGTCGCGAACGCTGCCCCCCGAGACGCCGTAGAACGAGCCGCGCCGCACGGCATCAACCACGGCTGCCGGCGACGTGTCGGCGGCTCGCAGCCAGGTCTCGGTGAACTCGCCGGGCTTGGTGCGGGAACCTGCGGCCCGTACGAACTCCAGGCTTTCCGCCGCGGCCCAACTGTTCCAGCCTTGGGCCAGGAGTTTGTCCCAGTCGCCGCCGCTGCGCAGCTCTGCCGGGTCCCACCGATCGAGCAGGCCGAATTGTCCGATGGAGCGCTGCGCTTTCTTCGGGTCGCTCCACAAATCGCCGGGGGTGAAATGTTCCACGGCCCATGCATGCAGGTCGACGCCGGGTTGTGCCTCATCGAACAGCAAAACCGGCCACTCATCGACCGGCCGGTCGGCGGGGCAGAGAATTCGCAGCGATTGGCCCACGGCGTTCGACGCCGACGTCCCGGCCCCGGTACGAATGAGCTGGCTGGGGAGTTCCACGAACCGCCGGTCGTGGTCATCGCCGGGCGGCAGCACAATCATGGCCTGGGCCGATTCTCGCTGCGTGCGCACGACCCAGGCGAATACGGGGATGACAATGATTTTGGGAAACGCCGCGCGGACGCCCTCGATCTCTTGCAGGAATTGCGACAATGCTTGTTTGTTGTCCGTGGGGACGGACGGCGAGACGAAGACGACCTGACAGCCGCCGTCCACGGCGCGGGAGACGAACTGCGTCACGCCCAGATCGGGATCCGCGAAGCGATGCTGCAGATCGCACTTGATGTAGACTCCGCTCTCCGCGCCGGGTACTTTCTGGACGAACCGCGGGCCGGCCGGCTGTGCGAGGGCAGAGGGGCCAAGACTCGCCACGGCGAGGAAAACGAGGGCCAAGCGGGTCGCGCCGCGAGGTGCGCATGGAATCTGGGACCGTTTGGGCGGAAAGCCGTTCAACTCCACCATGCCACCGCGATCCCGTCCTCTCATTACTCCGCGCCGCTCGGAATCTCTGCGTGACGCTATCGTAATGCGCGGCGGACCAGAAGACGACCCCCTACTTCTCGGCTTTCTTCGCCTCGGCGGATTTCGCGTCGTCCGGTTTCGATTCCTCGGATTCCTCGGTCTTCGGAGCGAACCGCGCGGCGGCTTCGGGGGGAAAGACATGGGTCGGCTTGCCGTCGGAACCTGCGATCACCAGGAAGGCGGAAGTGGCCGGATCGCCGTACAAGCCGATCTGCGAGCCGGATACGCCGGGAATCGAAATCAACGATTCCAGTTTCGGCCCCTGGTATAGCCGCGGGCCGGGAGAGCCTTTGTCGCCGCGGATGCCGACGAGCGATGCGCCATCGGTGCCGCGGTACATCACCGGCCCGCGCTGCGATTTCGTGTCGACGATGGTGATTTCCGCGCTGCCGTCCTTGAACATCTGCATGACGGGGCCGGTTTGGCCTTCCGTTCCCAGGACCCGCATGCCCATCTCGCCGGACGGGAGCATCGAGAGCCGCGGGCCGCCGGAATGATGGGGTGAAGAGAGGGCGACTTCCGCGGCGCCGACCTGGTCGGTCCGCATCAACGCTTCGATGCCGTGCGGGCCGCCGCCGACGCCCATTTCCACTTCGCCGTTCGCCGCCAGAAACATCTGAGCGAACGTTTTCCGTTCGCTGATGAGTTGCAGCGCGCCTTGTCCGGTGCGATCGAGCGCAGCGGAGATTTTCCCCGCACGTCCGACCTGGATGAATTCCCAGGAGACGATGCCGGCGGGATCGAGGCGGACGATGGCTTCCGGATCGGTCCCTTTGCCGGTGAGCCGCCATTCCGCCGCGCCGGACGGCTGCACGACCATCTGCTGCCGGGCATCGCCGGCATGCAACCGGCAGGCGACGGCGCCCAATTCGTCGACTCCCAACTGCAACTGGCTCGTCTCGCGCGTGAGATTCAATTGCGCCTGGCCGTCGATGCCGAGCTTCAACTCCATGCCGGGACGGCCTTGCGCGTCGTACAGGACCAGCTTCGGAGCGCCTTCGGCTTCCAGCGTGGCGCTGAGCCGCAACTTGCCGTTGGCGTCGGTCAACTGCCAGGGATTGCCGCTCCCCGCCGCCGCGGCGGGTGCGGGACCGGGTGTCGTCTCGGGCCGGATGAGCTCCCGGACCAGCAACGCTCCCAGCGCGAGCGAAAGGGAATACAGCAGGACGCGTTCACCGGCGAGCATGCTCGAAGTCCTTTCCGGTCAAGTTCCGAATTTCCAACCCAACAAGTACCAAAGACGACGAAATTCCAAAAGAAGAAAGAAGCCGAATCGCTTGATTTCAAATTTGAAATTTGGAATTCGATGGGAACTTGAATGGCTGGAATTCGGAACTTCCTGTCTCCCGTCACGCCGAATCTTCCACGGCTTTCATGATCGGGGCGAAGAAGCGACGCTCGAAGTAGTGCAGGTCTGTGGGCTCCAGGCCGCCATTTTGGGCCCGCACCGCTGCCTCGCGCATGCTCCGCTGATCTTTGAGTTGCTGATAGACGATCGCCAGGCGAAACCAGGCCGCCGGCGTCAACGTTTCCCACGCGACGGCTTCGCGATCGATTCGGGCGGACTCCAGATCTCCCTTGGCCAGCGCCACCTGCGCGCGGGTATCGAGCAACGCGGGGAGGGGGCCGGCTTGATTGATGGCCTGCGTGATCAATTGCAGCGCCTCGTCCAAACTCCGGTTTTGCAGAGCGAGTAAAAACGCCAGATTATTCAGGGCAACGACGTTGTTGGGATCGATCGTCAAAGCCTGGCGGTAATATTTCTCGGCCTGCGTGAAATGCTGCTGCGCTTCCTCGAGCGCGCCGAGATCGATCAGCATGCTTACGGGCGGCGGCGCCGGCAGACGGGCGGCGAGGGACTCGACCGCGCGGGCAATGGTCTCCGGCGGGGCCGAGGCCTGCGACAGCGAATTGGCCAGCAGCGACGACACGATGGCGGGGGGCGCCGTCGACCAAGCTTCGTCAAACAGCGCCAGCGCATCATTGAGGCGGCCCGAGCGGGCCAGAAACGCCGCGAGTACATGCTGCTTGCTGGGATCGAGCTCGGCGTATTGGCGGAAATGCGCCTCGGCCGTCCTCAGCAATTCCTGGCGCTGTTCTGCACGATCGCCCGGCTTCACGCGATCGCGCAGCCGAGTTCTCGCCAGGCGTTCGAGCGTTGCCGCCGATTCGACGCAGCGCCGCGCTCGCGCCGCCGTCTCTTGCTCGCGGTCGATCCGCTGCTGAAACAGGTCGACGATCTTCTGGATCTGGAGATCATGCAGCCAGTAGTCGGCTTGTAACTCAGCCGTCGTAAGCCAGTCGGGCGCGACCTGATGCAGCCGCTCCAGCCAGATATCCGCCCCGGATTCGGCATGGTGCTTCAATAATACGGAGATATAGCCGGCCAGAAAGATCGGATTCGACGTCTCTGAGGCGACGAGCGCCTGCCAGGTTTCCTGCGCCTTGGGCAGTTCGCCGATGAGTTCGCACAGGCTCGCGAGCAACGCCTGATCCGAAATTGTCAGCGGCTCTTCCTTGGAAAGCCTGGTGAACAAGTCGCGCGCCTCTTGCCGTTGACGGGGATCTCCGCGTCGGGTCAAGAGCGAGGCCTTGGCCCGCAAATCGGCTGCGCTGCGCGGCAGTTCCTGAAGATTCTTATCTACCAGCGAGACCGCCTCGCGAAATCTCGCATAGTCGCCCTGCATGGTCAGCACCATCGCGAGGCCGCGCCGCGCGAAACAGCGCTCGGCCGCGGTGCCGCGGTCGTTCAATGACAAAAGTTTCCGCCAGTAACGTTCGGCATCGGCCAGCTTGCGGGTGCGTTGAAAGAATCTGGCGGCATCGTGCAACAGTCGACGATCTTCGGGCACCAGTTCCAAAGCTCGCAAGTACTCTCGTTCCGCCGCGGGAAACTGTCCGAGCGCGTCGAGGCACAGCGCCAGAATCGGCGGCTGACGATCCTCCGGCGCTTCGGTCCGGATGCGATCGATGATCGCTTCCGCCTCGTCCTTGCGATCATTGCGCAATAGCTGTTGCGTCAAAGCGAGCCAGGCGGTGCCGGCGTATGGCGCCAGTCGGACTGCCGTTCGCAACTCCGTCTCTTCGCGTTCGACGTCGCCCGCGGCGCGATAAACTTGCGCGAGCCAGAGATGGTCCTCGAAGTTGGAAGAGTTTTCCGAGACGGCCCGCGCGGCGCGCAGCAGCGCCTGCTGCGGCTCCTGGCGGACCAGGGAAACCTCCGCCGCCAGCCGATTGATTTCCGGCGAGATGGGCGTATTGGGCGTCGTCTCCCAGCGGCGGATCATCTCCTCGGCCTGATCGTAGCGGTGCAGTTCTTGCGACAAGCTGAGGGCCCGCCGCATCAGCTCTGGATGGCGCTCGCCCAAATCGAATGCCTTTTGATAATTCTGCGCGGCTTCCAGAGGGTGGTCTTCGAGCTCGTCCAACGAGCCGAGCGTCCAGGCCACTCTCGACCATCGCGGGCGGCGAACCTGCAGTTTGGTCAAAATGCTTCGCGCCTCGCCTCGCTGCGCATCCTGATCGCCTGTCCCTGCGCCGCGCAAATTCAGCTGAGCCTGCGCGAGCTGGTAGCTCGATCCCTCGCGTCCCTCGATTTTTCGCATCTCAGCCTGGCACTTCTGCGCAGCGGCGACGTCGTTCCGGTTCAGGGCGCTGTCGAACAATTGCTGCCAGATGCGGACATCCTTCGGAGTCAGGCGGGCGATTTCCTGATAGGCGGCCAACGCGTCCTCGGCGCGGCCCACGTTCGCATAAAGTTCCGCGAGTTGATATAGCAACCGCACGCGGTCGGGCGTCGGCCACTTTTTCGCGGCACGGCCGATCTCCGCCAACTGCAGGTACCCCTCGCTGCTGCCGTGCACCACCAGGGACGCTTCGAGCAGTTTTAACTCCACATTTTCGCCGACGGCTTTTTCTGCCTCGCGCAACTCCGTCTGCGCCCGCTGGAGAGTGCCGTCCCGCAACGAGAGATTGATGAGCGCCACCCACCAGCGGGCATCTTTGCGGCCGAGTACCTCGCTCTCCATGAGTTTGTCGCGGGCGGGACCGAGCTGGCCGCGCGACGCCCAGATGTCTGCGCTCAAGAGCGCGGCATCGACGGATTCCGGAGCCGCCTCGGCGAGAGATTTCAGGACCGGATCAATATCCTCCCAATGCCGCTCGCCCTCAGGCAGCGAAAGGTTCCGCAGGATGAGCAGTTTTGCCACGGCCGACCAGCCGACATCGGGCGTCCAGCCGTGTATGGGGGCGTCCGGCATGTCGAGCATCTTCCGGTACTCTCCCAGCGCTTCATCGGTGCGGCCCACGGCCAGCAGGGCGCGAGCTAGACGCTCGCGCGCGGCGACGAACAGCGGCTGCAACTGCACCGCGCGGCGACATGCCGACAGTCGGTCTTCATCCTCGCCCAATTCTTCGTAACAGTCGGCGAGATACAAATCGGCCTGCGCCGCCAGCCGGGGAGATGTCACCAGTTCATCCCGGCTGCGTCTGAGGCATTTCGCCGCCTCGTACCATTCCTTGTCGTGCAGAAAGATCCGCCCGCGGAGATATTCGATGAGCCCCCGTTGCACGCCGGCCACGGTGAGCTTGGTAGCGAGCGTCCGCGCTTCGTCGAGTTTTCCCTGCGTGATCGCCAGATCGGCCAGTTCCCAATGCAGGAGCGGATCGTCCGGCGACTGGTCCAAACCTTTCCGCAGCAGACGCTCGGCTTCATCCGTCCGTTGATGACGCAGAGCCAGTTCGGCCAATTTGGCCGCGAATTTTCCTTCACCGGGATCGGCCTTCCAGGCCTCGTGCAGCCGTTTGGTTAGCTGCTCGTCGCGATCCTGCACCGAAGGTCCGTCCGCCGCCGGTTGCTCCTCGCGCTGAAGCGCCACGATATCCGACCACAGCAGGACGGATTCCGTCGGGAGTTCCTTGAGTTCCAGCGCGGTTTCCGCCGCAGCGAGCGCCTCGGGCAGCTTATGCAACTCGATGAAGTAGCGGGCCTGCGCTAGAAACGCCTTGGCCGACCGGGGGTTGGCTTCGGTCATCTGCCGGATCCAGAAGCCCGACTTTTCCTCGGCTTCGCGGCCCTTGCGCGTGATCGTCTCCAGTTCCACATAGGCTTCGAATTGGGTCGGATCGATTTCGATAATCTTCAGATACGTGTTATACGCCGCCCCGTCCACATCGCCGATTTTTTGCAGAGCCTTGGCCTTCCAGAGCAGCATTTCCGGCGTCAGTTCCGTACGTTCCGCCAGAACTTCCAGATGACTCAGCACATCGTCGTACTCCTCCGCGCGCAGCGCGAGAGACAGTACACGCTGCCGCAGCTCGGCATTGTCCGGGTCCGCTTTCAGCAGCGATTGATACTGGTGATAGACGTTGAAGAGCACGTCCGAATTGGAGGCGTGCCGGGCCTGCAGGTCCAATAGTTCGAATCGGCGAACGGTGTCGCTCGGGCGCGCCTGCAAATATCGCTTCAGGGTGGCGATGTGCTGCTGCGGGTCTTCTCCTTGACGCGTGCGTTCCAGTTCGCTTTCCAGGCTTTCCACGCGGCGACCCTGCTGGAGGAAATGCACTCCATGCAGAGTTCCGCCGGCCAGCATCAGCACGAGGAGGACAATCGTCAGACGTTTGAAATTGGGCATGTTCCGAAATGCCTGGCGCCAGCGACGGCAGATCTCATAAGGGGATGCTGCCTGACCCGTTTTCCGCTGCCTGGCATTATACCTTTGCGAGGTAACAGCTGAGCGGAAGTGCAACAGAACCGTTCATTGTTTCCGAACGGCCCCTCACGGTCAAATAAATCGGCCCAAGCCTTGCAAGAAGACTTGGGCCGATTGGATTCTGATTGACCGGGCAGGCGTGGAACTAATTCTGGCGAAGAGCGGTCGTCCGGCGGCGACGCGCCTGAAACACACCTAATCCGAAGAGGCCCAGAGCGCCCAGCACGAACGAAGACGGTTCGGGCGTAAACGTCGCGCTGGAGAACTGGATGCGGATACCCGCAAAATTGCTCGTGAAGCTGGCAGGTTGCTGGTAGTAGAACTTCAGCGTATTGGTCAGGCCGCCGGTGCCCGTGATATTGAAGCCTTGCGGGCTGGTGCTGGGTGTTCCGTTGGCTGGGCGGACTCCGAGAGAGACAATCGGTCCGCCGTTCAGCTGGTACGAAATCGTCCCGGAAGGAGCTCGCAGAAAGCCGGAAATATCGATCGTGGCCAGGGACGCCGTCGTGGTGAACGTCGTGGTGTAAACGTACAAACCTGCGGGATTGGGGTTTGGCGTCAGAGGCGTCGTGGCCGGGTAGTTCGGCGAAGTGATCCATTGCGAATCACTGACTTGATTAACGCCACCGTAAGCGAGTTGGTCCTGAAGCGCTAACGGGCCAGAAAACTTGCCCGTTCCTTCGCTGAGCGTAGCGGCTTGTCCGTCGTGGGACGTGCCCGGCGCATCCACGGTCCAGTGCGGGTCCGTCACCTTGTTGGCCGTACCAGCC
The DNA here is from genome assembly GCA_964504645.1 of uncultured Planctomycetaceae bacterium. Lineage (GTDB taxonomy): Bacteria > Planctomycetota > Planctomycetia > Planctomycetales > Planctomycetaceae > CAZDGB01. The sequence goes on along the minus strand of CAZDGB010000121.1, from coordinate 8,092 downwards.
GGAGAGTCCGAACCGGCTAGCGGGGTCTGCGTTGCCGAGTTCCAAGGCGTACTCATGCCCGTGTTGTACAGGTCGTTGATTTCTCCGCCGAGGGTAGCCGCCTGAAGGGTGGACCCAGCACACAACAACGCCCCAAATAACGCGATAATATTGGTCAATCTCATACTGAGAACTCCTTTGTGCCTCCGCTTTGGGCGGCGATTCCTTGCTGCAGTGTGGCAAATCGAGACTGGCCCTAGTCAAACTTAGGCTGATCGTAAGGTTCGGGAAATTGCTTGTCAACGACGATCCCGGAAATTCTCCCGATATTCGCGATTCGTTCCAAACCGCCCCATCGAAAAACTTCGATGAGTCCCTTTTTGTCTGCTCGAGCTTAGGGAATTCCTCGCACAATCCAGGGGCCGAGAAAGTTGGCGGCCGGCATGGGAAGCATGGTCCAGACGCGGATCAAGGTCTGGAATTTCGAGTTGTCCGGGCGGAGTTCGTTCGACGTACCGGCGCGGCGATATGTCTGCCAAATAGCAGGATCTGGCCGCGCGCCCCATTGTTCTTTGAATTTGTACGGGCCGCTTTCGGCGGAGCTGCGTCCGAAGTCGAACGTCGACTGTCCCCGCAAGACGGAACGTTCCAGCAAGTGCCAATACAGCCGCATGTTGGCGTTCGTCGGATTGAACTCCCGCAACGTGCTGGCGCTCGGGACTTGGGTCGTGCCCGGTCCATGCACCAGGAGTGCTGCGGCGGCTGGCTGACGCTCCTGGTAAACGATGCACAGTTCCGCCTCGGTCGGAAATGATCGCAGCATCGATCGGAACAATTGGCGCGGATAAACCGGCGTTCCGAGATCCCGCATGTTCCGGCTGAAGACCGCGTAGAAATCGCCCAGCAATTCCTCACGCCCCCAAGTGACCGTTTGCCCGTTCGCCAGCGACTTTTTCACCTGGCTCCGCAGTTTGGATTTGAAACTCGACATCAGCGCCTCGGGCGTCTCCGGCAGCGCAAGCCGCATGTGCACCTTCGTCGTCATCCGCTCCGTCAATGACGGATGTTCGATTTCTCGTTCGTGCCTCAGTTCGAGATGCTTGACCTGTAGTTCATCAGCGAGTTCCACGGCCCGATCGATCAGACGCCGCGCCGATTCGGGGCAATTGCTGAGCACGCCGGCCGTGTTGAGATATGGCAAACTCACCAGGAAGCGTCCGAACAGCAAGCTGCGAACGAGCGCCAGCGGCAGGAGACCCGTGACGCGATGATCGCGGCGAGCGATCAGAAAATAGGGTTCGTGCCCCAAGGCGTCGTGGAGCACGCTTCCCCAGGCCAGTTGGTGAAAGTAGCCGGGGTATCCATACGACCGCGTGAAAGAATCCCAATCCTCGCGGGCGCGGTCGAAATCCGGACGTCGCAATACGTCAATCGTCACCGAGGAGTTAGCAGTCGCCGAATCCGCCATGCGTTCCATCAATTCCAAGTCGAGCGAGTTCGAGATTATCGGACTCGCAGCAATTCCTCGTAGATCTTCCGCATGCGATCCATCCGCACGGCGAAATTGAAGCGGCGGACGATCGTCTCCCGACCGGCTCGAGCCAACCGGCTCCGCAATTCGGCATCGGATAGGCAACGCCGGATCGCGGTCACCAAACTCTCGACGCTCTCCGTGTCGGCCAACAGGCCGTTGTGCTCGTCAGTGATCACGTGAGGTACACCGGCAACGCGCGTGGCCACGACGGGCGTTTCCATCGCCATCGCCTCCAGCACCACGTTCGGCAGTCCCTCGCGCAAACTGCTCAAGACGAAGAGGTCCGCCGCTTCGAGAACGGGCCGGATATCTTGGCACATTCCCAGCAGTTGCACGGTGTCCGATAAACCTCTGTGCTTGATTTGTTCTTCCAGCGCCGCGCGGCTTGGACCTTCGCCCGCAATCGCCAACCGCAATTTCGGAAATTCGCCCTTCAGTCGTTTCACGGCCTCAATCAGCAGGTCGAAGCCTTTCTCGGCGGACAGCCTGCCGATCGCAGTAAGATACAATCCTTCTTCCGGCCATCCCAACCGCTGCCGCGCGGCCGCGGTCGATTGATTACGCCGATACTGTTCGACGTCGATGCCGTTCTCGATCAACCGGAGCCGATGCTGCCGCACGCCGCTGCGCAAGCAGGTTTCCACCTGGTCATCGGACACACAGATGACGCGGTCATACGATCGCAGCGACCACAGATCGATCGCGTCGAACAGGGGCGATTTCCAATGGCGGACGCCCCAGCCATGCACGGTCGACATCAGCCGCATCGGCCAGAAACGCCGGGCCCACAATCCCCAGAAGTTGCTCTTGTAATCGTGACCATGCCAGACCGCCACGTTTTCCTCGCGGCAGAGGCGGATCAGGTTCCGTACCACCGAGAAGTCGAACGGCCCGCGATCGGGAATGGAGACGAGTTGAGCGCCGGCTTCCTCTGCACGTTGCCGGAGGACTTGGAATCCCGGATCGTCGGGCGGATGCAAATAGGCGCAGATCGTCCGGAACCCGTGTGGGTCCAGGAATCGCGGCGAATTGAGAATCGTCTTGTCCGGACCGCCTCCCGTGCCGGTCACCACACGGACTTCCAGGATCGTCGCGGGCGATGCGGCGGCGCGTGTTTGGGAATCTTCCACCAGAACAGAACTCATCTCTTCGATTCAAGAAGGACCAACAACGGGCCGCCATTGTGCCCGCGCGGCTCGGAGAAAAACAATCACGCGTCGAGCTAGCCAAGTGAACACATCCTGCGAAAAATAGGGGTAGAATTCATGCACTATGTTTGATAAGTTAAATCTTCTCGCCGCTCCTTCCCGCCTGAAATAATGCACGCCCTATGCGCCAGAATTCTTCTGCCTCGTTGCTGATGCTCCTGGTCTTGCTGAACGGAGTCGCTGGCGCCGCCGACACGCCGAACTTCGAAACGCATGTCCGCCCGATCTTCAAGGCGTACTGCTTCGATTGCCACGGCGGCGGTGAGAAGCCGGAAGGGAATCTTGATCTGCGGTTGAAGCGCTTCGCAGAGAAGGGGGGCGACACCGGCCCGGCGATCGTTTCCTCGAACGCCGCTGCGAGCCTGCTGCTCGCGCGGATGAAATCGGGCGAGATGCCGCCGGGCGAAAAGAAAGTTCCGGCCGAACAGATCGCGATCATCGAAGCCTGGATCGCCGCCGGTGCGCCGACGCAGCGCCAGGAACCGGAGCAACTGCCGCCGGGAATCGACATCACGCCGGAAGAGCGGGCCTATTGGTTCTTCCAGCCGCTCGTCCGACCGCAGATTCCGGCCCACGCGGCGGCGCATGCGCGGCCGATCGACAACTTTGTAGCCGCGAAACTGCAAGCCCAGGGGTTGGACTTCGCGCCGGAAGCCGACCGGCGGTCGCTGATCCGTCGGGCCTATCACGATCTGACGGGATTGCTGCCCGAGCCGAGCGAGATCGCGGAGTTCGAGATCGATGCCAATCCCGATGCCTATGAGCGGCTGCTCGACCGGTTGCTCGCCTCGCCGCATTACGGCGAACGCTGGGGCCGGCATTGGCTCGACGTCGCGGGGTTCGCGGAATCGGATGGCGACGGCAACACCGATACGTTGCGTCCGTTCGCCTGGCATTTCCGTGACTACGTGATTCGCGCCCTCAATGCCGACAAACCGTTTCACCAGTTTCTGCTGGAACAAGTCGCCGGTGACGAACTCGTCGCCGCGCCGTGGAACAACCTGACGCCGGAGCAGGTCGAATTGCTGTCCGCGACCGGCTTCCTGCGGACCGTGATCGACGCCACGCAAGCGACATCCAACGAACAGGAGCCGGCGAACGCGGTCGTGGCCGATACGATCAAAGTCGTCGGTTCGGCGATCTACGGTCTGTCCATCGGTTGCGCCCAATGCCACGACCATCGTTACGATCCGATTCCGCAGGTTGATTATTTCCGCATTCGGGCCATCCTCGAACCGGCGCTGAGCACAGCGCAGTGGCGGCGGCCGAGCCAACGGCTTGTCTCGCTCTATTCCGACGCGGACCGTGCAAAAGTCGCGGAGGTCAACGTCGAAATCCAGAAACTGAACGAAGCCTACGCGGCGAAGTCGGCGCAGTTCGTCGCCGAGGCGTTCGAGAAGGCGTTGCTCGAATTCCCGGAAGATCAACGGGAAAAACTGAAAGCCGCGTTCCAGACGGCGGCCGACAAACGGACCGACGAGCAGAAGCAACTGGTTGCGACAAATCCGAAACTGGAGATCAACGCCGGCGTGTTGTACCAGTTCAATCAGAAGGCCGCCGATGAACTCAAGGCGGACAACGACGTCATTCAGCGCAAGGCCGCCGAGCGGCCGCCAGAAGACTTCGTTCCGGTGTTGAGCGAAGTCGCCGGCCAGATTCCCCCGACACACGTCTTCTATCGTGGCGATTACCGCCAGCCGAAGCAGGCCGTGCGTCCCGGCGATTTGACGATCGCCGCGGCGGATGGAGCCCGCTTCGAGATTCCCGATCCGTCGACCGGCGCTCCGAACTCCGGCCGCCGCTCGGCTTGGGCCAGACATCTGACGAACGGCACGCATCCGCTGGTTGGCCGCGTTTTGGCTAATCGGCTCTGGTTCCATCATTTCGGCCGCGGCATCGTCGATACGCCCGGCGACTTCGGCGTCCTCGGCGTACGGCCGACGCATCCCGAATTGCTGACCTGGATGGCGACCGAACTGCCGCGGCTCGAGTGGAGCCTGAAGCAGTTTCACCGGCTGCTCATGTCGTCGACGGCGTATCGCCAGGCGACCACGGCTCGCAGCGATCTCGCCGAACGCGTGCGGGAACTCGATTCTCAGAACGCGTTGTACGCCAAGTTCCCGCTGCAACGGTTGGATGCCGAGACGCTCCGCGATCGGACCCTGGCTCTCGCCGGTCGGTTGAACGACCGGATGTACGGCTCGTCGATTCCCGTCGAAGACGACACCGTCGGCCAGGTCGTCGTGAAGGACGATGCGCCGCGGCGGAGCGTTTACGTGCAGGTTCGCCGGTCGAAGCCGCTCTCAATGCTGACGACATTCGACGCGCCGCAGATGATGCTGAATTGCGAGCGCCGTGTGCCGAGCACCGGGGCGCAGCAATCACTGATGCTGATGAACAGCGATTTCAGCCTGAAGCACGCCGAGCTATTGGCCCAGCGCGTCCGCCTGGAAACGCCCGGCGATTTCGCGCCGGCGTTGATGGCGGCATTTGTCCAGCGATTCCCGCGGCATCAGGAAGCGTGGCAGTTCGGCTACGGCGGCTACGACGAAGGGGCGAAACGAACGACGAACTTTAAATCGCTACCGTACTTCTCCGGCTCCAGTTGGCAGGGGAGCGCCGCGGTTCCCGATCCACAACTCGGCTGGGTGATTCTCCACGCTCAGGGCGGGCATCCGGGCGAGAATCCGAATTTCCTGCCGATCCGCCGGTGGACCGCGCCGCAAGCGGGCCGGCTGGTTGTCGCCGGGGCGTTGAATCACGGTTCCGAAAACGGCGACGGCGTACGGGCCCGCATCGTCGGCGGCCAATCGGGATTGCACGGCGAATGGTCCGCCAAGAACGGCGCCGTGGAAACTCCAGTCGCCGCGTTCGACGTCTCGGCCGGAGACACGATCGATTTCGTCGTCGACGGGAAGGAACACGTCACGTCGGATTCGTTCAACTGGCAAGTCACGCTGACGTTGTCCGCCGCGGACGGCACGCCGCTCGACACCTGGAATTCAGAGGCAGACTTCCACGGTCCGAACGCGACGTCGCTCGCCCAGCAGGCCGCGTTCGTGTGGCAACATGTCTATCAGCGATTGCCAGACGCCGGCGAACTCGAAGGGGCGTGTCTGTTCCTGCAACAGCAGTTGAAATTGCTCGCCGGTCAGAAAGACGTTCCGGACCGCGAATTGACGGCTCTCACCAGTTTGTGCCAGCAACTCCTCAGTTCCAACGAGTTTCTCTATGTGGATTGAACCGCTTCCGAAATCGCGACGCGAATTCCTGAACCAATCGGCGTTCGGCGTCGGCGCCTTCGCGCTCACGCAGTTGCTCAAAGAAGACGGCTTGCTCGCCGGCGAACCGAGCAAGCCGGGTGAAAATCTACCCCTCAACTTGCAGCTGCGCAACCCACACATCACGCCGAAGGCCACGGCGATGATCTCGCTGTTCATGCACGGCGGGCCGTCGCACGTCGATCTGTTCGATCCGAAGCCGGAACTCAGCCGTTTGAACGGCACCGATTACAACGGCGAGGTCGGTTACAGCTTCGTCAACCGCGCCAGCAAGAAACTGTTCGGCACTCCCTGGAAATTCGAGAAACGGGGCCAGTGCGGCACCGAGATTTCCGAACTCTTGCCGCACACCGCGGGCATCGTTGACGATATCTGTCTCATCCGCTCGATGCACACCGGCCACAACGGGCATGAAGTCTCCATCCGCTATTTCCACGGCGGAATCGCGGGTGTCACCGGCCGGCCGACGATGGGCAGCTGGATCGTCTACGGACTCGGCAGCGAGGCGCAAAACCTGCCGGCGTACATGGTGCTCTCCGATCCCGGCGGCCATCCGGTGGATGGCACGCACAACTGGTCGAGCGGCTTCATGCCGCCGCTGTACCAAGGGACGGTGCTGCGTCCGCAGGAGCCGCGGATTCTGAATCTCGATGCGCCGCCGAAACTTCGCGGCGCGGTGCAGGACCAGAATCTCGCGTTTTTGAAATCGCTCAACCAGCGGCATCTGGCGCGACATCCGGGCGAGGCCGATCTCGAAACACGTATCGCCAGTTACGAACTCGCCGCCGCGATGCAGACCGCGGCGAAGGACGCGTTGGATATCGCTCAGGAGCCGGAACACATTCACAAGTTGTACGGCATCGATCAGGACGCCACGCGGGAATACGGCACGCGGTGCCTTATCGCCCGCCGGCTGGTGGAGCGCGGCGTGCGGTTCGTGCAACTGTTCCTCGGCGGACAGCCGTGGGACACGCACACGGGCATTAAGGGGGCGCTGCCGAGCATCGCCAAGCGGACCGATCAGCCCTCGGCGGCCCTGGTGACCGACTTGAAGCAGCGCGGTATGCTCGATTCCACGCTGGTGCACTGGGGCGGCGAGATCGGCCGCTTGCCGGTCTGCGAGGGCACCCTCGACGACAATGCCGGCCGCGACCACAACGGGCAGGGTTTCAGCCTGTGGCTCGCCGGCGGCGGCATCAAGCCCGGCATGGTCTACGGCGAGACCGACGAAGTGGGCCACAAGGCCGCTGTCAACGTCGTCACGCCGAACGACTATCAGGCTACGATCTTCCAACTGCTGGGACTCGACCACTCGAAGTTGATCTACTTCAACAACGGCCGCGCCCAGCAGATCACCAACGGCCACTCGGCCCGCGTCGTGCAGGAAATTCTCGCCTGATGACCGCGTTGTTCGAGTACCGGCATGTCGTCAGGCCCGAGGAGATCGACGGCCTCGGGCACGTCAGCAACGTCGAGTATCTAAACTGGATGATGTCGGCGGCGGTCGCCCATTCGGACGCCGTCGGCTGGACGACCGACCGCTACTTCGCGTTGCAGTTCGCCTGGGTCGTGCGGTCGCATCAGATCGAATACCTGCAGCCGGCCCACGCGGGCGAGGAAATCGTCGTCCGCACCTGGGTGGCGGACATGAAGAAGATTTCCTCGCTCCGCCGTTACGCCATCGTTCGCGCCGCCGATAACGCCCGGCTCGTGACCGCGGCGACCAACTGGGCTTTCATCGACATCCGCACGCGGCGGTTGACGCGCATCCCGGAGGTCGTCGCGTCGGCGTTCACGGTCGTCGCGGAGGATATCCCGCAAGCCGCCGATGGCAGCGGCTGTCCGGCGTGAGACGCGGCAGAAAGACAGGAACCGCAGATTCAGGCAATGCAGGAGCCGCCACAAAAGTCACACGGGTCATTTCAGCAGAACATTTTTGTGAGTTCTGTGTCTCTTGTGGCAATAATCCTCCGCCCGTTTTACTCTGCGCCATCTGCGATTCGCTTCTGCTGAGGTTCACATAGTGCGATTATTGCTGGCCCTGGTCGCCGCGCATTTTCTGGTCGATACCGTCGCGTCGGTGATCAACC